>NZ_KB907307.1:4106262-4422129 GCF_000381925.1 Nocardia sp. BMG111209
CAACCCGGAATTCGTTCTGGGGCAAGTGCTCTCGGGCCAGGGTGTGGCCTTCGAACAGGGCACGGTGGCCCGCAAGGAGGCGCGGGCGGTGTGGCGGCCGCTGCACGGCGCCCCGCTGATCCGGCGGATGTCGGCGGCCTGGCCCGCGACGGTACCGCATCCGGCGGTGCGGCGGCTGGCCGAACTGATCGCGGAAGTGCTGGGGGCGGACGGGGTTTCGGAGCTGATGTCGGCTCCGGACGAGCCCCGTCCGTGGAACGCGGTCTTCGGGCGGTCGTGAACGGCGTTCCACAGCTGGACGTGACCGCTCCCGGCCTCGTCGCACAGCCGCACCACCCCCCGCGACCGCACGACATCGGCTGTCCCGGCCGCACCGCACCTCGTCATCGGTTCGCCGCGGCGAGGCCGTGGCGCAACTGCTCCACCGCCTCGTACGCCGCCGCGCCGATCGCCCGATCCACATGCGGCAGACGCTGTTCCAGGGTTTCGGCCCGAGTGAACACCGCCACCGCATACCGGCCGCCGTCGGGATATTCGACCACGCCGATCTCGTGCCGCAGTCCGGGCAGGGTGCCGGTCTTGCCCCACACCGCGACCGCGGGCGGGAAGGCCGCCGCGAGCCGATACCAGTTGACCTGCAAGCTCATCAGACCGCGCAGCCAACGGCAGACCTCCGGTGGCCCGGCCTCGTCGTGCGCGATCGCCGCGAGTAGCCGGGTCATCTCCCGCGGCGTACTCGCACTGGTACGCAACGGATCCAGCGCGCGCAGCCGGAAGACTTCCGCGGCGGACAGTTGCGGAAAGCGCCGGGCGAACTCGGCGGCATCGGCGGCGCCGAGATCCTCCGCCATGGTGTGCACGAGATCTCGTGGGGCGCCGACGATCCGGGTCCGGTGCAGGCCCAGCTCCCGTAACAGCGAGCGGACATTGTCCACGCCGACCCGGTCGAACAGCAGATCCGCGGCGGTGTTGTCGCTGACCGACAACGCGAGGTAGGCGGCATCACGCAGGCTCAGCTCCACGTCGTCGGCGCAGCCGGCCAGCCCGGTGCCGCCGAGGCGGGTGGCCGCGACCGCGCGGACCCGGTCGGCCGGGTCGAGTTGCCCTGCCGCCGCCTGCCGCCCGAACTCCAGTACCAACGGCACCTTGACGATCGAGGCGAGGACCACGGGATCGTCCGCGCCCCAGTCGATCTCGGCGCCGGTGCCGAGACAGCGGGCGTGCAGCCGGCCGTGCACCCCCGCTTGCTCGAAAACCGTTGTCATGCCACCGGATCCGGCGGCTAGGCCCCGATCAGCCGCTGGGCCAGATAGCCCTCGACCTGATCGAGCGCGATCCGTTCCTGCGCCATCGAGTCGCGCTCGCGGACGGTGACGGCCTGATCCTCGAGGGTGTCGAAATCGACCGTGATACAGAACGGGGTGCCGATCTCGTCCTGGCGACGATAGCGGCGGCCGATCGCGCCGGCGTCGTCGAAGTCGACGTTCCAGTTCCTGCGCAGCTGTGCCGCAAGGTCTTTCGCCTTCGGCGAGAGGTCGGCGTTGCGCGACAGCGGCAGCACCGCGGCCTTCACCGGCGCCAGGCGGCGGTCCAGGCGCAGCACCGTGCGCTTCTCCAGCGCGCCCTTGGCGTTCGGCGCCTCGTCCTCGTTGTAGGCGTCGATGAGGAAGGCCATCAGCGAGCGGGTGAGGCCGGCCGCGGGCTCGATCACGTACGGGGTGTAGCGCTCGTTGGTGTTCTGATCGAAGAAGCTCAGATCGCTGCCGGAGTGCTGCGAGTGCGTGGACAGGTCGAAGTCGGTGCGGTTGGCGACGCCCTCCAGCTCACCCCATTCGCTGCCCTGGAAGTGGAAGCGGTACTCGATGTCGACCGTGCGGGTCGAGTAGTGCGAGAGCTTCTCCTTCGGATGCTCGAACAGGCGCAGATTCTCCGGATCGATGCCGAGGTCGGTGTACCAGGCGAACCGGGTGTCGATCCAGTACTGGTGCCACTGCTCGTCCTCACCCGGCTTGACGAAGAACTCCATCTCCATCTGCTCGAACTCGCGGGTGCGGAAGATGAAGTTGCCGGGGGTGATCTCGTTGCGGAAACTCTTGCCGATCTGCGCGATGCCGAACGGCGGCTTCTTGCGCGCGGTGGTCATCACGTTGGCGAAGTTCACGAAGATGCCCTGCGCGGTCTCCGGGCGGAGGTAGTGCAGGCCCTCCTCGGACTCGATCGGGCCGAGATAGGTCTTCAGCATCATGTTGAAGTCGCGCGGCTCGGTCCATTTGCCGACGGTGCCGCAGTCGGGGCAGCCGATCTGCTCCATCGACACGGTGTCCGGGTCGTCGACCTTGTTCTTCTCGGCGTAGGCCTCCTGCAGGTGGTCCTGCCGGTGCCGCTTGTGACAGTTCAGGCATTCGACCAGCGGGTCGTTGAACACCGCGACGTGGCCCGAGGCGACCCACACCGGCCGCGGCAGGATGATCGACGAGTCGAGGCCGACCACGTCGTCACGGCCGGTCACCATGGACCGCCACCACTGCCGCTTGATGTTCTCCTTCAGTTCGACACCGAGCGGGCCGTAGTCCCACGCCGACCGGGTGCCTCCGTAGATCTCGCCGCTGGGGTAGACCAGACCCCGGCGCTTGGCGAGATTGGCGACGGTGTCGACCTTCGACTTGGGTGCCACGACTCGAGCTCTCCCTCTGGACGGTGTGGAAACGGCGATCCAGACCAGCGTAATGGCCTGCCCCTCGCGTGGTCGACGCAGTATCGGGGGACACGCCCCGGCCCGCTGTTGACATGCGAACCTGCGCATAACAATAATTGGCATCGATTTCCAATAAGGAGTTGGTTCGATGACCGCCGACAGTGGTGCTCCCGGGCGGCGCAGCCGTGTCGCCGTGGAGGCGCCCACGCCCATTCCCCACGATCCGTATCCCTATCGGGCGCCGTCGGCGCCGGCGGTACCGCCGCGCGGTGTGCTCGACAATGCCGGTGAGCTGCTCCGCGCGCTCGCCGCACCGGTACGCATCGCCATCGTGCTGCAACTGCGCGAATCGCCGCGCTGCGTGCACGAACTGGTCGACACCCTCGGTGTGACCCAGCCGCTGGTCAGCCAGCATCTGCGCATCCTCAAATCGGCGGGTGTCGTGCGGGGCGAGCGGACCGGTCGCGAGGTCATCTACGAACTGGTCGACGATCATCTGGCGCGCATCGTGGTCGACGCGGTCGCCCACGCCGAGGAAGGGTGATCGTGCCGGACAACACGGGCACCTCGGAGAAGACCGTCGGCATCCGCAGCACCCGCCAGCGCACCGCCATCACGGCCCTCCTCGGCGATATCGACGGATTCCGGTCCGCGCAGGAATTGCACGACGAGCTGCGCCGCCGCGGCGAGGGTATCGGCCTGACCACGGTCTACCGCACCCTGCAGTCGCTGGCCGAGGCGGGCATGGTGGACGTGCTGCGCACCGATTCGGGCGAATCGGTCTATCGGCAGTGTTCCAAGGGCCACCATCACCATCTGGTCTGCCGGCACTGCGGCTGCACGGTCGAGGTCGAGGGGCCGACCGTGGAGGCGTGGGCGGAGTCGGTGGCCGGTCAGCACGGCTTCATCGATATCAGCCACACCATGGAGGTCTTCGGTACCTGCCGCGACTGCGCGACCGAGCACAGATCCGTCTGACGCCGGGCTGCCGGATCGCGGACCGGCGGCTCAGGGCACCAGGCCGTGGCGGGCCCGGCCCGCGCCGGAGAGCACCAGCAGCAGCATGGTCGCCAGGGCCTCGTCGGTGAGTCCGGCGGCGGGGAAGGTGTAGCGCAGGATCACGTCGGCGAGTTTCTCGTGGCCGACGACGGTGATCGAGCCGAACTGCAGGGCGGCGTTGCGCTCGGCGACCCGCTTGTGCAGCTGCGGCTTCAGCGGGCGGTCCCAGGCCAGCACGCAGGTGAGGGTCAGGACCTCGAGGCCCGGCGCCAGGCTCACCGCGCGCAGCGAGCACAGGGCGCCGTCGTATTCGAATCCGAGGCCGCCCGCCTCGACGCGCACCTGGATCTCGTAGCTCATCAGGCACGCCCCCGCGCGAACCTGGAGCTCCTCGACCGCCGGATCGGCGGAATCGGTGCCGGTCACTTCTTCACACCGCCGAAGCGGCGGTCGCGCTCGGCGTACTCCAGGCAGGCCGCCCACAGATTGCGACGATCGAAGTCCGGGAACAGGGTGTGCTGGTAGACGAATTCGGCGTAGGCCGACTGCCAGATCAGGAAGTTGGAGCTGCGCAGCTCGCCGGAGGGCCGCAGGAACAGGTCCACATCCGGCATATCCGGCTCGTCGAGGTACTCGGCGAAGGTGTTCTCGGTGATCTTCTCCGGATCCAGTTCGCCCGCGGCGACCCGGCGCGCGATCTCCCGGGCGGCGTCGGCGATCTCGGCGCGGCCGCCGTAGTTCACGCACATGGTGAGGGTCATCACCGTGTTGTCCTTGGTGAGCTCCTGCGCGACCTCGAGCTCCTTGATCACGCTGCGCCACAGCCGCGGCCGGCGACCGGCCCAGCGCACCCGCACCCCCATCTCGTGCATCTCGTCGCGGCGGCGGCGGATCACGTCCCGGTTGAAGCCCATGAGGAAGCGGACCTCCTCGGGGCTGCGCCGCCAGTTCTCGGTCGAGAACGCGTACGCCGACAACCATTTGACGCCGATCTCGATGCAGCCCTCGACGGTGTCCATCAGCACCGCCTCGCCACGCTCGTGCCCGGCGGTGCGCGGCAGCCCGCGGTCCTGGGCCCAGCGGCCGTTTCCGTCCATCACCAGCGCCACGTGCCGGGGTACGAACTCCTGCGGGATGGCCGGCGGGCGCGCGCCGGACGGGTGCGGCGACGGCGGGCGGATGGTGCGCGTGGGTTCGGCGGGGGCGTACGGGGTGCGATTACCGATCACGACCACCATCCTGCACCACGCGCCCGCGGCGATCCCGCCGGATGGGCGGATGGACCGCGCCGCGCGGTGCGGCCGGTCCGCCCGCACAGCCCGGTTCTCCGCCGGCTCGGCGTGTCCCGCACGAAATGCCGGTACGGGCAGACGGTGCACATATTTGTTTTTCGGCCGGATTGTGGCTTTCGACGGTATTCGAAATGATGAACACCGACGTTTCCGGTGCGGTCGGTCACGAGTCGCACCCGTTACTATCAGACCGGACAGTCCGATATCGTTGTCGCTCTTGGCAGCCCGCAATGCGACCGCTACCATGGTTTTTCGAAGCTGAACGCGTTGTCGCAGTGAGAGTTCCGAGTTCCCCATTTCCCGGTTTCCGGCTCGTCGAATATTCACCCGGATCGCAGAGCGCACGTAAATCACAGCACATTTCAGAGCGAGAAAGGGCCCGGCGTGAAGCCCTTCACATTGCCCGATTTCTATCTGCCTCATCCACCCCGCCTCAATCCGCATCTGGAATTCGCGCGGAGCCATTCCCTGGACTGGGCGAAACGGTTGGGCATCCTCGATGAACCCGACCCGGCCGGTGGCCTGGTATGGGATGTCCAACGGCTGGAGCGGATGGACTTCGCCCTGCTGTGCGCCTATACCCACCCCGACTGCGACGCCGAGGCGCTGGCGCTGGTCACCGAGTGGTACGTCTGGGTCTTCTTCTTCGACGACGATTTCCTCGCCAAATTCAAGAACGGCCGGCAGCGCGCGGCCGCCACGCAATACCTCGAGCGGCTCGAGTTGTTCATGGCCGAGCCGGGCGCGCCTGTACCCGAGCCGCGGAATCCGGCCGAGGCCGGACTCGCCGACTGCTGGTCGCGCACCATACCGTCGATGTCCGCGGGCTGGCGGCGGCGCATGGTGCTCAGCACGCACAACCTGATGGTCGAGTCGATGTGGGAGCTGGACAATATCGCCCGCGACCGGGTGGCCAACCCCCTCGAATACATCGAGATGCGCCGGCGGGTCGGCGGCGCGCCGTGGTCGGCGAATCTCGTCGAATACGCCGCCGGGGCCGAGATACCGGACCGGTTCGCCGCCGAGCGACCCCTGCGCGTGCTGTGCGACACCTTCTCCGACGCCGTGCACCTGCGCAACGACCTGTTCTCCTACGAGCGGGAGGTGCGGATCGAGGGCGAGAACGCCAACGCCGTGCTGGTGTTCGAGACCTTCCTCGGGCTGCCCACCCAGACGGCCGCGAATCTGGTCAACGACCTGCTGACCACCCGGTTGAAACAGTTCGAGGACACCGCGGAAGTCGAAGTGCCGCAACTGTTCCTGGCCCGCGCCGCCGCACCCGCGGAACAGGCCGCGGTCGGCCGCTACATCCTCGGCCTGCAGGACTGGCAGTCCGGCGGGCACGAATGGCATATGCGCTCCAGCCGCTACATGAACAGCGGGCTGGACACCGGGCCGACCGGATTGGGTACCGCCACCGCCCGTCTCGTTCCCGGGCTGCGCATCCAGCTGAATCAACACACCCCGCCGCGGCGGTCCCCCGGCGACCTGACGGTCGCGGGCCTGTCCACCCCCGATCTCGCGACCCCCAATCCGCATCTGGCCGCGGCCCGCGCCGATCTGCCGCAGTGGGTAGCGGCGACGGGCCTGCTGGAGCCCGCCGCCCCCGGCTGGACACCGCATTCGGTGGCCGAGGCCGATTTCGCGCTGCTCGCCGCGCTCGTCCATCCCGAGGTGGACGAGCCGGGCCTGATCCTGCGATCCCGTTGGTGCGCCTGGGGTTTCCATCTCGGCGATCTGCTGTCACACGCCTATCGGGCCCTGCCGGTGGCCGGGCGGGAACAGCTGCGCCGGCTACCGCAATTCCTGGCCGACCCGCCCGCGCAGGCGCCCGGCACACCGGTCGAACGCGCGCTGGCACAGCTGTGGCGCGATACGTCCGCCACCGATCCGGCCGGCCGGCAGCAGGTGCGGGCCGCGGTGCTCGAGTCGATCGAGGCGTGGCAACTGTGGCTGGACAACGAGGTCCGGCGGCGCATCCCCGATCCCGTCGACCATCTGGAGAACCGGCGGGCCGCGTTCGGTGGCCGGCTGGTCACCGCGCTCGGCCGGCCGGCGGGCCACCCGCGCGCCGCGGACGCCCTCGCCGATACGAGTGTGCTTCGGCAGCTGGAGAATTCGGCCCTCGACCATGCCGGGCTGGTGAACGATCTGTACTCGTACCGGCGGGAGATCCACGACGGCGGCGAACATCAGAACCTCGTCTACATCACCCAGTCCTTCCTGAACTGTTCGCGCGAGGCCGCCCGCGACATCGTGGTCGATCTCGCCGAGGAGCGGCTGTGCCAGTTCGAACAGACGGCACGGGACCGGTTACCGGTGTTCTTCACCGACCACCGGGTCGCCGATCCGGCCCGCGAGGCCGTCCTCGCGCAGGTGCGCCGGTGGCAGCAGTACATGGCGGGCAACCTCGCCTGGCACGCCGGCACCGGCCGGTACACCGCCTCAGCTCCGCAGCGGCCGCGGCCGCCCATCGCCGGACCGACCGGGCCGTTCGTCAGCGCGCTCGGCGGTCGCCGCACCAGTACCGGGAGGCCAGCATGAGCGCAGCGACCGCCGATGCCGAATTCGGCGCATCCGTCCCACCCGATCCGGGGTCCCGGCGCGGCTCCTCGGCGCAGGCCCGGCTCATCCTCAACCGGGCCCAGTTCCTCACGAAACCGTTGCTGCGCAGCGCGATCGACTCGTTGCCCGGCGAATTGCGGCTCATGTCGGGCTATCACCTCGGCCTGTGGGACGAGCACGGCGCCGAGACCGCCACCGGATCCGGTAAGGGTATGCGGCCGGCGCTGGTGCTGGCCGCCACCGCCGCCACCGGCGGCTCCCCCGAGGCCGCCGTGCACGCCGCCACCGCGATCGAGCTGGTGCACAACTTCACCCTCATCCACGACGATGTGATGGACCGCGACGCACTGCGCCGGGGCCGACCCACGGTGTGGCGGGTCTGGGGTGTCGACGACGCGATCCTGGTCGGTGACGCGATGCACGGGCTCGCCGTCCGCACCCTCGTGGAGGCGCCCGTCCCCTCACCGGAATCGGTGGCCCGGCTGACCGACAGCGTCATCGAACTGTGCCTTGGCCAGCAGCGGGACTGCGCCTTCGAGACCCGCCAGCACATCACCCTCGACGACTGCCTCGCCACCGTGCAGCAGAAGACCAGCTCGCTCCTGGGCTGCGCCTGTGTCCTGGGCGCCCTCGCCGCCGGCGCCCCGCCGCCGACCGTCGAGACGCTGAACCGCTTCGGCCGCGAGCTGGGCGTCGCCTTCCAGCTGGTCGACGATCTGCTCGGCATCTGGGGCGATCCGGCCCGCACCGGAAAACCGGTGGGCAACGACCTGATCCGGCGCAAACGCTCCCTGCCCGTGGTTGCGGCCCTGACCTCGGACACCGCCGCCGGGCGCGACCTCGAGAACCTCTACCGCGCGAACCACCCCCTCTCCCCCGCCGAGGTCGTCCGCGCCACCGAACTGATCGTTCAGGCCGGTGGAAAGCAGTGGGCGACAACGGAATCCCAGCGCTATCTGTATTCGGCGATCGGCCCGCTGATGGACCGCCCGGAAGCCGCCGACCTGCTCCACCTCGCGGACGCGGTGGTACACCGCGACCGCTGAACCGCACTGGAGCGCCTCGGGCACACCCGGCCGTCCGGAAAGGTGATCCGGACGAACGGCGGCTCGCCCGAAGCCCGGTCCTGGGAGGTCCTCAGCCGACGCGGGTGTCGGCGGATTCGACGGACCCGTGCGGACGGGTGCGCTCGATCAGGGGAAGCGTGCGGAGCTGGCGTTCCAGATGCCATTGCAGGTGAGCGGCGGTGAGGCCGCTGGCCTGGCGGTGCACCGCGGCGGGGACGGCATCCACACCGGCCCAGTCGCCGCGGTGCAGGGCGCTCATCAGGTCCAGGACACCCGGTGCGGGGGTGGCCGAGCCGGGCGGGCGGCAGTGCACGCACACCGCACCGCCGGCCGCGACGTGGAAGGCGCGGTGCGGCCCCGGGGTGGCGCAGCGGGCACATTCGTCCAGCGCCGGTGCCCAACCGGCAAAACCCATGGCGCGCAACAGGAATGCGTCGAGGATCAGTTCGTGCGGTCGCTGGGCCGCGGCGATCGCGCGCAGCGCGCCCGCGGTCAGGGTGTGCAGGCGGGGCGCGGGGGCGCGCTCCTCGCCGGCCAGGCGTTCGGCGGTCTCCAGGACGGCGCAGGCGGTGGTGTAGCGGCCGTAGTCGGCGACGATATCGGAGGCGAACGCCTCGACGGTGTGAACCTGGGTGACGGTGTCCAGGCTGCGGCCGGGATACAGCTGCACATCGACGTACGCGAACGGCTCCAGGCGCGCCCCGAATTTCGAGCGAGTACGCCGCACCCCCTTCGCCACCGCGCGCACCAGACCGTGCTGCCTGGTCAACAGCGTGACGATGCGATCGGCCTCACCCAGCTTGTGCTGGCGCAGCACGATCGCCTGGTCCCGATAAACACGCACCCCGCCATCCTCGCACGCCGTTCCGCGAGCCGGTGCCGCGATCGCGGTGCGCGGGCCGGTGGAACCGGGGGGTGGGTCAGCGGAATGCGGTCCAGTGGTTGCCGGCGTCGCCGTAGACCTGGGCGATGCGGGGGCCGTGCAGGGTGCGCAGGAGGAGGGTCATCCAGCCGGTGCCGGTCGGGGTGGCCGCGCCGAGGTCGACCTCCACGAGCATCTGTTCCGGGCCGCGCAGGTCGACGGTGAGCGCCGGATGTCCCAGCGGCACCTCCACCAGGGACTCGCCGTTGCCCCAGATCACCAGTCGGCGGCGGCTCAGCGCGATGGTGCCGCCGTCGATATTCGTCCAACTGGCCGACGAATAGTGCAGCGCCGTCCGGTAATTGCGGCGGGCCAGCGAGCCGCTGATCGGCGCGAACACCACCATCCCCTCCGCGTCCAGATCCGAACGCAGTTGGGGTGGCAGCTCTTTCGCACCGAATATCCGCGACATCCACTTCACGCCGTGGATAGTAAGGTGACCCGGCCATCGCTGCGAGCCACAATTAGGACACAGTATCGACACGCTCCGGATCGGAGCCTGCCCGAAGGCATTTCCCGATCATGGATATTCGATCGGACACCCGATACCGTTCCTACGGCAGGGAGGAGTTCACGATGACAACCGCGAAACATCCACAGGGGCTGGCCGATCTGGCGGCGACGATCGCCGCCGGCACCGTGACCTCGGTGGCCGCGACGACGGCCGCGCTGGACCGTATCGAGGCCGCCCAGCCGACCCTGAACGCCTTCCGCGTGATCCGCCGCACCGAGGCGCTGGCCGAGGCGGCCGACGCCGACCGGCGCCGCGCGGCCGGTGATCGCGCGCCTCTGCTCGGGGTGCCGATCGCGATCAAGGACGATACCGATATCGCCGGTGCCCCTACGGCTTTCGGCTGCGGTGGCGAGTTCCCGGCCGCGACCGAGGATGCCGAGGCGGTGCGCCGGCTACGTGCGGCGGGTGCGGTGGTCGTCGGCAAGACCAATACCTGTGAGATCGGCCAGTGGCCGTTCACCGATGCCGCCGCCTTCGGCTACACCCGCAATCCGTGGGATGCCGAGCGCACCCCCGGCGGCTCCTCCGGCGGCGCCGCGGCCGCCGTGGCGGCCGGATTGCTGCCCGCCGCACTGGGTTCCGACGGCGCCGGCTCGGTCCGCATCCCCGCCGCCTGGACCCACCTGGTCGGCCTCAAACCGCAGCGCGGACGCATCTCGACCTGGCCACGGGCCGAATCCTTCTACGGGCTGACGGTCAACGGGCCGCTGGCCCGCACCGTCGCGGACGCGGCACTACTGCTCGACGCCGTCTCCGGACCGCACCCCGGCGACCGGCACACCCCGCCCGCGATCACCGCGACCGAGGCCGTCGGCCGGGATCCGGGCCGGTTGAGAATCGCACTGTCCCTGCGCATTCCGTTCACCGCCACCCGGACCGCGCTCGATCCGGAGGTGGTGCTCGTGGTCCGCGAAACCGCGGCCGTGCTGCGCCGCCTCGGGCATCAGGTGACGATCACCGACCTGCACTACGGCCTGCTGGTCGGCGCCGCCTTCCTGCCCCGCTCGATGGTGGGTGTGCGCCGCGAACTGGCGAAACTGCCCGGCGCCGAGGTCGATCCGCGCACCCGGGCCAACGCCGCCACCGGCCGGATCCTCGCCGGACCGGCGCTCGCGCTGTCGCGAGCGCTGGAACCGTTGCTGCACAAGCGAATCGGCCGCTTCTTCGACGATCACGATCTGGTGCTCGCGCCCACCACGGCCACCCCGCCACCGCCGGTACGGGCCATGGACGGGCTCGGCAGCCGCGCGACCGAAGCGCTGATCACCGCCGCCTGCCCGTTCACCTGGCCGTGGAATGTACTGGGCTGGCCCAGTATCAACGTGCCCGCCGGATTCACCGGCGCCGGACTGCCGCTCGGCGCGCAGCTGATGGGCCCGGCGAATTCCGACGCACTGCTCATCTCCGTTGCGGCCCAGCTGGAATCGGAACTGCACTGGGATCGGCTGTGGCCGCGGCCGTGGTGGGAGGAGCGCGCCTGACGCTCAGAATCCCAGCTTGCCCAGCTGTTTCGGGTCGCGCTGCCAGTCCTTGGCCACCTTCACGTGCAGGTGCAGATAGATGCGGGTACCGAGCAGATGCTCGATCTGCTTGCGGGCGGCGGTACCGACCTCCTTCAGCCGCGACCCGCCGCGGCCGATGACGATCGCCTTCTGGCTGGGCCGCTCCACGTAGAGGATCGCGTGGACATCCAGCAGCCCACCGGATTTCGGCGCCTCCGTGCCCGCGGCGGAGGTGGCTGTGCCGCCCTCGTCCTCCTCGGATTCGCGCGGGATGATCTCCTCGATCACCACGGCCAGCGAATGCGGCAACTCGTCGCGGACACCCTCCAGCGCGGCCTCGCGGATCAGCTCGGCCATGAGCGTCTCCTCGGGCTCGTCGGTGAGTTCGCCGTCGGGGTAGAACGCCGGTCCCTCCGGCAGTTTCGACGCGATGACATCGACGAGCACCTCGACCTGCTCACCGCGCACCGCCGACACCGGCACCACCTCGGCCTCGGGGCCGAGCAGTTGCGACACCGCCATCAGCTGGTGCGCGATCGCGTCCCGGCTCACCTTGTCGATCTTGGTGACCACCCCGATCAGGGCGGTCTTCGGGGCCATCTGGTTGATCTGCTGCACGATCCAGCGGTCGCCGGGGCCGATCTTCTCGTCCGCCGGGATGCAGAGCGCGATCACGTCGACCTCGGAATAGGTGTCGCGCACCAGATCGTTGAGTCGCTGACCGAGCAGCGTGCGCGGGCGGTGCAGGCCGGGGGTGTCGACCAGGATCAGCTGGGCATGGTCGCGGTGCACGATCCCGCGGATGGTGTGCCGGGTGGTCTGCGGGCGCGAGGAGGTGATCGCGATCTTCTGTCCCACCATGGCATTGGTCAGCGTCGATTTGCCGGTGTTCGGCCGCCCGACGAAACACACGAAGCCGGAACGGAATTCGTCCGGCACTAGAGGACCTCGGATTCGGTGTCGAGGTCGAAACCCTCCGGGACGTGCGCGCCGGTGAGATTCGGCGCGACCGCCTCGACGATGTCGTACACCGCCCCGGTGCGGTCGGCGAGGACGATGCGCGCCGACGGCGACACCTCCCGCACCGCGGCCATCCCCTCGTCGCGCAGCTGGCCGCCGACCACCAGCGCCGCCTCGAAACCCTCGGCGCCGCTGGACAATGCGGCCGCGACCGCGGCCTGCAGTGCGGTCAGCGACAAAGTCTGCAGGCGCACCGGGCCCGCGGCGTAGGTGCGGCCGTCGCCGTCGCGCACGGCGGCCCCGCTGCCGTGCCCCGCGCGGGCCATCGCGCCGCGCGCCAGTACCAGCAGCTTGCTGTCCTCGGCATCGAGTCCGGTGGACTTCGGTTCAGTCATCGCCAACTCCCTCTCCCGGCTGTGCGCCGGATCCGTTCCCCTGCCGATCATCCGTGGTGTCCACCGGGCCGGTCTCCCGATCGGCCCGTGCCGTCTTCTCCGTTTTCTCGGTCCGTTCCGGGGGCCGCCGCACCACCACGGTGTGCACCCGGACGCGGCCCCGGGCATCCGCGCCGCCCTCACCGCGCAGCTGCAATCCGTGGACCACCGCCTTCGACCCCGGCAGCGGCACCCGCCCGAGTGCGTGGGCGAGCAGACCGCCGACGGTGTCGACATCTTCCTCGTCGATCTCCATGCCGAACAACTCGCCCAGGTCCTCGACCGACAACCGCGCCGACACCCGATATTTCCCGCCACCCAGATCTTCCACGTCCGGGATCTCGTGGGTGTCGTATTCGTCGGCGATCTCGCCGACGATCTCCTCCAGCACATCCTCGATGGTGACCAATCCGGCGATACCACCGTATTCGTCGACCAGCAGCGCCATATGGTTGCGGCGGCGCTGCATCTCGTCGAGCAGTTCGTCCAGCGGTTTGGAATCGGGTACGAACACCGGCGCCCGCATGACCTCGCGCACCCGTACCTTTTTGCCCCGATCCATGTGCTGCACAAGGTCTTTCAGGTAGACCACGCCGAGGATGTCATCGATGTTCTCGCCGATCACCGGAATTCGCGAATGTCCGGATCGCACCGCCAGCGACATCGCCTGTGCCGTGGTCTTGTCCGCCTCGATCCAGACCATCTCGGTGCGCGGCACCATCACCGCGCGGGCCGGGGTCTCGCCGAGTTCGAACACCGACTGGATCATCCGGCGTTCCTCGGAATCCACCACCCCGCTGGCCTGCGCCAGGTCGACCACCTCGCGCAGCTCCACCTCGGAGGCGAACGGCCCGTTGCGGAAACCCTTACCGGGGGTGATGGCATTACCGATCAGGATCAGCAATCGGCTCACCGGGCCCAGCAGCGAGCCGATCACCTGCAACGGCAACGTGGCCGCCAGCGCGATCGAATACGCGTGCTGCCGGCCCAGGGTGCGCGGCCCGACACCGATGACCACATAGTCGACCACCACCATCACCGCGGCGGTCAGCAACAGCGCCCATCCGGACGGGAGCACATGATCCAGCGCCGCCGCGAGCAGCACCGTGGCGCTGATCTCGCACACCAGCCGCAGCAGCACCATGAGATTCACATAGCGCGGCCGATCCACCACGATGCGGGCCAGCCGGCGCGCACCGGTGCGATCCCCGCGCACCAGATCCTCCACCCGCGCAGGCGAAGTCGTGGCCAGTGCCGCATCGATGGCCGCGAACACCCCGCCCACCGGCACGAGCAGAATCGCCAGCAGGAGCAGGACGAACGGATTCACGCGGGATCCAGTGGATCACCGTCGGTGGTGAATCCGGTCTTCCCGAGCAGTCGCCGATCCCGTTCCGCCAGTTCGGCACGACGCTGCGCCTCGCGCAGGCTCTCGTACCATTCGGCCAGCAGCCGGTTCTGCAGCCCGAACATGACCTTCTCCTCCTCCGGCTCGGCATGGTCGTAGCCGAGCAGGTGGAGCACGCCGTGCACGGTGAGCAGCGCCAGCTCCTGATCCAGCGAATGTCCTGCGCGCGTGGCCTGTTCGGCCGCGAACTCCGGGCACAGCACGATATCGCCGAGCATCGAGGGCCCCGGCTCGGCGCTGTCCGGCCGGCCCCCGGGCTCCAGTTCGTCCATCGGGAACGACATGACGTCCGTGGGGCCCGGCAGATCCATCCACCGCACGTGCAGATCCGCCATGGTGTCGAGATCGACCAGCACCATCGACAGCTCCGCGGCCGGGTGCACGTCCATCCGCCCGATCACGAACCGCGCGACGCCGACCAGCTCTTCCTCGGATACGTCGATACCCGACTCGTTGGCGATCTCGATACTCACGGGGTCAGCTTAGGCCACCGCTCACGACGCGCCGAGCAACGTCCGGCGCACCGGCGACCGCCGGGGTGACCGGCGCGGTCAGCGCCGCCCGCCCCGCTCGGCCGCCCGCCGCTGGGCCCGGTTGCCCGGGTAGTGCGCGGTGCCCACCTGCGGCGCCATCTCCGACTCGTACCGGTCGTAGGCGTCGACGATCTCGGCGACCAGCCGGTGCCGCACCACGTCCTTGGACGTCAGCTCGGCGAAGTGGATGTCGTCGATATCGGTGAGGATCTCGCTGACCCGCCGCAGCCCCGACACCGTGCCGCCGGGCAGGTCGATCTGCGTGACATCGCCGGTGACCACGACCTTCGAGCCGAAGCCGAGCCGGGTCAGGAACATCTTCATCTGTTCCGGGGTCGTGTTCTGCGCCTCGTCCAGGATGATGAAGGAATCGTTGAGGCTCCGGCCGCGCATGTAGGCCAGCGGTGCGACCTCGATGACACCCGCGGTCATGAGCTTCGGGATGGATTCCGGATCCATCATGTCGTGCAGCGCGTCGTACAGCGGCCGCAGATACGGGTCGATCTTCTCGTTCAGCGTGCCGGGCAGGAAGCCCAGCCGTTCCCCCGCCTCCACGGCGGGACGAGTCAGGATGATCCGCGTGACCTGCTTGTTCTGCAACGCCTGCACCGCCTTGGCGACGGCCAGATACGTCTTGCCCGTACCCGCCGGCCCGATGCCGAAGACGATGGTGTGGTGGTCGATCGCGTCGACGTAGCGCTTCTGGTTGAGGGTCTTGGGGCGGATGATCTTGCCGCGGCGGGACAGGATGTCCAGGCTGAGAACCTCCGCCGGGGAGTCGGAGGAACCCTCGGTCAGCATCGAGAAGGTGTGCCGGACCGCCTCCGGGGTGACCATGCGATTGCGGGTGGTCAGAGCCACCAGCTGTTCGATCACCCGCTCGGCGAGCGCCACGTCGGGGGCCTTACCGGTCAGGGTGACCGAATTGCCACGCACGTGGATGTCGGCGTCGAGCAGCCCTTCGAGTTCACGCAGGTTCTCGTCGGCGGACCCGAGGAAGCCGAAGACGGATTCCGGAGCTAGTTCGATACTGGAGCGCACTGTCCGCGCGGCGGGGCTTCCGCCGTTGCCGTCGGCCCCGACACCGGTGAGCGGTGTGGTCGGGTCGCCATTGTCACCTGTTGTTCGCAAAAGTTGCTCTGGCCTGCTTTCCGGTCTCGAGACCGGCGGTTACCGGCGGCCTCGAACGTCGTTCATCGGTGACAAAAGTCTAACGCGCGGTACCGACACCTCCCAATGAATAAAGCGCAACCCGCAGGTCACGGGCGTGCGACGGCGGAGGTGAGGCGCGCGTCCGCGGCGCGTCCCGCGGCCCATTCACCGGCGAAATCGCGGAAGGAACGGACCACGTCCGAGGGGACGGCCGCCGCCGACCAGATCAGGCCCACCGTGCGGGTCGCCCCCGGATCGGCCAGCGGGATCAGCACCGGGCCGCCGGTGGCGGGGCGGGCCGGATCCTCGAGCGGCACGATCGCGACGCCGAGCCCGGCCGCGACCAGGCCCGTGACGGTGATCAGGTCGCTGCATTCGAACGCGATCCGCGGCCGGAGATCGGCGGCGGCGCTGAGGTCGTCGAGGATGCGGCGCATACCGAAACCCGGGTGGGTGGTGATGAATTCGGCGTCGGCGGCCTCGGCGAGCCGGATGCGGCGCAGCCCGGCGAGCCGATGGTCCGGCGGTACGGCCAGGGCCAGCCGCTGCCGCAGCAGCGCGCGCCAGGCCAGCCCGGATTCCGCCGGCCGCGGCGACACGATGCCCAGGTCGGCGTCGCCGGCGAGGATCCGGCCGGTCACCGCCTCCGCGCCGTCCTGGTCCAGGGTGAAAGTGACCCGGCCGGAGCCGCGCCGGAAATCGGCGATCAGCTGCGGGACCAGCCGGGCGCCCACCGAATGCAGGAACGACAGCCGCACCACGCCGCGGGCCGGATTCGCCAGATCGGCCAGGGTCCGGTCGGCGGCCTCCAGTTCGGCGCGGGCCCGCCGGGCATGCTCATAGTAGACGCGGCCGAATTCGTTGAGCGCCAGCCGTTTTCCGTGCCGATCGAACAGCAGGACATCGAGCCGGCGCTCCAGTCGGGCCAGCATCCGCGACAGCGTGGGCTGCGAGACGTGCAACCGATCGGCGGCCGCCCCGACGTGTTCGAGTTCGGCCAGCGTCGTGAACCAGTGCAACTCGTCACTCGCCATGCCGTCACTCCGCCCGATCGTCTCCGCTAATGCACACACCGCATCAACCAGCACATCATTATGCATTTCCGTTCCGAACGCCGCAGCCGGAGGCTGAGGGGGTGACCAGCACCGCCCTCGCTCCCGCCGCGACCACCGCCGACCGCGAACGCCGCGTCACCCGGGCCGCCTTCGCGGCCGGGGTGACCACCTTCGCGGCGATGTACAGCGCGCAGGCGCTGCTGCCGAGCCTGTCGGCGGCGTTCGGCGCGACCCCGGCGCGGGCGGCGCTGGCGGTCTCGCTGACCACCGGGGTGCTGGCGCTGGCCATCGTGCCGGTGAGCGCGCTGGCCGGCCGGTTCGGGCACGCGCGGGTGATGATCGCGTCGACGGTCGGTTCGGCGGTGATCGGGCTGCTGCTGCCCTGGAGTCCGAATCTGGACGTACTGCTGGCCGGGCGGGCGGTGCAGGGCCTGGTCGTGGCCGGTGTCCCGGCGGTGGCGATGGCCTATCTGGCCGAGGAGATCCGCGGCGACCGGCTCGGCGCCGCGATGGGTGTGTACGTCGCGGGCACCACGCTCGGCGGGCTGGGCTGCCGGTTGCTGCCGGCGCTGGCCCTGGAGGCGCTGCCGTGGCGGTGGGCGGCGGAGACCGCGGCGCTGGCGGCCGCCGGATGTGCGGTGTGGTTCCTGCGAGCGCTGCCGGCGCCGCGGGCCGCGCAGCCGCAGCCGTTGCGAATCCGTTCCCTGGCAAGGGATCTCGGTGCGCAGTTGCGCTCCCCCACCCTGCTCGCGCTGTTCGGGCTGGCGTTCGTGCTGATGGGTGGATTCGTCTCGGTCTACAACTTCCTCGGCTATCGGCTGACCCGGTCGCCGTTCGAATTGTCCCCTGCCGTGGCCGGATTCGTCTTCCTGCTGTATCTCGCGGGCACGGTCACCGCGACGCTGGCCGGACGCTGGGTGAATCGACTCGGCCGCATCCGGGTGCTGGCGATCTCCGTGTCCACCATGTGCGCCGGCGTGCTGATCACCCTGCCGGACTGCCTGCCGGTCGTGATCCTCGGCGTCCTGCTGTGTACCGCAGGGTTTTTCGGTGCGCACACGGTCGCCGGCGCCTGGGTCGGGACGGCCGCGATCGGTAATCGCGCCGCCGCCAGTTCGCTGTACCTGTTCTGCTACTACGCGGGCAGTTCCGTGGTCGGCCTCCTCGCGGGGTGGGTGTTCGGCCGCTACGGCTGGGCCGGCCTGACCGGATATGTCGTGGCGCTCACCGGCGTCGCGGCGGCCCTGATCGCGATCGCGGCGGCCACACAGCGCGCCGGCCGGTGATCCGTCCGTGCGCGTCGCCGGATCCTCACTTCACGCAGGGCACCTTGCTGGATTCCATCGAGGACAGATCGGTCGGGGCCGGTGAGTTGGTGCCGGTCGCGGTGGCCGAGACCGGCGCGGGCGGCGGGGTCGTGGTGGTCGGGGTGGCGCCGGAGGTGACGTCGTCGGGCACGCTCGCGGCCAGGGCGGAGATCGTGGCGTTGTTGACGGCATCGGCGCCGATGGTGACGACGACGGTGTGCGAATCCACCGCGGACGATTTGGTCGCGCTGAGCCCCAGCTGATCCGCGAGCGCCGAGGCCGCGGAATCCGCCCCGGTGCCGTAGGTGATCGTGGTGGTGTTGCGGGAACTGCCGCTGATCGCGTCGCCGGCGGTGAATCCCCGATTCACCAGTGCCAGTTCGACTTTGCGGGCCAGGCCGTTCTGGTCGGAACCGTTGACCACGTTCACCGTGACCCCCGTCGCCGCCGGGATCGGCACGGTGACGGTGGCGGTCCCGGACGCCGTACTGCTGCTCGGCGCGGAGCCGGACGGCGAGAGCAGTTCGCGGACCGTGGCCCGGATCGTCGGGATGTCGACGATGTTGACGTCCTCGCCGAGATCGTCCTGACCGAAATCGACCACCGGCAGCGTGAACAGCGACATACCGCCGGACATCATGGTCGAGGCGCGCTGAGCGAACTGCATCGGATCCAGCCCGCTGTCGATGGCGATGTTCTGTTTCGCGATATCGAGCAGGCTGCGCAGTTTGCCGAGGTTGGTGAGGGTGCCGCTGTCCTGCAACTGCCGGGCCAGCGAGACGATGAACGCCTGCTGCCGCCGGGTGCGGTCCATATCGGTGAAGTTCAGATCCGGATCCGGGTCGCGGCGCTGCCGGACGAAGGCCATGGCCTGCTCGGCGTTGATCTGCTGCTCGCCCTTGTGGAAATCGGCGCCGGAGAAGAATTTGTCCGAGGTGTTCTCGTTGAGGCACACCGTGATCGGCTGCACCGCCTGCGCGATCTGGAAGAACGCGACGAGGGTCACCTCGACGAAGTGGTCGATCGGCACGCCGCCGAGAAAGGTTCGTACCGTGGCGATCTCGGCCTTGCGGCCGGCGTCGCGGGAGCGCTGCTCGAGTTCGACGGGATCCTTGACCGTCGAGGTCAGTTTGTCCTTCGTCGCCTGATAGGCCAGGCCGTAGGCCTGTTTGACCTTGCCCTTGCAGGTGGATCCGCCGCAGGCGGCCGGATCCAGCGGGACGTAGTCGTCGCGCGGGATCGAGATCGCGGTCGATTTGGAGCCGTCGCCCGGAATGTGCATGAGGATCAGCACATTCGAGTTGTAACCGCCCTCGCTGTCGTCGCCGGCGTGCAGTGCGTCGTACATGTCCTGCGGCAACGGATTTCCGTGCTCGTCGAGGCGGCTGTCCAGGCCCATGACGAGGATGTTCTGGTCCGCGCCGGCGGATTTCGGGCCGTCGTCGAGCGCCTGCGAGGTCGTCACCCCGGACAGCGCCGAATGATAGGTGTGCCACACCGCCCCGGTACCGACCAGGACCAGCACGGCGGCCAGGGCGACCACGGACCTGCCCGCCACCAGTGCGGGTGAGGTGCGACGGCGGGGTGGCCGGCGCGGGCGGCGGGGTGCGGTGTACGGCCGGATCGGGACGGTCGCCGGATCGACCGGGTCCGTCTGTCTTCGCGGATACTCACCTACGCGCGCCATACAGACCGAATATAGGGATCGATGCCCGCCGGTGCCGAGCCGGTGGTGCTGTCTCACATGCGCCACCCGCCCGGGAACTACTTGACGCAGGGTATGCCACCGGCATCCATGCTGGACAGATCGGTCACCGCGGGCGCCGCGACACCGGGCGCGGTGGCGGACACCAGCGGCGGCGCGGCAGGGGTGGTGACCGGCGCGGATGCGGTGCTGCCGGGTGCGGTGGCCGCGGGCCCCGGCCCGGCGGTTCCGGGCGGTCCGGCGGCGAGGGCCGACGACCAGGACGGGTCGCCGGTGGGATCGATCAAATTGTGCACGATGGTGCGGATCCCGGCCGGATCGACCATGTTGACGTCCTCACCCGCGGTGGTGGTGGCGAACTCCTTGATCGGCAGGGTGTACAGCGTCAGCCCGCCGGACATGAGATCCGAAGCCTGCGAGGCGAATTGCGGCAGATCGAGGCCGACGTCGACCGCGAGGTTCCGCTCGGCGACCGACAGCAGGCCCGATACCGTGCCCAGATCGGTGAGCGTGCCGTCGTCCTGGAGTTTGCGGGCCACGGAGACGATGAAGGCCTGCTGCCGCCGGGTCCGGTCCAGATCGGTGAAGTCCAGGTTCGGATGCGGGTCGCGGCGCTGCCGCACGAAGGCCATCGCCTGCGCGGCGTCGATCTGCTGGACACCGCGGCGGAAATCGGCCCCGGAATAGTAGGGATCGGCGGTGTTCTCGTTGAGGCACACCGTGATCGGCTGCACCATGCCGGCGATCTGGAAGAACGCGACGAGGGTCACCTCGACGAAGTGGTCGATCGGCACGCCGCCGAGAAAGGCCCGGACCGTGGCGATCTCGGCCTTGCGGCCGGCGTCGCGGGAGCGCTGCTCCAGATCGACGGGGTCGGTCACCGTGCTCGCGAATGCCGATTTGGCGCGCGCGTAGGCGAAACCGTAGGCCTGCTTGATCTTTCCCTTGCAGGCGGCCGCGGCACAGGCGGCGGGGTCCAGTGCGACGTAGTCGTCGCGCGGGATCGAGATCGCGGTGGCCCGCGAGCCGTCACCCGGAATGTGCAGCAGGATGAGCACATTCGCATTGTGGCCGCCGACGGAATCGTCACCGGCGTGCAGCGCGTCGTACATGTCCTGCGGCAACGGTTTTCCGTGCTCGTCCAGCCGGCTGTCCAGGCCCATCACGAGGATGTTGCGGTCCGCGCCGGGCGATCGCGGGGTGTCGTGCAGCGCCTCGGAAACGATGACATCGGCCACGGCGGTGTGATAACTTCGCCACGCCCAGCCGGTTCCGGCGAGGATCGCGAGCGCGACCAGCGCGGCGAGCAGCCGCACCCCGATCCGACCGGCGACGACGTATCGGTGCCGGGCCGACCGGGGCGACGGTACGCCGTCACCCTCCGAGTCCGGCTGTGCGACACCGGGCTCTGCTGTGGCCGAACGCCGCCGACCGATCCTCATACGATTCATGGTAGGGACGAATCGGACATCGCGCCGAACGCTGTGTGCCCCGTCACCACCGGACCCCGGGCCGTATGGACCGTTCCCGCCACTGGAACTACCTCTACCGCGCGAGTACAGTCTCGCCGATCGACTCGCAACCTATCGGGGGTTCACAATGCTCATCTGGGGCTGGCGCCGTAGCGTCACGCAACTGGCCATGATCACTCTGGTGTGCGGCAACTGCCACAATCCGGCGGCGCACACGCTTCGCAAGGTCGTCACCTGGTTCACCCTGTTCTTCATTCCGCTGATCCCGCTCAGCACCAAGCACACCCTGCAGTGCACCTTCTGCGGCGCGCCGTCGGATGTCCCGAAGGATCGGGTGCCGGAGATGCTCGCGCTGGCGCAGGGCGTGCCGCCGCAGCAGCAGCCGCCGCAGCCGTACCAGCAGCCGTGGGGCGCACCGGCTCCGGCGATGGCGCAGCCGAATCAGCAACTCCAGCAGTCGATGCCCCACCAGCAGCAGCCCCAGCAGCCGTACCAGCAGCCGGGCTACCCGCAGCAGCAGCAGACCTACCGGCAGCAGCAACCGCCGTATCCGTACCCGCAGCGCTGAGCACCGTCCGAGCGGGCGACACCTACCAGCGGGCCGTCAGCGCGCCGAGCGCGCCGAGGGCGACCGCGGCCGCCGTGGAGGTGCGCAGGACGGTCGGGCCCAGCAGGACCGCCTGCGCGCCCGCGTCGGTGAAGGCGGCGATCTCGGCATCGTCGAGGCCGCCTTCGGGGCCCACGATCAGCACGATGCCGGACGCCGCGGCCAGCGGTAGTTCGGTGAAGCGGCCCGCACCGGATTCGTGCAGGGCGGCGGCCGTACCGCCGCCCGCCACCGTCGTCCGGATCAGTTCCACGACATCCGCGGTGCGGTGCAGTTCGGCCACCTCCGGGATGTAGGCGCGGCGGGATTGCCGGGCGGCCGCACGCGCGGCGGCCCGCCATTTCTCGACACCCTTGTCCGCCTTGCGTTCCCAGCTGGCGACGCAGCGCGCGGCCTGCCACGGCACGATCACGTCGGCGCCGGCCTCGGTCATGAGTTCCACGGCCAGTTCCGAGCGGTCCGACTTCGGCAGGGCCTGCACGATCGTCACCGGTGGTGTGACCGGTTCGGCGACAACGCGATTCAGCACCAGCAGGTCCAGCCGGTCCTTACCGGTGGCGATCACCTCGGAGTCGGCGAGCAGACCCGCGCCGTCGGACAGCGTGATCGGCTCGCCGATCCGGATGCGCCGCACGGTGGCCGCGTGCCGGCCCTCCGGACCGGCCAGCACCGCGACCCCGCCCGGCGCCGGAATCTCGTCGAGATAGAAAACCGTTGCGGCCACGGATGTTTCAGCGGCCGCTGAAGGATGCCCGCAGGCGCGCGAACAGGCCGCTGTTGTGCTCCGAACCGGCCGTCAGCACCTCGGAGCGCTCACCGTTGCGCAGCGCCTTGTACTTGCGCAGCAGGTCGACCTGTTTGGCGTCGAGCTTGGCCGGGACCACGATGTCGAGGTGGGCCAGCAGGTCGCCGCGCGAGGTGGAGCGCAGTTTCGGCATGCCGTGGCCGCGCAGTACCGACACCTCGCCCGGCTGGGTGCCCGGCGGGATGGTCAGCTCGGTGGGGCCGTCGAGGATGGTGTCGACCACGACGGTGGTGCCGAGCGCGGCGTCGACCATCGGAACCCGGACGGTGCAGTGCAGGTCGTCGCCGTCGCGGACGAAGGTGTCGTGCGGCTGCTCGACGATCTCGACGTACAGATCGCCGGCGGGACCGCCGCCGGGGCCGACCTCACCCTGTGCGGCCAGCCGCACCCGCATGCCGTTGGCGACACCGGCCGGGATCGGCGCGGCGATCTCGCGGCGGGCCCGCACCCGGCCGTCGCCGCCGCACTTGCGGCAGGGATCCGGAATCGTCTCGCCCGCACCGCGACAGGTGGGACACGGCCGGGAGGTCATCACCTGGCCGAGGAAGGAACGCTGCACCGTCTGCACCTCGCCGGCGCCGCCACAGGTCTCGCAGCGCACCGGCTTGGAGTTGCCGTTGGTGCCCGCCCCCTGGCACACATCGCACAGTACGGCGGTGTCGACGGTCAGGTGCTTGGTGACGCCGACGGCGCATTCGGCCAGCGAGAGCCGGGTGCGCAGCAGCGAATCCGCGCCCGGCTGCACCCGGCCGCGCGGCTTGCCCCGCGGGGTTCCCCCGGTGTTCATGCCGCCGAAGAACGCCTCGAACACGTCGCCGAGGCCGCCGAATCCGGCGCCGCTGAATCCACCGGCCGTGGCGGCGCCGAGCGGATCGCCGCCCATGTCGACGATGCGCCGCTTCTCCGGGTCGCTCAGCACCTCGTAGGCGGCGGATACGTCGCGGAACTTCTCCTGCGCGTCCGGATCGGGGTTGACATCCGGGTGCAGTTCCCGCGCCAGCCGCCGGTAGGCGCGCTTGATCTCCTGGTCGGTCGCGGTGCGGCCGACGCCGAGAATTCCGTAGTAGTCCCGTGCCACGTGAGTCTCTAGTCCTGTTCCGAATATGTGCCGCAGCTGATTCGCACCCCAGCTGCCCTGTCGTGCCGCAGTACGTTCATCGTTCGGCGAGCACCTCGCCGATGTACCTCGCCACCGCGGCGACCGACGCGATCGTTCCGGGGTAGTCCATGCGGGTCGGGCCGAGCACCCCCATGGCTCCGAGCACGGTACCCGGCACACCGTACCCGGTCGACACCACCGAGGTGCCGCGCATCTGCTCGACCTTGGTCTCCTCGCCGATCTGGACGGTCACCATGCCGGGATGCTGCGCGGCGGCCAGCAGTTTCAACACCACCACCTGCTCCTCCAGCGCCTCCAGGACCGCGCGCAGCGATCCGGGGAAGCCGAAATCGCCGCCGTTGCGGGTCAGATTGGCGGTGCCACCCAGGACCAGCCGCTCCTCGGGATGCTCGACCAGCGTCTCCACCAGCACGGTGGCGACCCGGATGAGCACGTCGCGCAGTCGGCTCGGCGACCGTTCGGGCAGCTCGGCCACCGATTTGGAGGCGACCGCGAGCCGCTTGCCGTCCATCGCCGTGCCGAGCATGGCGCGCAGCACCGCGAGATCCTCGTCGTCGATGATCGCGCCCAGATCGACCAGCCGCTGGTCGACGCGGCCGGTGTCGGTGATGACCACCAGCAGCAACCGGGCCGGATTCAGCGCGACCACCTCGAGGTGGCGCACGGTGGACGCCGAGACCGTGGGGTACTGCACCATGGCGACCTGCCGGGTCAGCTGGGCCAGCAGCCGGACCGCGCGGCGCAGCACGTCGTCCAGGTCGACGCCGCTCTCGAGGAAGTCCAGGATGGCCCGCCGCTCGGCCCCCGACAGCGGCTTGACCTCGGAGATGTTGTCGACGAACTGGCGGTAGCCCTTGTCGGTGGGGATCCGGCCGGAGCTGGTGTGCGGCTGGGTGATGTAACCCTCGGCCTCGAGTACCGCCATATCGTTGCGGACCGTAGCGCTGGAGACGCCCAGATTGTGCCGATCCACCAGGCTCTTCGAACCGATCGGCTCCTTGGTCGCGATATAGTCCGCGACGATCGCGCGCAGGACCTCGAGTCGCCGTTGCTCGGTACTCGACATGGGCCCCACCTCCTCGTTCGCCTCATTCGCCGGGCCCGCGTCCATGCACGAGCCGCCGACAACCTCGGCGTGCGAGTCGTCGGCCCACTCGCGGCGCGAGCTGTCGACATGCTCGCCGTGCGAGTCATCGAAACGGATTCCCGGGTTCATCCGAAATCCAGTTTAAATGGCGACGCGCCGATAGCTCGCTCACCCCGATCCGGCCGCACGGACGATCGTGCGCGCGCGGCGGCACCCGATATCGGGTTCACTCGTCGTTCCCCTCCTCGGCGTCATGTCAGCAACGTACGGACGACGGCGTCGGCGAGCAGCCGGCCGCGGTCGGTCAGGACCAGGTGCTCGCCGGTCCGGACGGCCAGGCCGTCGGCGACGACCTGCTCGGCGGCGGTGCGCCCGGCCGTATCGAGATCCGCCAGCGCCAGCCCGCTACGCAGCCGGACCGTCAGCATGACCCGTTCCAGATAGCGCTCGTCGGCGCCGAGGGTCTCCCAGCCGGCCGCGGGCAAGCCCCCGGCGGCGACCCGATCGGCGTATCGGGCCGGATGCTTCACATTCCACCAGCGCACCCCGCCGAGGTGGCTGTGCGCGCCCGGTCCGGCGCCGAGCCAGTCGCCGGCGTCCCAATAACCGAGGTTGTGCCGGCAGCGCGCGTCCGGGCCCGCGGCCCAGTTGGAGACCTCGTACCAGTCCAGTCCGGCCGCCGAGAGCCGGCGATCGATGCGTTCGTAGCGCGCGGCGAGGACGTCGTCGTCCGGGGCGGGCAGTTCACCGCGGCGGACCCGGCGGGCCAGCGCGGTGCCGTCCTCGACGATCAGGGAGTAGGCCGACACGTGATCGACGCCCGCGGCCAGCACCGCGTCCAGCGAGGCGTCGAGGTCGGCATCGGACTCGCCGGGGGTGCCGTAGATGAGATCGAGGTTGACGTGCTCGAATCCGGCCGCGCGCGCCTCGCGGGCCGCCGCGACGGCCCGGCCCGGGGTGTGGGTGCGGTCCAGCACCCGCAGTACGTGCTCGGCGGCGGACTGCATCCCCAGCGACACCCGGGTGTAACCGGCCGCGCGCAGCCGCTCGAAGAACGCCGGTGAGGTGGATTCCGGATTCGATTCCGTGGAGATCTCGGCATCGGCGGCGAGCGGGAAGTGCGCGCGGATCGCGGCGAGGACCTCGGCCAGCCCGTCGCCGCCGAGCAGCGACGGGGTGCCGCCGCCGACGAAGATGGTCGACACCTCCGGCTGTGGACTCGGCAGCTCCGCGAAAAGCCCTGCAGCGGTGGACAACTCGCCACGCAGAGCCGCCAGCCAGGATTGCGGCGAGGCCGAACTGCCCAGCTCACCGGCGGTATAGGTGTTGAAGTCGCAATAGCCGCACCGGGTCGCGCAGAAGGGTACGTGCACGTAGACGCCGAACGGCCCGGTCCCGAAATCGCGCAGCACCGGTTCGAGCGCCTCGGTGGCCGGCGCGGCGGCCGGCGGCGGGGACGAGGTCAGCGAACTCACCCCACCAGTGTGAACGGTCGGTCGTCCGGTTCCGCGCAGGGGCGGATTCCCGCACGCGCAGCGGCGCGCCCGGCGGCGGAGTCCGGAAGCGCTCGGCGCGGCGGCGCCGGCGGTCCGTTCGACACCGTAAGACGGCAACCGGACGGTCGTTATATGACGGATCTCACAATTTGGGACGTCCGTCCAGGGGATTTCCCCCGAAATGAAGGAAAATATGGACCCGAGGTCGGAAAGACCCTGTTCACATGGCACAATAGGCACTATGACCGAACTTGGAGTCCGACTGGTGGCACGTCGCCACGTCGACTACAAGCGTGTCTGCAGCGCCTGCTGTCTGCCGGATCGCCTCCGGTAGTCCGGCCTTTCTTCCGGCGCCCTCCTTCCGGCGCCGCCCCTCCCGGCCGTGTCACCGCCAGGCGTGAGCCAGCCCCTCCCCCTGTCGTCAGGCCTGATCCACACCTGCAGGAGCGACCCTATGACGTCGAGCACCGACGCCGGTCCCACACCAGAATCTCTCGACTCCGCGCGCGAGCATGCCGCGCGCGAGCGCGCCGCCGCCGCCCGGGAACGCCGGGCCCGTCCGCGTGAGGAGGTCGCCGGACCGCGCCAGCGCACCGCGGGCAAACCCGTCCGCCGCAAGTCGGAGGGACAGTGGGCCCTGGGTTACCGGGAGCCGCTGAATCCGAACGAGCAGAGCAAGAAGGACGACAACCCGCTCAACGTCCGCGCGCGTATCGAGAACATCTACGCACCCGGCGGCTTCGACTCGATCGACAAGGCCGATCTGCGCGGCCGGTTCCGCTGGTGGGGTCTCTACACCCAGCGTGAGCAGGGTTACGACGGCACCTGGACCGGCGACGACAACCTCGACATCCTCGAGGCCCGCTACTTCATGATGCGCATCCGCTGCGACGGCGGCGCGCTGAACACCGAGCAGCTGCGGACGCTGGGGACGATCTCGACCGAATTCGCCCGCGACACCGCCGACCTGTCGGACCGGGAGAACGTCCAGTACCACTGGATCGAGATCGAGAACGTCCCGGAGATCTGGAAGCGCATCGAGGCCGTCGGCCTGCAGACCACCGAGGCGTGCGGCGACTGCCCCCGCGTCGTGCTGGGCTCGCCGCTGGCAGGGGAATCCTTCGACGAGATCATCGACGCCACCCCGGCGATCGAGGAGATCGTGCGCCGCTACATCGGCAAGAAGGAGTACTCCAACCTGCCGCGCAAGTTCAAGACCGCGATCTCCGGCCAGCAGGACGTGGTGCACGAGATCAACGACGTCGCCTTCGTCGGCGTCGAACATCCGGAGCACGGCCCCGGCCTGGACCTGTGGGTCGGCGGCGGCCTGTCCACCAACCCGATGCTGGCGCAGCGCGTCGGCGCCTGGGTGCCGCTGGACGAGGTGCCCGAGGTGTGGGAGGCGGTCGTCGCGCTGTTCCGCGACTACGGCTACCGCCGGCTGCGCAGCAAGGCGCGGCTGAAGTTCCTGGTCAAGGACTGGGGCATCGAGAAGTTCCGGCAGGTGCTGGAGGACGAGTACCTGAAGCGGAAGCTCGTCGACGGTCCCGCGCCGGCGCGCCCCGAGCGGCCGATCGACCATGTCGGCGTGCAGCGGCTGCGCAACGGGCTCAACGCCGTCGGCTTCACCCCGATCGCGGGCCGCGTCTCGGGCACCGTGCTCACCGCGGTGGCCGACGCGATGACGCGGGCCGGCGCCGACCGGGTCCGGTTCACCCCGTATCAGAAGCTGATCGTGCTCGACGTCGCCGACGACAAGGTCGAGCAGCTGATCGCCGAGCTGGAACCGCTGGGCCTGCACGCCCGTCCGTCGATGTGGCGGCGAAATCTGCTGGCGTGCAGCGGTATCGAGTTCTGCAAGCTCTCCTACACCGAGACCCGCAAGCGGTCCCAGGTGCTCGCGCCCGATCTGGAGCAGCGGCTGGCCGATATCAACACGCAGCTGGACGTGCCGATCACCATCAACATCAACGGCTGCCCCAATTCCTGCGGCCGGTCCCAGATCGCCGACATCGGCTTCAAGGGCCAGCTGGTCGACGACGGCGACGGGAATCAGATCGAGGGTTTCCAGGTTCACCTCGGTGGCAGCCTCGGCCTCGACAGCGGTTTCGGCCGAAAGTTGCGTCAGCACAAGGTGACCGGCGACGAGGTCGGCGACTACATCGAGCGCGTCGTGCGCAATTTCGTCAAGGGCCGCGCCGAGGGTGAACGGTTCGCCCAGTGGGCCGTCCGCACCGACGAAGCCGACCTACGGTAACGGGAGTTTCTGACATGGCAACCACTTTGGAGAAGCTGTCCGAGTCCGAGCTGCGGCGGATCGCCGAAGACGGTGCGGCGCAACTGGGTCCGGACGCCACCGCGTCCGACCTGCTGCGCTGGACCGACGAAACCTTCGGCCCCGGCTACATCGTCGCCTCGAACATGCAGGACGCGGCGCTGGTACATCTGGCCGCGCAGGTCCGCGCGGGCGTGGACGTACTCTTCCTGGACACCGGCTACCACTTCGCCGAGACCATCGGCACCCGCGACGCGGCCGAACTGGTGTACGGCGTGAACATCGTCAACGTGACGCCGGAACACACCGTGGCCGAACAGGATTCGCTGCTGGGCCGGAACCTCTTCGAGCGCGAGCCGAACGAGTGCTGCCGGCTGCGCAAGGTGGTGCCGCTGGGCAATTCGCTGACCCGCTACAACGCCTGGGTCACCGGCATCCGCCGGGTGGAGGCGCCGACCCGCGCCAACGCTCCCCTGATCTCCTTCGACGAGGGCTTCGGCCTGGTGAAGATCAACCCGATCGCCGCCTGGTCCGACGACGAGATGGCCGGCTACATCGCCGAACACGGCATTCTGGTCAATCCCTTGGTGGAGGAGGGGTATCCGTCCATCGGTTGCGCTCCGTGCACGCGGAAGCCGGAACCGGGAGCCGATCCGCGAAGCGGCCGCTGGGCCGGCCTCGCCAAGACCGAATGCGGGTTGCACCAGTCATGACCACAGCAGACCTCACCAGTGATTCCGACGTGCTGGCCGCGCTCGACGAATTCGACACGCTCTCCGCGCTGGAGAGCGAATCCGTGCACATCTTCCGCGAGGTCGCGGGCGAGTTCGAGCGGCCGGTGATCCTGTTCTCCGGCGGCAAGGACTCCACCGTGCTGCTGCACCTGGCGCTCAAGGCCTTCTGGCCCGCGCCGCTGCCGTTCGCGCTGCTGCACGTGGATACCGGGCACAACCTGCCGGAGGTGCTGGACTTCCGCGATCGCGTGGTCGAGAAGTACGGGCTGCGACTGCATGTCGCGTCGGTCGAGGAGTATCTGGCCGACGGCCGGCTGCAGGAGCGGCCGGACGGCATCCGCAACCCGCTGCAGACGGTGCCGCTGCTGGACGCCATCACCGAGCACCGGTTCGACGCGGTGTTCGGCGGCGGGCGGCGCGACGAGGAGCGTTCGCGCGCCAAGGAGCGGATCTTCTCGCTGCGCGACGCGTTCGGGCGCTGGGATCCGAAGCGGCAGCGGCCGGAGCTGTGGAATCTGTACAACGGCCGGCACGCGCCGGGTGAGCACGTGCGGGTGTTCCCGCTGTCGAACTGGACCGAACTGGACATCTGGCGCTACATCGCACGGGAGAACGTGGAATTGGCCACGATCTACTACGCGCACGAGCGGCCGGTGTACCAGCGCGACGGCATGTGGATGACCCCGGGCAGCTGGGGCGGTCCGCGCGACGACGAGGAACTGCTGGTGAAGTCGGTGCGGTATCGCACCGTCGGCGACGGATCCACCACCGGCGCAATCATTTCCGACGCCGCCGACAACGAGGCGATCCTCGCCGAGGTGGCCGCCTCCCGGCTCACCGAACGCGGCGCCACCCGTGGCGACGACCGGGTGTCGGAGGCCGCCATGGAAGATCGCAAGCGAGAGGGTTATTTCTGATGTCCGACCTGTTACGACTGGCCACCGCCGGCAGTGTCGACGACGGCAAGTCCACACTGGTCGGACGCCTGCTGTACGACACGAAATCCGTGCTGGCCGACCAGATCGACGCGGTCACCCGCGCCTCGGTCGACAAGGGCCTGGCCACCCCGGACCTCTCGCTGCTGGTCGACGGTCTGCGCGCGGAACGCGAGCAGGGCATCACCATCGACGTGGCATACCGCTACTTCGCCACGCCCGCACGGACTTTCGTGCTCGCCGACACCCCGGGGCACGTGCAGTACACCCGCAACACGGTGTCCGGCGCGTCCACCGCACAGCTGGTGATCCTGCTCGTCGACGCGCGCAAGGGCGTCATCGAGCAGACCCGCCGGCACGCGGCGGTGATGGCGCTGCTGGGTGTGCCGCGGCTGGTGCTCGCGGTGAACAAGATCGATCTGGTCGACGACCCGTCCGCGGTCTTCGACACCATCCGGGCCGAATTCCGGGAGTTGACCGCCACTCTCGGCTGGGCGGCCGAGGATGTGCAGGAGATCCCGGTGTCCGCGCTGCACGGCGACAATGTCGCCTCGCGCTCGACGAAGACCCCCTTCTACGACGGACCCTCGCTGATCGAACATCTGGAATCGGTGCCGGTCGACGCCGACAGCTTCGGTCGGCACCGGGTCGGCCTGCGGTTCCCGGTGCAGTACGTGATCCGCCCGCGCACCGCCGAATATCCGGACTATCGCGGATACGCCGGTCAGGTCGCCGCGGGCGTCGTCGCGAAGGGCGACGAGGTCGTGGTGCTGCCCTCGGGCACCCGCACCACGGTGGAGCGCATCGACACTCCGGACGGGGAGCTGACTTCCGCGCAGCCGGGCCGCAGCGTCACCCTGGTCCTGGCCGACGACGTGGACGTCTCACGCGGTGACGTGATCGCCGCGGTGGCCGACGCTCCGGAGCCGGTCGACGCCTTCGACGCCACCGTCTGCTGGCTCGGCGACAAGCCGCTGCGCGCGGGCGCCCGCTTGCTGCTCAAGCACGGCACCCGCACCACCCAGGCCATCGTCGGCGCGCTGATCGAGCGCTTCGACGAACAGAACCTGTCCGCCGATCCGGGTCCGGAGTCGTTGTCGCTCAACGATATCGGGCGCATCTCGGTGCGGGTCGCCGATCCGATCGTGGCCGACGACTACCGGTTGAACCGGCACACCGGCAGCTTCCTGTTGATCGATCCGGCCGGCGGTAACACACTGGCCGCGGGCCTGGTCGGCGACGCCCTGACCGCCGTCGAGGTCGGCGCACCGGCGCCGCGATGATCCCGCTGCTCCTGTACCGTCCCGGGCTCACGAACACCGGGCGACCGGCGCTCGTGCTGGTGGCGCACGGCAGCCGCGATCCTCGTTCCGCCGCAACGGTTTCCGAGGTGGTGGCGGCGGTCGCGGCGGCCCGGCCGGAGCTCGCCGTATATCCGGCCTTCCTGGACCTGAACGCACCGTCGGTGGACCGCGCGGTGGATGCCGTTGCCGCCGCGGGGCATCGGGCCGGGGTCGTGGTTCCGTTGTTGCTCGGCAGCGCCTTCCATGCGCGAGTGGACCTGCCCGGCCTGCTGGCGGCGGGCCGCTCCCGGCATCCATACCTGGATCTCACCCAGGCCGGCGTGCTCGGCCCGGATCCCCGGCTGATCACCGCGTTGCGCGATCGGGTCCTGGATACCGGCGCCGATCCGCGCGATCCGGGACTCGGAGTTGCCGTGGCGGCCGTCGGCGCCTCCTCTCCCGCGGCCAACGATCGCACGCGCCGACTGGTTCGCTCGCTCATCGCGGGCACGGCCTGGCGAGCCGAAATCTGTTTCGCCACCACCGAACCCGCGCTGCCCGAGGCGACCGCCCGGCTACGCGAGCAGGGCTGCGACCGGATCGTGGTCGCCCCCTGGTTCCTGGCGCCCGGACGCCTCACCGACCGGCTGCACGCCGCCGCCGGCGATCACCGCTTCGCCGCCACGCTCGGCGCTCACCCGGGTTTGGTCGAGGTCGTCCTCGACCGCTACACCACGGCCCTGCCCCTGCCGTTGTCCGCCTGAGCGCGCGGCATTCCGGGCAAACGACCGGCAGTCCTTCGTCGGCCGTGCGCGGTGGTTATTCGGCCGGCGTGCCGGGCTGGAGTCGGCGGCGGACCAGGTGCTGGATCGGGGAGGAGGCGAAGAGGAGGAACAGCCACCACATGCCGATGCGGGGGAAGGCGATGCCGAGCGCCAGGACGAGGACGGTGATCGCGACGTAGACCCAGCGGACCGCGATATCGATGCCCGACGGTTCGTCGGACAACAGACCGGCGCGGTACAGCAACACCTCGATCAGGCGGGTCAGCACCACGCTGTAGACCATGAGGCCGAGGTAGACGCCGATGGCGAGCCGGTCGTTGCGATGGCTGTAGACGAGCAACACGGTCGCCACCGGGATGGCGACGATTCCCGTCAGCCACAACGAGTTGACGCGCAGCAGCAGCGGCGTGTAGCTGGTCGCGCGCTCGAACAGCGCGTGATGCTCGCGCCAGAAGGCGCTGATCACCGCGAAACTGATACCGGCGGCCAGCAGCGCGACGGTGTTCTTCGAGAAGAACTCCGCCGCCGAGGACGCATCGACCTCCCGGGCGCTGTCCACCAGCGGCAACGCGATCAGCGTGATGGCGATGGCCACTACGGCGTCGGTGAAGAAGATCAGGCGGTCCAGGCCGCGCGAGGTACGGGGTGGTTCGGCATCTCGCCGTTCGGACTGACCGATCACGGACACGACCTTACCGATTCGTGGCTCGGGCGCATCCGCACGAGCGTTCAGAACCAGCGTTCCAGGACCTCGGCGACACCGTCCGCGGTGACATCGGCGACGACCTCGTCGGCGACCGCCTTGGCCGGGTCGACGGCATTGCCCATCGCGACGGAATGGGCTGCCCAGGAAAGCATTTCGACGTCGTTGTAGCCGTCGCCGACGGCCAGGGTGGCCGCGTGCGGGACACCGAGTTCCGCGCGCAGGCGTTCCAGCGCCCAGCCTTTCGAGACACCGTGTTTCGAGGCGACCAGCCACGGTTCGTGCTCACCGTGCACCCACCCGGCGCCGGGCAGCTGCACCGCCGCCATCAGCTCCACCATCTCGGCGAGGCTACCGCCGGGCCACCAGCCGTTGAGCCGGGTCGTCGGTTCCGCGCCGAGATCGCTGTCCTCGACGAAGCGGAACTCGCCCAGCCGGAAGCTGCCCGGGTAGTAACCGGTGGCCCAGGTGCCGACGCCGACCTTCTCCACCGACAGCACCATGTCCGGGAACAGCGCGCGCAGCACGCCCACCGAGGGCACCGGGTCGAAGGTGTGCACGGCGCGCGGCTGCCAGGTCGAAATGTCCACGTGCACAGCGCCGTTGGAGCACAGCGCATTACCCTCGGCCAGGCCGAGTTCCTCGAGCACCAGTTTCGTGGACAGCAGGGTGCGGCCGGTGGTGACGACCACGTGCGCACCCGCCTCGACCGCGGCGCGCACCACCGCGCGCACGCGCGGCGTGGCCCGCGAGCCGGTCTCCAGCAGGGTTCCGTCCACGTCGAGGGCGATCAACTCGGGTCTGGCGTCCACCACCTCATTGTCCCCGACCGCACAGATGCACTTACAGCGGACTACCCACTGGTGGCGAGATACGGCCCGACCGCGTGCGCGAGGTTGGCGATCGTCAACGACTGCAACCACACTCGGCCCGGACCGGTCAGCTGGGCCAGGAACAGCCCGTCGCCACCGAACAGGATGTTGCGGATACCGCGCAGCACGGTGATGTCGAAGGACACCGAGGCGTCGAACATGCCGACGTGCCCGGGATGTACGCGCAGCGTCTCACCGGGTGCGAGGTTGTACTGCACCACCTCGCCCGACAACTCCACCCAGGCGTGCCCACGTCCGCCGAGGCGTTGCAGCGTGAAACCCGCGCCGCCGAAGATGCCCGCGCCGAGCCGGCGCTGGAAGCTCAGCCCGATCTGCACATCCTGGGTGGCACAGAGGAATCCGTGCCGGTGCACCAGATATTCGGCACCCGGCTGCACCGGAATCGGCATGATCTGCCCGGGCAGTCGCGCCGCGAACGCGACCCGGCCCGGCTGATGCGCGGCCGTGTACTCGGTCATGAACAGGCCCGCTCCGGCGAAGGCCCGGCGCATCGCGCCCATCATCCCGCCGGCGGCCGAACGCGTCGAGGTGTGCAACTGGATCGATTCGGTCATCCACGACAGCTGCCCGGCCTCCGCGACCAGACGATCGCCCGGGTTCAGCGCGACCTCGAGCACGGGCATGACGGTTCCGATGATTCTGGATTCCACCGATTCAGTGTGCACGCCCGGCGGCCACGGTCACACGGTGAGTTCCGATGTTACCGGAAACCACTGTGCCACAAGGGATCAGGGCAGCGCCTGCGGCACCGAACGCGGGTTGTAGTAGCCCTGGAGCCCACCGGTCACGCCGCCGAACAGCGCCCCGATCACGACGCCGGGAATCGCCCCGACCCCGGAACCCAGTGCGGCACCGAGCACCCCGGACCCGGCAGCGCCGACGAAAGCGCCGGCGACGATGCCGTTCTGGATCGGATCATGATCGAACGCATCGGGATTGGTCGCCACCTCCAGCGGGACGCCCTGGGAGACGGTCCGCACCACCGGTTCCGGCGCGGCCGGCGCCTCGGCGGCCGCCACCCCACCGGCTTCCATCGCTACGGCCAGCGGCAGGGCCCCGATCAGCACGGCCCGAACGACTCGATAACTCACAGGATGTCCTCTCGTTCCTACCCGACCAGGCAATACGATAGCGACTCCGCGGCATCCCGGCAGCGCGTCCGGGATCGGGCACCGGTGAGCGGGGCGTGGGTGCGCGGCGGACGATTCGGTGGCGAGGCGCGAGCGGGCACCGGCCGCGGCAACCGAAGCAACGCGGGGCCGCAAGCATCGACTGCGCGGCGAACCGAGCCACGCGGGCTGCACAAGCATCGACCGCGGCAGGCAGCCGGAGAGTCGGCATTCGGACGAACTTCGATTGCACGGCATGGACTCGGGTTTCGCGAATCGGCTCGAGCCCGGGACGTGTACCTGATTGCGCGGCACACGGTTCGGTGCGACAGCCGGTGATCGCGCCGGCGGCCGGGCGGCGGCCGTGATCGCGCCGGGCGGCGGGCGGCGGTGGGTGATCGCGCCGGAAGCCGGGCGGCGGCGGTGATTGCGCCGACTGCCGGGCGGCGGCCCTGATCGCGCCGGGAGCGGGCGGCGATGGGTGATCGCGCCGGGAGCCGGGCGACTGCCGGTGATCGCGCCGGGAGCCGGGCGGCGATGGGTGAAAGGTCAAGCGGTGCAGAAGAATTCGGCCGGGTCGAGGGTGGCGGGTACGCCCAGTTCGGCGGCTACGGCGGCGATCGCGGATTTCGCGATCTCCGGGTCGACTTGTCCGTCGGTGGTGAAATGCGGGGCGAGATAGGTCTCATAGTAGGTGCGGGCCTCGGGTTCGGTGCAGCCGCCGAGGAATGTCCGCAGGTATCGGATGGTGGTGTCCGGGTCGTCGTGGATCACCCGCAGGGCACGGCGGTGCGCGCGGACCAGGGCCGAGACCGCGGGCGTGTCCGGCGGCAGGTGGGTCGGATCGACGGCCACGCCGACGGTCGGGATGCGCAGATGGTCGCCGACCCAGGCCGGCACCCGCCAGCCGTGCCGGGCGGCGACCACCTCCGGCGCCAGGGTGCTGCCGATATAGGCGGCGTCGATGTCGCCGTCGTGCAGGCGGCGCAGGTCCATGGCGTAGTCGCCGGGTGGGCGGAATATGCAGTCGACGTCGCGGTCGGGGTCCAGGCCGGCCCGGCGCATCACGATGCGGGCGAAGCAGCCGGGTGGTGTGCGCGGCGCGTGTACCGCGAGCCGATGTCCGGCCAGGTCGGCCAGGGTGGTCAGCTCCGGGCGGGCCAGGAACCAGAACAGGGGTCGGTGCGTGCTCACGGTGAGCGCGACCCACGGGACGCCGCCGCCGGTCAGGCGGGACACCAGTGCCCGGCCGAGTCCGATCGTGGCGCCGCGGCGCAATCGTTGCTCGTCCCAGTCGCATCCGTCGTGCAGTGCCACGCGCACACCCTCGGCGGCGTAATAGTCCTGCTGGTCGGCGATGTACGCGACCAGTTCCTCGTGCAGTCCCCGCCCGACGTAGGCGAGATCGATGCTGTCCATCACGACTCCCTTCGATCAGTACATCGACATGCCGCCGTTCACCGGGGCGGTGGTGCCGGTCATGAAGGCGTTGTCCTCACCGGCGTAGAAGGCGACGACCCTGGCGACATCGACGGGACGCGCGAGCCGGCCCAACGGGGTCGCGGCCACCTGACGGCGCCGCTGATCATCGTCGAGGACATGCGAGATGCCGGTATCCGTCACCGGGCCGGGTTCGACGACGTTGACCGTGATCCCGTCCGGGCCCAGTTCCTGCGCCAGATATCGCGCGAACTGGGTGAGCGCCGCCTTGGCCGTACCGAGCGCGATCATGCTCTCGCGCGGCTGATGGCTCAGCGCGGTACCCAGGTAGATCAACCGGCCCCAGCGCTGTGCGGTCATCCCGGGCAGGACCGCCTTCGTGATCACGAACGCGGCGTGGATCTCGTCGTCGACCTTCCCACCGAGTTCGTCCCAGGTCATCTCCCGGAAGGATTTGATCGCATACGGGGTGAGCGCGTTGTGCACCAGCACGTCGATGCCACCCCACAGCGCCTCGACACGCTCGACCAGGGCCGCAACCGCGACGGGATCGCGTACGTCGGCCTGCACCGCGACCGCCTGCCCGCCCGCCTGCTCGATCTCGGTGACGAGCCGCTCGGCCGCCTCGGCGCTGTGGAAATAGTCGATCACCACCCGTATCCCGCGTTCGGCCAGTTCGCGCGCGGTCGCCGCGCCGATGCCACCGGCGGCGCCGGTCACCAGGGCCACCCGGCCGGTTGTCGCGTTCATGAAGCCACCTCCTCGTCCGCGGGGCGCAGCGCCCCGTAGAGCAGTGTGTCCACGGTTGTTCGAATCAGATCGCCTGCGGTGCAATCGAGTTCGCTCGGCAGATCGGAGTTCAGGAGACGCTCCACCGCACCGCGGGTGATCTCGGCGAGCAGTTGCGGGGGCGCAGCCAGAAGCCCACGCCGATGGCCGTCCCGGAACAGTGCCGCCAACCGGCGGTAGATCACCTCATCGATGCGTCGTTCGACATGGCGGCGCAGGCCCGCATCGCCGCGCCCGGTCGCCAGTTGCGCCGCGCCGATCCGCTGGAGTTCGGTCGATGCCGCGGCGAGAAAGCGCTGCACACGGACGTCGAACGGCAGGTCGGCGGCGGTGACGGCCGTACTCAGGGTGTGCTCGATGATCTCGAACTGCCGATCGAGCACGGCCATCATGAGACTTTGTTTGTCCGGAAACCACCGGTAGATCGTTTTCTTGCTCATCCCCAGGTCACGGGCCAGATCGTCCATGCTGACGCGCCCGGGACCAGGTGCGAAGAACAAGCGCGCGGCCGCGTCCAGAATGGCTTCGGCCCGCTGGTCGGTGGAAACTCCGGAAACTGAATTCGTTTCCATGGTTTCCATGGTTGCTCGCGGGTAGCCATCCGTCAAGGAATGGTTACCGGCTGTGCCGTCGTGGAGTGGTCGCCGTGTCTGCCGCGGGCGGGTCGGCACACAGGCCGCGCGGCGCGAGCGACCGGCCAGACGGCCAGACGGCCAGACGGCCAGACGGCCAGACGGCCAGACGGCCAGACGGCCAGACGGCCAGACGGCCAGACGGCCAGACGGCCAGACGGCCAGACGGCCAGACGGCCAGACGGCCAGACGGCCAGACGGCCAGACGGCCAGACGGCCAGACGGCCAGACGGCCAGACGGCCAGACGGCCAGACGGCCAGACGGCCAGACGGCCAGACGGCCAGACGGCCAGACGGCCAGACGGCCAGGAGATGATCCGCTCCGCTCCCGGTGACGGCGAATCGGACGGATCGGCGAGTGGCGCGACTAGAGTCGAACGGTGACAACGGAATCCGGCCCGAGACTGCTCGAAGACAGTGCGCTGGAACGTAGCCCGGTGGTCGCCAACAATGCGATGAACCGCGATCGCCTGTTGTCGGGTGTGAACAGCTACGCCCGCGAGCTGGGATTCGATCCGTACGAGTGGCTGGCGGATCGCCTTCGAGCCGAGCCCGCGATGCCTGTCGGCTGGATCGACGTCTGCTGTGGCGCGGGCCGGGCGATTCTGGAGGCCGAGCGCAGGTTCGGCGCGGAATTCCCGGACAGCGACGTGACGTTGCGAGGCATCGACCTCGTCGGACATTTCGCGGGCGCACCCGCGACGCCGCGACTACGGCTGATCACCACCACGGCCCGCACCTGGTCTCCGGAACACCCGGCCGACCTGGTCACCTGTGTGCACGGCCTGCATTACATCGGTGACAAACTCGCGCTCATCGCGGCGATGCTCCGATGGACAGCACCCGGCGGCAGATTCGTTGCCCACTTCGATCCGCATACGGTCCGCCATCGCGACGGGTCGTCCGCGGCGCGTGCGATCCTCGCCCGGCTCCGGGCGGCGGGAGTGACGTATGACGGTCGCCATCACCGTATTTCGGCGCCGGGTGCGGTGACACTCGAATTCTCCCCCGGGTACCTCGGAGCCGACGACCATGCGGGCCCGGGATATACCGGACAGCCCGCCGTCGCCTCCTACTACGACTGGTGATCGAAACACGGAACCGCGACCCCGGCCCACCCCTCAATTCACGTGCGCCGGGACCGCGGCTTCCGTTGGCGAGAAGTCGTCCACCCGAACGATCCTGTCCGGTCGTCCGCAGTGCTGGCCCGACGGCCGCGCGGCCCGATACCGCACTTCCGTGAGCTCGACTCCCGCTGACCATCGACGGCAGGAACCGTCGATGAAGTGTGTTGTCGCCGAATACTTTTCAGCGACCCGGCGGGCCGGTTCAGCGCACTCGCCGGGAAGATACGACCAGTGGGCACAGCGAGTCCGATCCGCCGCTGGGTGTCCGAACATCGCTACCCGAAACGCTTCCAGCCGGACGGCGCGGACATTCCGACGAGTAACTACACCAACCCGAAACCTTCTGGGGCGCATCGACTGTGATGCTGCTGCGGCCCGGTGACCAGGCGTCCAGACGAGAGCGCCCCGACGTGCTCGGTACCGGCAACACCGCCCGGCGAGGTAAATCGGTGACAGCTCGTCGGCGTGCCTCACCGGCGGCGGCCCCGACCGATGGCCAACCCAGCGTTCCTGGTGAAGGGACCGAGCCCGCGGCGCCCCGGCCAACGAATCGAACCGGCAGCGTTCCCGGCCAACGAATCGAACCGGCAGGGTCCCGGCCGGCGGACCGAACCGGCCGCGTCCCGGGCCGAAGGACCGAATCAGCAGCATCCGGCCAACGGACCACACCCAGCAACGTCGCCGGTGAAGGGACCGCGGATCGGATGAGCGCTGAGCATTTTCGATGTGCATCAGCGATGGCCACCAGCGCCGCCTCCGGCGTGGCCACCACCGCCGCCCATGCCGCCGCCGATCCCGGAGCCACCTGCGGCGCGGCCGCTGCCGGCCGCTGATCCGCCCGGTGTACCGGGACCGGCGCCTGCCGAGCCACCGGAGCTCGGGGCGCCGGGGCGTGCTCCGGCCGAATTGCTCCCCGGTGCAGCAGATCCCGCGCCGGCGGTGCCCGCACCGGAAGCGGTCGAACCGCCGCCATCACTACCCGCCGCCCCCGAACCCGCAGCGCCGGAACCTGCCCCACCGGCATCACCGCCGGCCGCGGCCGAACCGGCTGTGCCGGAACCGGCTCCACCGGTGCTACCACCTGCGGCACCCGAACCTGCTCCGCCGGCATTGCCTCCTGCCGCGCCCGAACCCGCGGCACCTGAACCCGCTCCGGCGGCGTTGCCCCCTGCCGGACCCGAACCCGCGGCACCCGAACCCGCTCCGCCGGCGTCACCACCCGCCGGACCCGAACCGGTGGTGCCGGAACCGGCCCCGCCGGTGTTACCGCCTGCCGCTCCCGAACCGCTTGTGCCCGAGCTCGTTCCGCCGGAGGTGCCTCCGGTCGTGCCCGAAGTGGTTCCGGTTCCACCACCCGAGGTGTCGCCGGTGCCCGATCCGCCGGGCGAGTTACCTGTTCCCGAATTCGTTTGTGTCCCTGTGGAAGAACCGCCTGCGGAGGCGCCAGGTGGGCTGGCCACTGTGCCGCTCGAGCTCGTGGAGGCGGAGGGGCTCGCCGGGGCGGGCGAACCCGTGGAGTTGCTCACCGGCTGTGCGGTGGCTCCGGATGCGGGTGCCGAAATCGGTTGCGCTACCGGGGGTTGTGCTACGGGGCCGATCGTCGGGGGGGTGGTTTCGGGGTCGGCGGTGAAGGGGAGGGGGTTGGTGAAGCGGGCGGGGTCGGCGTAGAGCCAGGTGGGTGAGGTGCGGACCGGGTCGCACTGGGTGCCGACGCCGTGCGAGTGCACCTCGCGCTGTACCTCTTCCGTGGCCGCGGTGACGACGGCTCGGGTGGCTACCGCGTAGTCGCGGGCGGTGGTGACCGAGGCCAGCATCTTCCGGGCCGCGCTCGATACCGAGCCCAGGCCGTCCAGGACGGTCGCGTCGTGGACGTAGGCGCGGGCGGTTTCGGCGGGGCCGGCCAGGGCCGGGGCGAATTCCAGTGCGGGACCGTCGGTTCCGATGGGGCCGTTGCCGATCATGCTGGCCGCGGACATGGCGAGGGCGGATGCCACCGCCGCGCCGGAGATCACGGCCGCGCCGCGAGCGTAGCGGCCGAGTTCGGTGCCCGTGTCGGCCGCGCGGGCGGAGGCGACGGCCGCGCCGATCGCGACGGTGTGGCCGGGATCCGGCGCGACCACCACCGGGCGGCCCAGGTCGGCCAGGACCTCGGCGACCTCGGCGGGCCGGGCGGCGGCGCCGATCACCAGTACCCGGTCGATATCGTCCATCGTCACGCCGCCGGCCTGCACGCACTGACGTACCAGGCGAAGGGAATTGCGGACGTGCCAGCATCGCAGGCGGGCGGTGTCGACGGCCGGGACCACCTTCGACACCGGCGCCGGCGCGCCCGGCGCGAGCGCGCGGGCGTACCGGGCCAGGACCACGCCGAGGGGGCGACCGCCGTAGGTGTGCGAGCGCATCGCGCGGCCGAGTATGCCGCGCTCCTGGCGGTCGGCCTCGGTGCGGACGATCGCGACGTCTAAGCTGCCGCCGCCCAGGTCGTAGACGAGTGTCAGACCACGTTCGGAGACACCGTGTTCCGCGTCGAGCCACTCCACGGCGGCGACCGGCTCGGGCATCAGCAGCACGTCGCCGGATCCGGACCAGTTGAGGGCGTGCCGGAGCGCGAACACCTGCCGGTCGGTGTAGCAGGCCGGATAGGTGGCGACCGGCTCCGCGGTGGGCTGGTTGGCCTCGATCAGGCAGGTGGCGACCGCGGCCACCAGGTCGGCCGGGCGCCAGATGCGGCCGCCCAGTACGACCGGCTCCGAATCTCGGGTGAGGTCGGCGAAATCCGTTAGTACGGGCGCGAATCGGGGTAGTCCGCTCATCCGTGGACCGCCCGCGCTGTCGAACGTGACCGAGGTGCGGCGGACCCGCACGGAAGGTCGCTCCCGTTCCCCGGCCGTGGCCGCTGTCACGGAATTCACTGTGCCGATGCTCATGCCGAAACCAGTCGTCATTGCCATCCCGTCAACGCACCGAGACCACGGCCCCACGCGGTCGAACCGTGTGGTCGCGGTCGTTTACCAAACAGCGATGACAGGTTAGCTGGTGGATGCCGATCTCGAACAGCCAAACAGCGAAAAAGGTTTCAAACCCATCGGTCTGTCAGGTATATTCGCAGATAGACCATCTACCGGGACGAAATATCGCCATCGGATACGGTGCAGATATCCAAAATCGACCGAAACCAGCTACCGCACAGTAATTTCCGATGCGATACCGACCGGTACGCCGAAAATATCGGACGAACGTCGAACGACGCGACAGTATGGCCCGCACATCAGGGTCACGGAAAAGTAGCCATCCTCTCGAATCGCATGAATCCGGCATCGCCGCACCGCATCTCCGCCCGGCCGGAGCCGACACCCTCGCGCACTCGCCGGTCGCCGGTCGCCACGAAGCAGTCCACACGAACGACGCAAGCCCCGCCGCGGCATCGAGCCGATCGGCGGGGCTTGCGAAAAGGCTTGCCGGCGGGGCGGTTACGCCCCGGACAGCAGTGGACGCCTGCGACGCGGGCGGACCACGGCGCCACCACGGATCGCCAGTGGACGCCGGGCCGTCACCAGCCGATCGAAATCTTCGGCATCACAGGCGGGTTCGGGCAATCGGCCGGTGTTGAAATCGTCCACCAGCTGTCGCACGGTCTGCTGCGCGCAGGACTTGTTGGTGCCGATGAAGCCGGTCGGGCCGCGCTTCAGCCAGCCCGTCACATAGGTACCGGGCAGCACGTTGCCACCCACGGCGTCCAGCACCCGGCCGTCGCGGTTGGGCAGCACGCCGGCGCGATCGTCGAACGGCAGATCCGGCAGCGGCACCCCGCGATATCCGACGGAGGCGAGTACCAGTCCGGTCTCGACGATCTCGGTCGCCGCAGTCGCGACCGCGCGCACGGTGCCGTCGGCATCGGGCACGAGTTCGGTACGGGCGAGCTCGATTCCGGTCACCTGCTGCGCACCGTGCAGCGCCACCGGCGCGGACAGATAGCGGAACACGATCCGCCGCCGCCCGGACACCGGCCGATCGGCCAGGCCGCGCAGCAAACGCAATTTCTGCTCCACCCGCTGTGGTTGGCCCGGAACCGGTTCCGGCACTTCGCCTTCCACGACGATATCGACGTCGGCGCCGAGCAATCCCACGAATTCGGGGACGGTGAAGGCGGATTCGGCCGGTCCACGGCGGCCGACGACGACCACCTCCTCGACCGCGCTGTGCCGCAGGGCGTCCAGTGCGACGGGCGAGATGTCCGTTGCCGCCAGGGATTCCGGGTCGACGGTCAGGATCCGCGCCACATCGAGCGCGACGTTGCCGTTGCCGACGATCACCACCCGCCGCTGCGACAGATCGAAGCGCTGCCGCGCGTGGTCGGGATGCCCGTTGTACCAGGCCACGAATTCGGTGGCCGAGGTGCTGCCCGGCAGACCCTCACCTGGGATACCCAGCTTCCGATCGGTCGCGGCGCCGGCCGCGTAGATCACCGCGTGGAAGTGGCGCAGCAGGTCCGCCTGCGAAATATCCTCGCCCACGGTCAGATTCAGATACGACCCGAAGCCGGGCTGCGCGGCGATCACGTCGAACAACCGGCTCACCTGCCGGGTGCGGGCATGGTCGGGAGCCACGCCGTGGCGGGCCAGCCCGTAGGGCACCGGCAGCCGCTCCAGCACGGTCACCGCCACGCCGGGCTGGGTCAGCAGTTCGTCGGCGGCGTACATGGCCGACGGGCCCGAACCCACGATCGCCACCCGCAACGGTTGCCGGCCCGGCGCCACCTTCGCCGGCGGGATCGGCTGGGCCAGAAGCGGTCTCGGCCGATCCTGCCGGTAGAAGTCGGCGTTGATCTCGATGAAGGGCAGCTGCTGCGTGGTCAGCTTCTTCGACGAGGTGACCGCATCCACCGGACAGGCCGTGGCGCAGGCGCCGCAGTCGACGCACGCCTGCGGATCCACGTACAACATCTCCGCGGTCGCGAAGTCCGGCTCGTCCGGCGTGGGATGGATGCAGTTGACCGGGCACGCGTACACGCAGGACGCGTCGCTGCAACAGGATTGGGTGACGACGTAGGGCACTCGAATACTCCGGTCAGGCCGCCGTCACGCCACGGCGGATCGGCTCCGACCGATAGCGGCTGGTTCCGCCATCGATGCGCAGCAACTTCCAGACCCGGCGGGCCACCGGATTCATCAGGCCGATATCCGCCGCGAGGGCCCGCACATCCACGAAGTAGTCGCTGAAGACCCGCCGCGCCTCGGCGGAACCGAAGAACAGCTCGTCGCGGACCTCGTCGGGAATGTCGTACTTCTCGAAGAACGCGCGCGGCGGGGTCACGATCGCGCGGCCGACGATCCACATGATCACCGGCATCATCACCGACAGCACCAGCCGATCGACCGGACCTGCCTCGGGCACATGATGTTTCAGGTACTCGTGCGCGAAGGAGATGTGGCGCGCCTCCTCGGCGATGTGAATCGCCATGACGCCCCGCATGATCGGATGCACGTCCTCGCCGGAGCGCAGGATCTGCTTCTGGATGTGGTCGATCGGCTCCTCGCCGCCGAGCACCGCCATGAAGAACAGGTTCGGGAACGCGTTGGCGATCGGCACCACCAGGTGGCGCAGCCGGCGGACGACCGGGCCCATACCCGGCACGTTCTCACCGATGCGGTTCACCATCTCCTGGAACATCTGGGTGTGGTTGAGTTCCTCGGTCATCTCGTGGGTGCAGTAGCGGAACTCCTGCGACCTGTTCCCCACCTGGAAGGCCGTGTACTGAACCATGCCGCTGATCAGCAGCGATTCGAACTGCAGGCCCACCTTGGCGATGTTGGCCTGCCGGTACTTGCCGATCGCGATCTGCTGCTCGGCCGACAGCGCGCGGTACCAGGGGTGCCGGCCGAGCGGGTCGGCCGAGGCGGGCAGGATCCACCGCTCCGGCCGGGCATCCGGGTCGAAATCCGGGTTGTCCCAGTCGATATCGGCGAACGGGTCGAAATGCTTGTCGACCGAGCCCTGCGACAGCAACATCAGCTTCTCGGCATACTGCATGGCCTGCTCGACGATCTGGTCGAGGTCGGGCTTCGCGGCAACGGACGCCATCGTCATCGCCCCCTCACTTTCACTGGGTAACTGTATCCAATGGTTACATGTACGCCCAGTCACGTCAACAGCACGAGCCGGTCGCTCCGGTCGGGCCGAACCGGCGGTCACACCGGTTCAGCGGTCGGCCGAGCGAGTACGTGCGCTACATCACGTTCTATGCGGTTGAGTATCGGACTGTAATACAGCGCGGAACGACCCGGTCGGCGGATGTGGGCAATCACCGGGCACGACCGCGAGCATCGCCACGGCCGCCACCGCCGCGCCCACCAGCACCGCGGCCCGCACGACCCGGCGCCGCACCCGGCGCACGGCGTCGGCCCGGCGCGCTCGCCGGCGCCGCAGGGCCTCCCCGGATGCGAGTTCGGCGGCGCGCCGGGCCAGGAGCGCCGCGCCCTCGGCGACGGTCCGCGCCGGATCCGGCGCCACGAACACCGGCCGGGCCAGCGTCTCGGCGAGGACCGCGGCCACCTCGGGCGGGCGGGCCGCACCGCCGATCACGAGCACCCGATCGACATCGGCCATGGTGACGTCGGCCAGGCGCAGGCAGCGATAGACCTCGGTCAGCGATCGACGCACCCGGGCGTCGCGCAGTTCCCCGGTCGCGGCATCGGTCAGCGGAGCCGATCCGGCGCGTACCGCGCGCGCGGCCCGGCGGGCCACCTCCGCGCCGAAGGCCCGGCCGCCGTACTCGTCCGATCGGACCGGTACGCCCACGACCGGGCCGGGCGGGCTGCCCGCGCCGATCCGGACCAGGCTGACCGTCAGGCCGGAACCGCCGAGGTCGTATACGAGGGTCAGTCCCGGCGGCAGTGGGCCGTGACTCGCGGCCAGCCAGGCCGCGGCGGCGACCGGCTCCGCCACCAGCAGCGCTTCGGGCAGATCCGCGCCGGCCAGTGCCGTGCGCAGATCGGCGATGAGCGCAGGCGGATAGCCGACCGGATGAGCCACCGCGATCATCGCGCCGGAATATCGCGGCGTGCCGCCGGACGGTCGTGGCCGGCCGGCGGATCGCCGCGTGTCCAGCGCCTCGGCGCTCACCGCGGCGGCGACGGTCGCGATCAGATCGGCGGCCGTGAGCGTTCGGCGGCCGATCCGGGCACTGGGCGGACCGGGCCGGGTCAGGTCCGCGAATTCGGTGACGGCCCGGCCGTGCGGCGGGATCCGGCCCACCCGGACCGCGCCGGAACTGTCGAAGGTGAGCGTGGTGCGCCGGGTGACGGGCTGGGGTACCGGCTCGTTACCGGCCGACGCGATCGCGCACACCGTGCTGACCGTTCCGATACTCATGCCGAGACCGACCGCCACCAGTTCACCCCGATCGCCGAGCCGTTGACCGAACCGTGATCCGAACCGGGTTCAGGCAATCATCGGGGGCCGGTGCTTGCCAAGCACCGGACACGCGGTTGTCCGCGAAGCGCCGCGGGGGCGGCCTCAGCTCGCCGGCAACTCCGGGACGCGGGTGGCCCGCGCGTACACCGTCTCGCCCTCGGCGAGCTTCAGCGCCGCCGCGTCACCGCGGGTGACCTGAGCAGTGAAATGGTCACCGGTGGCGGCGTTGCGCAGTTCCAGCCGCACCTCGAATCCGAGCCGCACCACCCGCTCGACCGTCGCCCGGGTGACGCCCGCGGATTCCGCGGTGCCCTCGTGCTCGGCCCGCGCCAGGCCCGGATCGCGGCCGATGCGAATGTCGTGCGGCCGGACCAGATGCCCGTTCAGCTTCGCCACCGAGCCCAGGAACGACATCACGAACTCGTTCGCGGGACGGTCGTAGACGTCCTCCGGGGTGCCGACCTGTTCGATCCGGCCCGCGTTCATCACGGCGATCCGGTCGGCGACGTCGAGCGCCTCCTCCTGATCGTGGGTGACCAGGACGGTGGTGACGTGCACCTCCTCGTGCAGGCGGCGCAGCCAGGTGCGCAGATCCTCACGGACCTTGGCGTCCAGCGCGCCGAAGGGCTCGTCCAGCAGCAGCACCTGCGGATCCACCGCCAGCGCGCGGGCCAGCGCCATCCGCTGCCGCTGACCGCCGGACAGCTGTGCCGGATAGCGGTGCTGGAAACCGTCGAGGCCGACGATGCCCAGCAGCTCGTCCACCCGCTTGCTGATCTCCTGCTTCGGCCGCCGCCGGATCTTCAGGCCGAAGGCGACGTTGTCGCGCACGGTCATGTGCTTGAAGGCCGCGTAGTGCTGGAATACGAAGCCGATATCGCGCTTCTGCGGCGCCAGCCGGGTGACATCGCGGCCGGCGATCGTGACGACGCCCGAATCCAGGCTCTCCAGGCCCGCGATCGAGCGCAGCAGCGTCGACTTGCCCGAACCGGACGGGCCGAGCAGGGCGGTGAGCTCCCCCGAGGGGATCTCCAGGCTCACATCGTCGAGGGCCGCGAACGAGCCGTACCGCTTGTTCGCGTTGGTCACGGTAATCATCTGGCCGCCTCCGGCACGGTTACTCGAATCACTTGGCATTCCCCCGCTTGCGTTCGAGCAGAGTCATCAGAATCAGGGTGACGAGCGCCAGCCCCATCAGCAGCGTCGCCGCGCAGTACGCGCCGAAGGTGTTGTGGTCGTTGATGTATCGCCCGTGCACGAGCAGCGTCAGCGTCTGCGAGATGCCCGGCAGCGCCGACGACACCATCGTGACCGCGCCGAATTCGCCCAGCGACCGCGCGACGGTGAGCACGATGCCGTAGGTGAGCCCCCAGCGGATCGCCGGGAGGGTGATCCGCCAGAACGTCTGCCACCAGGACGCCCCCAGCGTGGCGGCGGCCTGTTCCTGGTCGTCGCCGATCTCGTGCAGTACGGGCACCACCTCGCTGACCACGAACGGCAGCGTCACGAAGATGGTGGCCAGCACCATGCCGGTCAGGCCGAAGATCACCTTGATGCCGAGATGCTCGATACCGCCGAACCAGCCGTTGATACCCCACAGCATGATCAGCGAGACGCCGACCACCACCGGCGACACCGCGAACGGCAGATCCACCACACCCTGGAGCAGGCTGCGGCCGGGGAAGTTGCCGCGTACCAGCGCGATCGCGGTGATCACGCCGAACACCACGTTGAGCGGCACCACGATCGCGATGATCAGCAGCGAGAGGTCGATGGCGGAGACCGCGGCCGGGGTGGTGATCGAGGTGAAGAACGCGGCGATCCCGTGCTCGAAACTGCGCCACAGGATGATGATCAGCGGCGCGACCAGCAGGACGAACAGATAGGCCAGCGCGATGACGCGCAGCGAGATCCGGGTGGGTGCGGCCAGTTTCATCGGGTCTGCTTCTCCTTCCGGGCGGTCCGCTCCGAGAACACCCGCAGCACCAGCAGCACCACGAACGAGATCACCAGCAGCGCCACCGACACCGCGGCCGCGTTGACCGGCCGGTCCACCTCGATCTGCTGCTGGATGTACTGCGAGGCCACCTGGGTGTGCCGCGGGATGTTGCCGCCGATCAGCACCACCGAACCGAATTCGCCGATGGCCCTCGCGAAGGCCAGCCCGCCACCGGAGATGATCGCCGGCGCGAGGGTGGGCAGCACGATGCGGCGGAACGTGGTCAGGTTGTCGGCGCCCAGGGACGCGGCCGCCTGCTCCACCTCTCGATCGGCCTCGAGCAGCACCGGTTGCACCGCCCGCACCACGAACGGCAGCGTGACGAACGCCAGTGCCACGATCAGGCCCGGCTGGGTGGCGTTCAGATGGATGCCGACCGGGCTCTGCGGCCCGTACAGGGCCAGCAGCACGATGCTCGCCACGATCGTCGGCAACGCGAACGGCAGATCGATCAGCGCGTTCACGAAGTTCTTGCCCGGGAACTCGTCGCGGACCAGCACCCAGGCGACCAGGGTGCCCATGATCACGTTGACCACCGCCACCACGATCGACACCAGCACGGTGATGCGCAGCGCCTGCAGCGCCGACGGCGCGGTGACCGCATCCCAGAACCCGGACCAGCCGTGGTCGAAGGAATGGACGGTCAGCGCCGCCAGCGGCAGCAGCACGATGACGCTGAGCCACAGCATCGCGGTCGCGATCCCCAACGGCCCGACCGCTCCGGTTATCCGGAGCCAGGACGGACTCGGCCTGCCGCCGGACGTCTCCCGCCCGACCTCGGGACCGGCGGCAGTCCCGAGGTCGATCGCACTGTCACTCACGTCGTCGATCATTCCGTGTGGTCGCTACTTGGTGGCCTTGTCGTAGATCTGGGCGACGCTGCCGGTGCCCTGCGTGAACAGGTCCTTGTCCAGCTGCTTCCAGCCACCCAGATCCGCGATGGTCCACAACTTCTGCGACGGCGCCGGGAAATCCTTGGTGAAGTTCGCGGCGACCTTCGGATCCACCGGGCGGAATCCGCCGGTGGCCAGCGCGGTCTGACCGTCCGAGCTGAACAGGAAGTCGCGGAAGGCGACGGCCTTGTCCGGGTTCTTGGCGTTCTTCAGCACCGCGACCGGATTCTCGATCTTCAGGGTGATCGGCGGGATGAAGTGCTCGAGCTGGTCGCCGTTGCGCTCGGCGAACAGGGCCTCGTTCTCATAGCTGAGCAGCACGTCGCCGGTGCCCTGCAGGAAGGTCTCGGTGGCCTCGCGACCGGAGGTCGGCTGCACCTTGACGTGCTCCTTGGTGACCAGCTTGCTCAGGTAGTCGAGGCCGGCCTGCGGATTCTTGCCGCCCTCGCTCTTGGCCGCGTACGGCGCGAGCAGGTTCCACTTGGCCGAACCGGAGCTGAACGGGTTCGGGGTCACCACCTCGACGCCCGGCTTCAGCAGGTCGTCCCAGTCGTGGATGCCCTTCGGGTTGCCCTTGCGGACCGCGATCACGACCACCGAGGTCAGCGGCACGCCCTTGTTGGCGTCGGCGTTCCAGGTCGAGTCGACCAGACCGGCGTCGACCAGCCGGGTGATGTCGGGCTCGACGGAGAAGTTGACGACATCGGCCGGGGTGCCGTCCTTGACCTTGCGGGACTGGTCACCGGAGGCGCCGTAGGACGCCTGGACCGCCACGCCCTTGCCGGCGTCGGTCTTGTTGAACGCGGGGATCACCTTGTCGAATCCCGGCTTCGGCGCGGAGTAGGCGACCAGGGTGAGGCTGCTGGTGGTCGCGCCACCGGCGTTGTCGCTCTTTCCACTGGTCGAGTCGCTGGATCCGCCGCCACACGCGGTGAGTCCGACCGCCGCCACCGCGGTGAGCGCGACGGCGAGTGCCCGTCGGCGCGAGAGAAAACCGGAACTGCGAGACATCGGGTTGAACCTTTCCTGCTTCCGCGCGTTATCGGGTCGGCGCGGACGGTTGCCGGGTAGATCTGCCGGACGGGAATGGTCACGGCAGTGGCGCGGCTGCGGCGCGGGGCCGCTCGGAGGTACGGGCACAACTGCAAGAAAGAATGCGCGCCAGTCTACCCAAGGGGAAGAACGCGCAGCGGTGCCGCGGCTAAGCGCGACAGTAGACGTCCGCGACGACGAGGCAGCCGACTGCGATCAACGCCAATTCATGGCGGACCTGCGGTACAGCGCTCGAAGACACCGGCAGACTGTAACAGAATCGGACAGGGTGCCGCGAACTACCCGGATAACTATGCGGTTAATTCTGCGCCAACAGAACAATCCGCCGCGTACGCAGCGGACCGGAGGGTCGGTACCGGTCGCCGGGAAACGACGGGCGACCTACCGGGGGCGGCGCCGCCACGAGTAGGTGCGGCGGCACCGCGAACGGAATGTACTGCTCGGAAAGCCGCTGGTGACGGCCTTCGGGGATCAGTCCTCTTCGACTTCCGGCGGGCTGTCCAGCAGGTCGAGGATCCACTCCTCCACCGCCGTCTCCTCGCCGTCGTCGCCGGGCTCCTCGACCCGGAGGCGGTTGTGCAGGCGAATACCGAGGCCGAGAGTCTGCGCCGCGCGCACCATCTCGATCGCCTCCTCGGGCGTCGCGTAGTGGGTGGCGATCAGGCGGGGCTCGTCTTCGATATCGTCGGCGTCCAGCATGGCCGTCAGCTCCGCGAAGTCCTCATCGGTCGACATGCCGTGCAGCGTACCGGCAACTCGGCAGCTTCGCCGAACTCTTCCCCCGCATTCATCCGATGGTCCCGTGGCCGCCGGAAGGAACTAGGCTGGGCGGGTGCATCGCTTCGCAGGGTGGTGGGACGGCTTCGAGCTCTGGGTGGCCGGCCTGCCCTTCATTCCGCAGTTCATCGTGGTCCTCGTGGGCATGATCCCGGTCAGTTTCGCGATCGCCTACCTGCTCGATCGCGGCCTGCGGATCGCGTTGCGCCTGCTCGGCCGGGACCGCCCGGCGGCCCAGCCACTCGTGCCGCGACCCGCGCAGCCGTCCGCCCGGTCCGCCGTCGCCCGTACGGTCGGCGTCCGCCGGCGCCGGCAGGCCGTGCGCGGCGGGGACGGCCCGGGTGCGGGGAGTCCGCGTCATCCGGGCGCACCGCGGCGCCGGCGCCGCCGCACAGCGGAGGAGGCGGTCTGATGCCGCGGTCCCGCGTGCAGCTGGCCCTGGTCGCGCTGCTGGTCCTCGTGATCGTCGCCTGGTTGTTCACCCGCTGATTTCCGCCCGATTCGTCCGGTTCTGACGATCTCGCACGTCGTTCACCGGGCGACCACCGATGCGGTGTAGACGCCACTGGACAGCGCGCCGATGATGGTCACATGGCGTCCTACGACGAACCGCTGGCCGACGACCCCATCGAAGCCGACGACACCGACGTGCCGGTGCGACGGGATTCACTCGGCGACCCGCCGGATGTCGAGGTGGGCGGCGGTTACATCGCCAAGGCCATCGGCAGCACGCACAAATCCTCGTATCCCCCGATCGACGATTACGCGTTCCTGTCCGATTGCGAGACCAGCTGCCTGATCGCGCGCAACGGGGCCGTGGAGTGGATGTGCCTGCCCCGGCCGGACTCCCCCAGCGTCTTCGGCTCGATGCTCGATCGCAGCGCCGGGCACTTCCGGGTCGGCCCGTACGGCGTGAACGTGCCGGCCGCTCGCCGCTACCTGCCCGGCGGCCTGATCGTGGAAACCACCTGGCAAACCGATACCGGCTGGCTGATCGTGCGCGACGCGCTGGTGCTCGGCGCGTGGCACAACAACGACAAGCGCAGCCGCACCTATCGCCGCACGCCGATGGACTGGGATGCCGAGCACATCCTGCTGCGCACCGTGAAATGCGTGAACGGCGTGATCGAGCTGGAGGTCAACTGCGAACCGGCCTTCGACTATCACCGCACCCCGGTGGTCTGGGAGTACTCCGGCGACGTGTACGAGCAGGCCACCGCCGGCGGCAGCCCGGACTGCCCGACGCTGACGCTCACCACCGATCTGCGGCTCGGCCTCGAGGGCCGGGAGGCGCGGGCCCGCACCCGGATGCGCGAGGGCGACGAGGTGTTCGTGGCGCTGTCCTGGTCGCTGCTGCCGCCGCCGCGCACGTATGCCGAAGCGGCGGAGAAGATGTGGGCCACCACCGAGTACTGGCGGCAGTGGATCACGCTGGGCAAGTTCCCCGATCATCCGTGGCGCGGTTATCTGCAGCGCAGCGCGCTCACCCTGAAGGGCCTCACCTACGCGCCGACCGGCGCACTGCTCGCCGCGGCCACCACCTCGCTGCCGGAAACCCCTGGCGGCGAACGCAATTGGGACTACCGCTACAGCTGGGTGCGGGATTCGTCCTTCGCCCTGTGGGGTCTGTACACCCTCGGCCTGAATCGCGAGGCCGACGACTTCTTCTCCTTCCTCTCCGACGCCTGCACCTCCGACGACGGCGCCGACATTCCGCTGCAGGTGCTCTACGGCGTCGGCGGCGAGCGCGAGATCACCGAATCGCAGCTGGACCATCTGCACGGCTACGACGGCGCGTGGCCGGTCCGCATCGGCAACGGTGCCTACAACCAGGAACAGCACGACATCTGGGGAATGCTGCTGGATTCGGTGTATCTGCACGTGAAGTCGCGCCAGCAGGTCCCGGAGTCGTTGTGGCCCATGCTGCTTCGCCAGGTGGAGGCCGCGATCGCGCACTGGCGCGAACCCGACCGCAGCATGTGGGAGGTCCGCGGTGAGCCACGGCATTTCACCTCCTCGAAGGTGTTCTGCTGGGTCGCCCTGGACCGCGGCGCCCAATTGGCGCAGATGCACGGCGAACTCGACTACGCGAAGAAGTGGTCGGAGATCGCCGACGAGATCCACGCCGACGTCCTGGAGCACGGGGTGAACGCCGACGGCGTGTTCACCCAGGTCTACGGGGGCGACAGCCTGGACGCCTCCCTGCTGCTGGTGCCGCTGGTGCGCTTCCTGCCGCCGGAGGATCCGCGCGTGCGGGCGACGGTGCTGGCCATCGCGGACGACCTCACCGAACAGGGTCTGGTCCTGCGCTACCGCACCGACACCACCGACGACGGCATGCTCGGCGCCGAGGGTACCTTCACGATCTGCTCGTTCTGGCTGGTGTCGGCGCTGGTCGAGATCGGCGAGGTGGAGCGGGCCCGGCGGCTGTGCGAGCGGTTGCTCGGCTACGCCAGCCCACTGGAGCTGTACGCCGAGGAACTGGATCCGCGCACCGGCCGGCATCTGGGCAATTTCCCGCAGGCCTTCACCCACCTGGCCCTGATCAACGCGCTGACCCACGTGATCCGCGCCGAGCAGCACACCGAGGTCGGCGCGTTCCGCGCCGCGCACCGCACCGTCTGAGGCGGCGGCTCACAGCGCGTCGGCGGTCTCCCGGATCTCGCGGAGGCGCACCAGCGTCGACTCGATCTCGGTGAGCCGCCGACTGCGCGTCTCCGGGGCATGGTTGGCGGCGGCATCTTCCGCCGCGCGCAGCGAATCGTCGACCGAACGCAGCGTCTGGTTGGCGATATCGGTGAAGTGGCCGCGCAGGGTCCGCTGCACCGTGCGCAGCCGATTGCGGGATTCCTTGCCCACCTGGAAGATCACGTCGTCCATCAGCCGGGCGACCGCGACCTTCGCCTCCACCTGCCGGCGCTGCTTGCGGATCCGGCGGTCGTCCCACAGCGCGTTCACGCCGAGCAGCACACCCGCGCCCGCGGAATACCAGTTCACCAGCGACATCCCGAGCAGGCTGGTGGCCAGGCCGACCATCAGGATGCCGCCGTAGGATCCGCGCAACGCGGTCAGAGCCTGTTGGGTCGCACCGTGTTTCGCGGTGTCGAGCGGTTCCAGCGAGGCGACCGGCTCCAGCACCTCGCTCGGATCGCCGAGCCGCAGATCCGGCAGCGGCACATCGTGTTCCGTGCCCGGGAACTTGCCGGACACCTCCTCGGCCAGCTCCACCGACCGGTAGTGGGCGGTGACGAAATTCTCCTCGACCGCCTCGCAGATCCGGGCATCCAGATCGGCGCCGAACGCGGACCAGCGGCGGCCCGGATCACGTTCGGCGATCTCGGTTTCCGCCTCGCGGACCAGGGTGCGCAACCGGTGCCGCAGATCGTGCTCGATATCGCCGACCAGTTCGGCACAGCCCTCGGCGAGGGTGACCTGCCAGCCCGCCGTGCGCTGCCGCAACTCGTCGGCCTCGATCCGCAACTGCCGCAACTGATCCGCGATCTCGCGGTAGCGGCGCGGGTCGCGCAGCGTCTCCGCCTCCGAGCGCAGGGTGAGCGCCAATTGATCGACGATGGTGCGGATGTCGCGCACCGCGGCATCCCGGGCGACGCTGTCGGCGCGGCCCAGCACATAACTGCGCAGATGCTCGATCAGTTGCGGCACACCGGATTCCAGATCCCGGCGCGGATCGCTCGCGGTCTGCAGATGGCGCAGCGCGGAGATCGGGGCGACCGCGAATCCGAGACCGGCCTCGTCGAGCAGCTCCCGATTGCGCTGCTGCACCTGCATCCAGTGCGGATAGCGGTCGATCTTGTTCAGCACGCACACCACCGTGGGGCACACCTGCTGGATCCGCTGCAACCAGGCGATCTGATCCGCGGTCAGTGCCGTACCGGCGTCCGCCACGTACAGCACCGCATCGCCGGCGGCGATCAGCGACCAGGCCGCGGGGGTGTCGGCGGGCGCGCCGGGCGCATCCATCAGCACGAAACCCTCGGCCAGCAGCGGACTCGGTTCGGTGAACTCGGCGCGGATCACGTTCTCCGCGGCCAGCGCCGGCCCGGGATCCAGCGGATCGACCCGCTGCCGCTCGGTCCGGCCGTTACCGATCCCGCGGATCAGCGTGGCCGTCGGATGCGGCCCGTACTCGGCGATCACCGGAACGCTGACCGGGCTGTCGGTCGCACTGACCGCGGCACCGACCAGACCGTTCACCAAAGTGCTCATCCCGGTACCGGATTCGCCGACGACCACCAGCCGCACCCGCGGATCGGCCACCCGGGCCCGCGACAGCGCCAGCCGGACCGACAGATCACCCCGCGCGGCGGTCACGGTCCATTCGAGCAGCTCGTCGAGCAGCCCCACCAGCGGCGCCATCGCATCCGGATGCTTGGCGGTGGCGGAATCGGCGACGACCGGCCCGCTCACAGGTGCAGTGGGGTGTCGACGGGGTGCAGCACCGGATGGAAGTCGGTGTCGTAGGCGCCGGGCAACAGATCCGACGACAACCCGAGCCCGGTGAGGAGCCCGGAATGGTCCGGCTGCCAACCGAAATCGCTCGCGGCGGAAATGTGGGCGACGCTCGCGTCCGCGTCGTGGGCAGCGGTGGTGGTGTAGGCGACGCCCCTGTCGGTGGCGTAGGCGGCGCTCCCGTCGGCGGCGTGGCCGATGCTGGTATCGGTGGCGTGGGCAATGCTCGCGTCGGTGGCGTAGGCGATCGGCTTCAACGGCGGTACGGCGTGACCGGGGTCGACCGTGACCGGTGGCTGGACGGACGCCGAATGGCCTCCGGCACCGCCGTTGTCGCCGGGGCCCGGATTCGGCGGGAGCGGCGCGTTCACCGACGGCGCGGACGGTTCGTGTCCCGTCGGCGATCCGCCGTCACCGGGCTGAGGCTGATGGGTCGGAACTGTGCCGGTCGGTGCCGAACCGCCGGGTGAATGGGTGTCGCCGCCACCGGAACCGTGCGAATCGCCGCCATCGCGCGGCGGGGCCGCGGTGCCGCCGTCGCCACTGTCGTGGCCGCCGGTCGTACCGCGATCGTGCCCGCCGGTCGTACCGCCGTCGCGGCCCGTGGTCGGGCCGGTGTCGTCCCTGCCCGTGGTCGGACCGGTGCTGTCGTCACGTCCGCCGTTGGGGGTGGTGTCGTGGGTTCCGGTGCCGCCGCGGCCGGTCGACGTGTCGCGACCGCTGTTCGACGTACCGTCCCGGCCGTCCGAGGTGCTGTCGTGACCGGTCGACGGCGAACCGTCCCGGCCGTCGGTGCCATCGCGACCGGTCGTGGGCGACGCCTCGTGGGTGCCGGTCGGGCCGGTGTCGTGGCCGGTGGACGGCAGACCGTCCCGGCCCGGGGTGTGCGAGGGGGTCACCACGTCGGAGGGCTTGTCGACCGCCGACGGTGTCGGGCTCGGCCGGGTCGGATCGACCGGCGCGGTGGGTTTCTCGGTCACCGTGCCCGGAGCGACGCTCACGTGCGGGATCGGGGTGTGGCCGCCGGTCGGATCGGCACTGTGCTCGGTGGGCGTGACCGGGGCCCCGGAATGTCCACCGGACGGGCCGTGGCCGCTGTCCGGCGGCTGGTTGGCCCCACTGAACAGCGCCGGTGCGGCGCCGGACGCGGCGGTGAGCGGCGACGGACCCGTCGGCGCGGACCACACGTTCGCGATCGGATGGCTGGCCGCATCGGGCTGGATCGTGGTCTGCAACGGGGTCGCGGCGACCGGCTGCACGACCATCGGCGCCACCGGTGCGGGTGCCGCCGGTGCGGGCACCGTGAACGGACTCGGCTGCGCCACAATCGGATTCGACGCCACTCCGGCGGATCCGAAACCCTGGCCGGGCGAGAACGAACCACCCGCGTTGAATCCCGCAGGCCCACCACCGAAAGCGCCGGGATTCGCTCCCGCACCCAGCGGACCGGCCGCGTTCGCACCGAGCGGACCACCCGCAGCACCCATGCCGACCGGACCGCCCGCAGGACCGACACCTACCGGACCACCGGCAGAGCCGACACCCATCGGACCGCCCGTGGGACCTACACCCATCGGACCACCAGCGGAGGCACCCAGAGGTCCCGCCGAGGCGGTACCCAACGGGCCGCCTGCCTGGCCGCCGCCCAACGGGCCGCCTTGGCCCGCACCCAACGGACCGACTCCCTGACCTGCGCCCAGAGGACCGCCTGCCTGGCCTGCGCCCAACGGACCGATCCCTTGGCCCCCACCGAGCGGAGCGACTCCCTGACCTGCACCCAACGGGCCGACTCCGTGGGTACCCAACGGACCGGCCGCCTGGGCCGCGCCCAGCGGACCACCTGCCGGATCCGCACCCAACGGACCACCCGTCGGACCCGCGCCGAACGGGCCGCCTCCCGGAACCACACCCGGGGGACCGCCCGCCGGGTTCACGCCCATCGGGCCACCGGCCGCACCTGCGGCCGGGCCGCCCGCGATACCCGCACCCAGAGGTCCCGCGCCGAACGAACCGTCCGCCGGGCTAATTCCGGGTCCGGCGCCCGGATGCCCCGCGTCGAAAGCCCCACCGGACGGAGAAGACCCGAATGGGCCACCTCCCGCGGGGTCGTGGCCGAAAGGTCCACCGGCCGCGGCGTCACTCGCACCTGCGGCGGCGAAAGGCGTTGCGGCCCCAGTCGGTGCCCCACCGTCGGCCGTGAAACCGGATCCCGCGGTCGTGCCGGAGGCGTCGGCGACGCGGGCGGCGTTGTCGTGGTTGAGGTGGGAGATCAGGCCGATGCCGTTGTCCTGGCTGTTGCCGTCGGGTACGTGACCCGCGCTGGTGCCCAGCCAGTCGGTGTAGTGGTCGAGCTGCTCGCCCACGTTGCCGACCGAGAAGCTCAGCTGGGTCTCCGTGGTCACCCAGACGCCGTCGAGGCCGACATGGACGTCGACCTGCATCTCGCTGCCCACGAAAAGTCCCGTACCGCTGCCGATGCCGTCGAAGGCGCTACCGGTGCCGGGTAGTCCGAAGCCGCCGGATGCGTCCGTGAGATGCGGCGCGCCGCCCGGCAGGCCGAATCCCCCGCCGGATCCGTCGGCGAAATGTCCCGCACCGCCGGGCAATCCGAATCCCCCACCGGAGACATCAGCGAGATGTGTTGGGCCACCGGGCAACCCGAACCCCCCGCTGGGTAGGCCGAATCCCCCACTGGCCGCATCGGCGAGATGTGCCGGGCCCCCCGGCAAACCGAAACCGTTACCGCCGGCGTCCGTGAGATATCTGGAGCTGCCGGGCAAACCGAAGCCGCCGCCGGATAGATCACCGAATTGTGTTGTGCCGCCGGGCAATCCGTAGGCATCCTGGTCCGTGGGACCGAAATCCGTTCCGTCCTGGTCCTGGTCGGCATCCGGATCGGTGCTGACCGCTCGGTTCTCCTGGGTGGGCCATTCACCGGCCCCGGGTAGGCCGAAGCCGGCCGCACCGGGCAGGTGGCCCCCGGGTAGGCCGAAGTTTCGGCCCGTGGTGGTCCAGCCGAACGGGGATCCGCCGGTGGAATCCGAGTCGTGACCGCCGTCGTCGTCCTCGTCCGAATCGCCGGGCACCCAGCGCGAGGCGCCGTGGGTCGGCGGGCGGAACTGGGAGAAGCCGGGGACACCCATCGGGGGTGCGGAGTGGCCGTCGCCCCCGCCCATGGTGCCGTCCAGATTCGGCAGGCCGAAGCCGTCGCCGTGGCCCGGAACATGTTGCGCGCCGCCCATTCCGCCGTCGAGCGTCGGTAGCTGCGCATCGCCCTCGCCGTGGCCGGTATCGCTCGGCGGGCCGAAACTGCCGGGCGCCGTACCGTTCAGCCGCGGCAGCACCGTGGTCGGATGGTCGCCGACGGTCACCGGCGGGTGCGCGCCGGGTCCGCGCAGTACCGGCGGGACCGAATCGGGCGAAGGGTCGGGGTAGGTCACGACCGGGCTGGGCGCGTTCGGTTGCGGATCGTTGGTGGACCAGGTGGCGAACCGGCTGTCGTGCGATTCGGGCGACGGCGCCGGGCTACCGTTGGAGGCGACGAGCGCACCGCCGGTGACGTACGCGCCGGCCCGCGCGACCCGGGCCACGCCGGTCGCGATCCGGTACGGGACGTCCGGCGTGTCCTCACCCACGGCCGGATCATCCTCGTCGAGGGGCAGGTCACGCATAATCCGAAGCTCCGCTCTCAATGCCCGGCACTGAACCGAACGGGTCCTACCTACTAGATCGTCAACACCTTATGCGCAGCATAACGAACCTGTCACATTATCGAGGTGGCGACGGCCGGTAGCTACCTACTCACCGGTATCGAGACCTATTCGATTACTTCTTGTCCTTCGGCTTGTCCGAGGCGGAGTCGGTGGACAGTGCCGCGACGAAGGCTTCCTGCGGAACCTCGACCCGGCCGATGGTCTTCATCCGCTTCTTGCCCTCCTTCTGCTTCTCCAGCAGTTTCCGCTTCCGGGAAATGTCGCCGCCGTAGCATTTCGCGAGCACATCCTTGCGGATCGCGCGGATGTTCTCGCGCGCGATGACCTTCGATCCGATCGCCGCCTGGATCGGCACCTCGAACTGCTGCCGCGGAATGAGTTCGCGCAGCTTGGTGGTCATCTTGTGGCCGTAGGCCTGCGCGGCGTCCTTGTGCACGATCGCGGAGAACGCGTCGACGGCCTCACCCTGCAACAGGATGTCGACCTTGACCAGATCGGCCTGCTGCTCACCGGACTCCTCGTAGTCCAGCGACGCGTAGCCGCGGGTGCGCGACTTCAGCGAGTCGAAGAAGTCGAAGATGATCTCCGCCATCGGCAGCGTGTACCGCATCTCCACCCGGGTCTCGGACAGGTAGTCCATGCCGAGCAGTTCGCCGCGGCGGCCCTGGCACAGTTCCATGATCGTGCCGATGAATTCGCTCGGCGCGATGACGGTGCATTTGGTGATCGGCTCGAAGATCTGCCGCACCTTGCCCTCCGGCCAGAACGACGGGTTGGTGACCACGTGCTCGGTGCCGTCCTCCATCACCACCCGATAGATCACGTTCGGCGCGGTGGAGATGAGGTCGAGATCGAATTCGCGCTGCAACCGCTCCCGGGTGATCTCCATGTGCAGCAGGCCCAGGAAGCCGCAGCGGAATCCGAAGCCCAGCGCCACCGAGGTCTCCGGCACGTAGGTCAGCGCGGCATCGTTGAGCTGCAATTTGTCCAGCGCGTCGCGCAGGTCCGGATAGTCGGAGCCGTCGACGGGATACAGACCCGAGTAGACCATCGGCCGCGGCTCGCGATATCCGGTGAGCGCCTCGGTCGCGCCCTCGCGGGCCGTGGTGACGGTATCGCCGACCTTCGACTGCCGCACATCCTTCACACCGGTGATGAGGTATCCGACCTCGCCGACCCCCAGTCCCCCGGTGGGTTTCGGCTCCGGCGAGACGATGCCGATCTCCAGCAGTTCGTGGGTGGCGCCGGTGGACATCATCTTGATCTTCTGCCGCGGGGTGAGTCTGCCGTCGACCACGCGCACATAGGTGACGACGCCGCGATAGGTGTCGTAGACGGAGTCGAAGATCAGCGCGCGGGCCGGCGACCCGCCCGCACCGACCGGTGCCGGCACGGTCTCGATCACCTTGTTCAGCAACTCCGGCACGCCGACGCCGGTCTTACCCGACACCCGCAGCACCTCCTCCGGCTCGCAGCCGACGATGTGCGCGAGTTCGGCGGCGTACCGATCCGGATCCGCGGCCGGCAGATCGATCTTGTTCAGCACCGGGATGACCGTCAGGTCCTTGTCCAGCGCCAGATACAGATTCGCCAGCGTCTGCGCCTCGATCCCCTGTGCCGCGTCGACCAGCAGAATCGCGCCCTCACACGCCTCCAGCGCGCGCGACACCTCGTAGGTGAAGTCCACGTGTCCGGGCGTGTCGATCAGGTGCAGGACATAGTCCTCGCCCGCCACCGACCACGGCAACCGCACGTTCTGCGCCTTGATGGTGATCCCGCGCTCGCGCTCGATATCCATCCGGTCCAGGTACTGCGCACGCATCTGCCGCTCCTCGACCACCCCGGTCAACTGCAGCATGCGATCGGCCAGAGTGGACTTCCCGTGGTCGATATGGGCGATGATGCAGAAATTCCGGATCCGCGCGGGATCGGTGAACGTCGTGTCGGCAAAGCTGGGCACGGTGCTCCTGGTCATGGGTCGTTTGGCGGTGTCCATGATCCCACGGGGTCGCGGCAGGTCCGCCCCCAGGTCGCGCGGCGCGTGCGCGAGCCTGCCGGGCGACCGGCACATCGGCCGTCGCGGGTCTGTGATATCGGCCACAAACCGAGGCCGGAGTCGGGCTCGGCCGAATGTCGGGCACCTTTGTCCACCCGCGGAGCGAACGACCCGCGAGCTCGGCCCGCGCGACATCGTGGCACCGGGCCACCCCGAGATCGTGGCGGCGATCCTCCACGTGGCGCGCCACGCCGGCCGTCCGCGGGCCATCGGCGTATTCCGTTTCACCGCAGAGGTTTTCGCCGATCCGGACATCGCCCGCGCGAAGCCGTCGGCCCGGTCGCGGACGAGACGAACGGAGCGCGCTGAGGCAGGATGGCAGGATGCCCCACGAGCTTGTCGAATTCGACACCAAGAAGGCACATTCCGCGCGGATGTACGACTACTACCTCGGCGGCAAGGACAACTATCCGGCCGACCGGGAGGCCGCGTCGCAGGTCATGGAGGCGTTCCCCGAGACCGCCCAGGCCGCCCGCGCCAACCGCGAATTCTCCCATCGCGCAACCCGTTTCACCGCACACGCGGGAGTGCGGCAGTTCCTCGACATCGGCACCGGAATTCCGACCGAACCGAATCTGCACAACGCGGTACAGGCGGTCGATCCGAGCTGCCGGGTGGTGTACGTCGATCACGATCCGCTGGTGCTGGCGCAGGCCCGCGCCCTGATGATCGGCTCCGAGGAGGGCCGTACCGCCTACATCCCGGCGGATGTCCGCGACCCCGAGGTGGTGCTCGGCTCGGATACCCTGCGCGAGGTGCTGGATCTGTCCCGGCCGGTGACCCTGAACCTCGGCGCCATCCTGCATTTCGTCACCGACGCGGAGGGCGCCCACGACATCGTCCGGACCTATCTGGACGCGTTCGCACCCGGGTCGTACCTGTCGATCACGCACGCCTCCAGCGATCTGAACCCGGAGATCTTCCGGAAGATCGCCGACGTCTACGCCCGCTCCGGGCTCACGGTGAGCCTGCGGGACCGGGCCGGCGTCGCCCGCTTCTTCGAGGGTCTCGACCTCGTCGAGCCCGGCCTGGTCCCGCTGCACCGCTGGCGGCCGAGCGCGGACTTCTACATCCCGGAGGAACGACTCGCCTGGGCGGACAAGGCCTTCGGAACCTGGGCCGGAGTCGGCCGGAAATCCGACCGGCCGCATCCACGGTGACCCCGGGGATCGTGGCGATCTCCGGGCACGGTGCCGGTCGAATTCGGCGGCATCGCCACCTCGGACCGCAACCGCGGGCCTACACCAGTTCGTCGGCCACGCTCTGCAGCCGCTTCTGGGTCTGCACCGGCGATTCCGCCTGCAGGCTCAGCTGATCCATCACCTGGCGATACAGATCCAGATCGCTGGGCCGATCCAGATATTGCGCGCTCTGCAACTGCTCGATGTAGACGATGTCGGGCAGTTCCGGTTCGGCGAAGCGCAGGATGGTGAACGAGCAGCCGACCGCGGTGTGCCCGCCCGCGGCGTACGGCAGCACCTGGATGGTCACGTTCTGCCGCTGCGACATTCGCTGCAGATGCTCGATCTGGGCGCGCATCACGTCGCGGCCGCCGACGGGACGCCGCAGCGCCGATTCGTCCAGCACGGCCCACAGCGTCGGACCGCCGGGCTGCTCCAGGATCTCCTGGCGCTTGCGGCGCAGTTCGACCCGCCGTGCGGTCTCGAGTCCGCCGTGCGCGAGCGAGACGACCGCGCGGGCGTAGTCCTCGGTCTGCAACAGGCCCGGGATCAGCTGCGCCTCGAACGTCCGGATGGACTTCGCGGCGCCCTCCAGGCCGAGGTAGTTCTCGAACCAGGCGGGCAGCAGGTCCGCGTAACCGTGCCACCAGCCCTGTTCGTTCGCCTTGGCGACCAGCTTCAGGAACGCGTCGCGCTGTTCGGCGTCCTCGACCCCGTACAGGTCGAGCAGATCGACGATGTCGCGTTCCTTGTACCCGGTGCGGCCCAGTTCGAGCCGGCTGATCTTGGCGTGCGAACCGCGAATGTGCTCGCCCGCCTGTTGCGGTGAAATCTTGCGTGCCTCACGCAATCTCCGCAGTTGGGTACCGACCATGATGCGTAACGCGGTCGGTCCGCGCTCCGCTGCCGGCGTTCCGATGATGTCGGTCCGGATCGAATCTGGCGTCATATGCCCCACTCCGTTTCCCGGCGACCACTAGCGGACCACACACCGATACACACCCCGGTGGAAGCCGCTGCCCTCCGTCGCATCTGCTCATGGTAGCCCCGGGGACGCCGATCCGAACCAGCCGATCGGACCGAGTTTCGCGATCCGGCCCGAACATTCGTTTCTCGTCCTGCGCGAACGTCAGGAGCAGGGGTCGTGCGGAGGTTCATCGTCGCAGATCGGGGCGGTCGCGCGGCCGCGGCCGGTCATCGGTGCCCGACCATCGTGTCGGCCCAGTCGACCACTGCCGCCTGATAATCGGCGGTGTTGCGGGCGAGATCGACCGCGTGGCCGCTACCCGGCAGCACGAAGGCGCGCATCCGGGCGGCCGGCGCGAAGAACGGAGTCTCCTCGGCTTGCAGGGTGGCGGAGTCCGCGCACGCGGAATAGTCCGCGCCACAGACCATTCGGTCTCGGCCGCCGGCGACGACGAGAGTGGGAACGGTGATGAAATCGGACATGCCCGGCAGGGTGGAGAGCATGCCGTCGGGATATTCGGTGAGCGAGAACACCTCTTTGGTCTGCTCGTCGAGGTCGAGTACCGCCGGGTCGACATCGCCCGGATCGAAGAAGTTGTGCAATCGGGTACCGGGCCGGGTGGTGAGATAGCCGGAATCGTAACCGCGCCCGGCTAATTCGGGTTCCTCGACGGCCGGGTGGTAACTGGAGACGACGCCGAGGGTCTCCGGCACGTTGATCGCGTGCGAATAACCCGTCAGCACCACACCGTCCACGTCGTGGTAGGCGGTGGATTCCATCACGGAGGTGCCCGCGGTCAGCGAGTGGCCGACCGTGACCACCTTCTCGAAGGGTACGGCGCCGTCCACGCCGCGGCGGGCGGCCTGCACGATGCCGTGCAGGGCCTCGGCGGTGGCGCTCGCGGTGAGGGTGAGGCTGGGCGGCCGGGTACTGGCGCCGTCGCCGAGCCGGTCCACCACCAGCGTCGCGTAACCGGCCGCGTTCATGGCGCGCCGGAAGTTGTAGATCTCGGGCCGATAGGCGAAATCCCAATAGCTGCCGTTGAAATTGGAACCGGACATGAGGACCATGACGGTGTCGGCGGGCCCCGGGGGCAGGCACAGGGTCGACGCCAGCTGCCCCTGCGGCACCGGGAACGGGAAGGATCGGCAGCCCGGTGAATCGCCGGGCTGGGCCACCCCCGTGGCGGTCAGCGCGAAACAGCCCAGTACGGCCGCGGCCGATGCGGTCAGTGTGCGTATCAGTGCTCGCACGCGACACGCCCCCTGTCGTGAGAACGAAAGATCTCGAACTGCGCGGCCGCCGGACGGCAGCCCCGGTCGATCGTTGTGGTGACGCAGGTTTCAGTGCCCGCAGGCTATTGCGGCCGCCGGCGGACCCGTGGGGAATTGCGCCGGCACGGCCGGAATGCGCCATAAAGCAGTGTGCGACAGTCTGTTTCGCCCGATTCGACCGGCTCGGATCAGGGCTTGCGGCCGATACCGCCCAGCAGGACCAGCCGGGTGGGCGGCAGATCGTCGCCGATCCAGTCCTGGATCGGGACCACGCCCGGCTCGATCATCTCGAATCCGTCGAACAGCGCGGCCACCTCGGATCGCGACCGGAACACGAATTGCGCGGTGCTGCCGGTGGTGTCGGCGCGGGTCTGCTCGATGAACGTCGCATCGCTCTCGGTGCCGCCGTGGGTGAGGGCGAGATAACTGCCCGGCGCCATCACCTCGCGGAACCGGGCGATGATCTCCGCCGGCCGCTCGTCCGCCATCACGAAGTGCAGGACGCCGACGACCAGCAACGCCATCGGCCGATCGAAGTCGAACCGGGCCTCCTCCCGCAGCCGCGGGATCAGCTCGGCGGGATTGCGGAAATCCCCCAACATCGGTGTGACAGTGGGCAATCCGTACAGCATCGCATTGGCATGGGTGTACACCACCGGGTCGTAGTCGACCGATGCCACCCGTACGTCGGAATCGAATTTCATCGCCGTCTCGTGCACGCTCGGCGAGGTCGGGATACCGGCGCCCATGTCGACGAACTGCCGGACGCCGGCCTCGGCGGCCAAACCGGTTGCCCCGGTGAGGAATTTGCGGCTGAACCACGCCACCGTCCGATTCTCCGGCGCGACCGCGAGCATCCGCTCGGCCACGGCCCGATCCACGGCGTAATTGTCCTTGCCGCCCAGCAGGTAGTCGTAGACCCGGGCCGCGTTCGGCCGGGTGGGATCGACCCCCTGGGGCGGCGGCCGGTCACTCGACATCCGCACCTCCCTCGACGTCCCGGTCAGCGTAACAAGCCGGCCGGGTCCCCGGTCGCGATACCGAAGGATATCGGCGAGGGGCCCGGCCGGGTGTCGACTTGTGGCACTTCACATTTCGGCGTCGCGGAAGCAACCGCTCAGTGCACGAAGGTGCCGAGGATCAGGATCACCACAATGGATACGCAGGACAGGATCGTCTCCATCGCGGACCACGATGCGAAGGTCTCCTTGACGTCCATGCCGAAGAATTCCTTCACCAGCCAGAAGCCCGCGTCGTTGACGTGCGAGAGGAACAGCGAGCCGGACCCGACCGCGAGCGCGACCAGCGCCGCGCTGGTGTGATTCGAGGTCAGCAGGATCGGCGCGATGATGCCGGAGGCCGTCACCGTGGCCACGGTCGCCGACCCGGTCGCCAGGCGGATGGCGACCGCGATCAGCCACGCGAGCAGCAGCAGCGACAGATGGGAGTGGTTCGCGGCCTTGCCGATCGAATCCGCGATGCCGGTGTCCACCAGCATCTGCTTGAATCCGCCGCCGGCGCCGATGATGAGCAGGATGCCCGCGATCGGGGCGAGCGCGGCGCCCATGATCTCGCCGGAACGGCTGCGGCCGAACCGGAATGCGATCATCGCCCAGATCACGCCGATGATCATCGCCGTGATCGGGTCGCCGATGAAGTCCATCACCCGGTGCACCTCGGCCTTGGGGTCGGTCACCACCAGGTCGATCACCGTCTTCACCAGCATGATGGCGACCGGCAACAGGATCACCGACAGCGTGGTGAGCACACTCGGCGCCGGCCGGCCGTCCTCGCGCTCGGCGGCGCTGTACTGGGTCGCGAGCTGTTCCGGCGGCGTCGGCTGCACCCGCCGAGAGATGAAGGATCCGTACACCGGCCCGGCGATGATCGCGGTCGGAATCGCGACGATGACGCCGAGCAGCAGGGTGGTGCCGAGATCCGCCTTCAGCGCGCTGATCGCGACCAGCGGACCCGGATGCGGCGGGATGAGGCCGTGCAGGATCGACAGCCCCGCCAGCGCCGGGATGCCGACCCGCAGGATCGAACCGCCGACCCGCCGCCACACCAGGTAGACGATCGGAATCATCAGCACCAGGCCGACCTCGAAGAACATCGGGATGCCGATGACCATCGCGGCCAGCACCATGGCCCACGGCGCCCGCCGCTCGCCGACCCGGTCGACGATCGCGCCGACGAGCCGGTCCGCGCCGCCGGAATCGACCAGCAACTTGCCGAGCATGGCGCCCAGCGCGACGATCACGCCGACGTTGCCGAGCACCCCGCCCACGCCGGTGGTGAGACTCTTGAGCAGTTTGTCGGCGGAGATGCCGCCGGCCACGCCCACGAACAGGGCGCCGATGAGCAGCGCCAGGAACGGGTGGATCTTGGCCGCGGCGGAGAGCAGGACGACGAGCGCGATGCCCGCGAGGGCGACGACGATCAGGCGGGTGTCGTGTCCGGTCCAGGACGAGGACTTGGCCGCCGCCTCGGCGACAGTGGTGAGCACGGGATTTCCTTCTTCGATGGTGCCGTCCGGGTGGGGCGGTCAGGCCTGCAGGGAGTTCGGGGCCGGGCGCTCGTCGCGCTCGTGGGCCGCGGCGACACGTTCGAGGTGTTCGGCGGCGATCAGTGCGTCGACGATGACCGTGGGCTCCTCGTCGATCGGGATCCGCACCGGATTCTCGTCGTCCGTCGGCGTCTCCAGATCGGTGAACTGACTCGCGAGCAGATCCGGCGGGAAGAAATGTCCGTGCCGCGCGGTGAGCCGGCGCGCGACAGTCTCGGGATCGGCGTCCAGATAGATCAACCGGACCTGCGGACGCCCGTCGCGCAACAGATCCCGATAGGACCGCTTGAGCGCCGAGCAGGTGACCACACCGGCGCGGCCCGCGGCGCTGGTCCGGTCGATCCACGCGCCGATGGCGGCCAGCCAGGGCCAGCGATCCTCGTCGGTGAGCGGATGCCCGGCGGCCATCTTCTCGACATTGGCGGGCGGATGGAAGCCGTCGGCCTCGGCGTATTCCCAGCCGAGCCGGCCCGCCAGCAGCGAGCCGATGGTGGTCTTACCACTGCCCGAAACGCCCATGACCAGGAGGATCGGCGGTGACGGCGGATGGCCTGGCATGGGTCTCCTTCGACCTCGAACGCCCTCGGACTTCGGAGCGCGACTCACTGTAACCGAATAAGTATGATTAATGAATAGAAATCGGACAATTAGTAATACCATTGCCGAATGGCTCGTCCGGGGGGCCGACGGCGATGATGGCTCGACAGAACGACGAGACGGAGGGTGGGCATGGCGGAGTTGGGCAGGGGCCGGGCGGGCGGGGTCGCCGACACCCTCGGCGGCGAGATCGCCGCGGAGGTGTTCCGTCCGGGCCAGGTCCTGCTCACCGATCAGCTCGCCGAACGATTCGCGGTGTCCCGCACGGTGATTCGCGAGGCGGTCCAGGTCCTCCAGGCCAAGCGGCTGTTGCGCAGCAGCCCGCGGATCGGCCTGACCGTCCGGCCGGTCGTGGAATGGCATCTGTTCGATCCCGACGTGATCCGCTGGCGGCTGGCCGGTCCGGCGCGCACGGCCCTGCTCGACGAACTGACCGAACTGCGCGGCGCGGTGGAACCGGCCGCGGCCGCCGCCGCGGCTCGTCGCATCGACCCCGACGCCCGCGCCGCCCTGCTCGCCGAATCGGCGCGGATGCGGGCCGCCGCGATGACCGGCGATCACGCGGCCTTCGTCGACTCCGACGTCCGATTCCACGGCCTGCTCCTGGAGATGTCCGGCAATCCACTGTTCGCCCAACTCGGCCCGGTGACCGGTGAACTGCTGCGCGGCCGCGCGGCCCTGCAACTACTGCCCGCGGTACCCGATCCGGCCGACGCCACACGGCACGACGCGGTCGCCGTCGCGATTGCGACCGGCGATCCCGACGCCGCGGAGGCCGCGATGCGCCTGGTGGTCCGGGAATCACTGGACGACATCCACCGCCGCCTCGGCACGACCCCCTGAGTCCCGCACGCCGATCCGGCAGCGGCGAACCATGTTCCCCGCGCGCCGATTCGGGGTTGTGACGGCCCGTGTACCGGACGCCGTTATAGTCCGATCCATGCCCGGGACATGGAGCGCTCTCGGAAAACAACTGGGAACCCTTGCCATCGACCAGGGTTCCCGCATGGTCGTCCGGCAGGCGCCGCGCCTGGTACGGCGCATGGCCCGCACCCCGATCTGGACATGGGCCCGCCCGGCACCGGCAACCCGTGACCGCCCCGCACTGCCCCGAACCCGGCCCACACCGGGCCACGCCACCGCGCCGGTCGCCCGTCACCGCACCACTCCCGTGGCCCCCGGCCGCTCCCGCACCCACGGCACCGTCGATATCCGCCCGCCGGCCTCGGCCCCGATCCCGAGCCGCGAACGGGCTCGCCGACTCGTCTACTGCCCGCACCTGGACGGCCCCGCCGACACCGGCGAGATCGTCTGGGCCTGGATCCCCGACCCCACCGACCCTGCAGGTGGCCGCGACCGCCCGGTCCTGCTCATCGGCCGCTCCGGCACCACCCTGCTCGGCCTGTCCCTGTCCGACGACCCGGTCTACGAACTGGATCCGGCCTGGATCGCGCTCGGTGCCGGCCCGTGGAGCCACGGCCGCTTCACCTGGGTCCGCCTGGACCTGGTCGCCGACATCCCGGAAGCAGGCATCCGCCGCGAGGGCGCAATCCTCCCCCGCCCCGCCTTCGACCTGGTCGCCTACCGCCTCTGCGCCGAATACCAGTGGTTCTGAACCACCGTCCGCTCAGTCGGCCCGATCCGGCACTGCGGCCGTATCCGAGGTCGTCCGATCAGGTCGCCATGTTGCGGGCGCGGCCGAACAGGAGGCTGTAGATCAGGGCGCCCAGCAGGCCGCCGAGCAGGGGGAACAGGATGAAGGCCCAGACCTGGCCCATGGCGCCGTCCTGATAGGGCGCGACCGCCAGGCTGCGAACCGGATTCACCGAGGTGCCGTCGATCGGGAGCGCGACCAGCGTGACCACCGCGTAGGCGGTGCCGATGGACAATCCCGCCAGCGGCACGTCCGAGAGCTGGTCGGTGGAGGCCAGGACGACGAACACCAGAACGGCGGTCAGGATGATCTCGACCGTGATGGTGGCGGCCAGGCCGTAGCCGTTGGTGGTGACGTTGCCCAGCGGCCCGTCGACCACCGATTTGGCCGGACTGTGCCCGCCCCAGCCGTTGGCGCCGAGCCCGTCGCGCGACCGGTCGTAGCTGGGCAGATTCTTCGCCACGGCGTAGATCACCGCACCGGAGAGGAAACCGCCGATCAACTGGGCCAGGACATAGAAGCCCGCGTCGGCGCGGTTGATCCGGCCGAGCAGCAGATGTCCGAGAGTGACCGCCGGATTCACATGGCAGCCGGAGATGGGCCCGATCGTGTACATCAGGAACAGCAGGGTGAACCCGAAGGCGACCGCCACGCCGAGCGAGCCGATCCGGTGCGACCCCTCCAGCACCCACGCCCCGACGCCGCCGAACACCAGCACGAACGTGCCGATTCCCTCGGCCAGCAATTTGCGCCGCAGCGGCACGGCATGCCGCTCGACGTCCTCCTCCACCACTTCCTGCGCGGTCGGAGACATATGAGCCACCCTCCTCGGTCAGACATGCTGTCAGGAGTTCAGGAATACGTTCATGATCGCTCGAGTCCGGACCCCGACGCTACGCGAGTGTGATGCCTACCACAACAGCATGCACGGTCCGGGCTGTCGGAGCCCGGCCGTAGGATCGTCGCCGTGACCGAACGCCCGGCTCCCGTCCATCTCGTCCTCGGTGAGGAAGAGCTGCTGATCGAACGCGCGATCGCGGCGATCGTCGCGCAGGCGCGAGCGGTCTCCCCCGACCCGGGGGCGTTACCCGTCGACCGGCTGCGCGCCGGCGATGCGAGCACCGCCGAGCTGGCCGAGCTGCTGAGTCCGTCGCTGTTCGCGGAAGACCGGGTGATCGTGCTGGAGGCTGCCGCGGAGGCGGGCAAGGACGCGGTCGCCGTCGTCACCGTGGCCGTCACCGATCCGCCGGAGGGCGTGGTCCTGGTGGTGCTGCATTCCGGCGGCGGCCGGGCCAAGGCCCTCGCGGGCGATCTGCAGAAGCGCGGCGCGGAGGTCCACCCCTGCGCCAAGCTGACCAAGGCCGGCGAGCGAGTCGAGTTCGTGCGCAACGAGTTCCGCGCCGCCGGGGTGCGCGCCTCGGGCGAGGTGGTGCAGGCCGTCCTGGAGGCGGTGGGTTCCGATCTGCGGGAGCTGGCCGCCGCCTGTTCCCAGCTCGCCGCCGATACCGGTGGCAAGGTCGACGCCGCCGCCGTGCGCCGCTACTACTCCGGCAAGGCCGAGGTCTCCGGATTCGATGTCGCCGAATACGCCGTCGCGGGCGACCGTCCCGCCGCCATGGAGGCGCTGCGCTGGGCCATCGACCGCGGTGTGCCCGCGGTGCTGCTCGCCGACGCGCTGGCCGATTCGGTACACACCATCGCCCGGGTCGGTTCGGCCGGCCGCGGCGACCCGTTCCAGCTCGCCTCGCAGCTCGGTATGCCGCCCTGGAAGGTGAAGAAGGCCCAGGGCCAGGCCCGCGGCTGGACCGCGGCCACCATCGGTTCCGCCCTCCAGGTCGTCGCGACGCTCAACGGCGATGTCAAGGGCGGCGCCGCCGATTCGGACTACGCCCTCGAACATGCGCTCACCCGCATCCTGGACCTGCACGGCGCCGGCTGAACCGCCACGCGCGGCACCGGCGATTCAGCCCTGGTTGTGCCGGATGATCTCGTCGATCAGCGCGCTGCCCGGGAAATCCGCCATCAGCAGTCCGGCGGTCTTCCCCGGCTCGGCACGCAGGCGGTCCAGCGTGCGCGGATTCTCGTCGTGCGCGTAGCGCTCGGGCACCCGGGCCGGATCGGGCACGCCGCTGGCGGAGAGGAAGTTCAGGTAGAGGGTGTGCGGATCCCCGGCCGCCGCCTTGTCCAGCTGCGCGGTGATCGCGGCCCATTTGGCGTCCACCGACGGATCGTGCCAATCGTCCTGGATATCGAGCGGCAGGCCGCGACCGTCACCGCCCGCGATGTTGTCGAACTGGGTGAGCACGATCCGGCCGCGCACCTCACCCAGCGCCGGCAGGGCGGCCCGCCCGGTCACCGAAGGTTGCCAGACCCGCGGATGCGCGGTCAGATACCGATCGATCAGGGCCAGGTCCGGCGGCACCCGCCCGGCATCGTCGCAGGTGAAAGGCTTACCGGTGTTGTCACATTCGGCCTTCACCCGCATCAGCACGGTCTCGCGGGGATGGTCGGCGAGGAACTGGTCGGCGACGGTGAGCACATCGTCGAGATGCGCCTGCTGATAGAAGGAGCCGTGCTGCAGCGCAAGACCGTCGTTCTCGTCGCGGCGGACCCGGATGTCGAGCGCGCGGATCCCCGCGTCGAACTGCGCGCGCAGGCTGCGGCGCGATACGCAGGCCGAGTCGCCGGATCCGCAGCCGGTCGTGACGCTCTGCTGCGTGACCACCGCGGGCCCGGCCTTGTCCCCGTGGAAGGCCATGGTGTCGTGGGTGCCGGGTACGGAGAGGCGACCGAGGGTGAGTCCGTCCGGCAGCCCGCCCAGCCAATCCGGATGGTGTGCGGCGCCGAGGCTGCGGTAGGCATCGTTCGCATCCGGCCGCCCGGTCGGCGTTCCCGCGCCCTGGGCGGCTGTCACCGCCCCTTGCACCTGTGAGACGGCCGTCGTCGGGTGCTGCGCCACCCCGCCGCAGCCGGCCGATACCATCCCCGCCGCGAGCACCGCGACAGCGCTCCGGATACCGATAACCCCATTCATCCGACCACCGTAACCCGGCGCGGACGGCAAAAGCCGCCGCGGTCGCTCGACGTCACGAGCCCTCTGCCACGGCGGCCATATGGAACGAATGCGACCCGCAGGTCGCGCGGCGATCAGCCCAGCTTGTTGTAGGCCAGCGACATGGCCGACTTCTTGTTGGCGGCCTGGTTGGCGTGGATGACGCCCTTGGACGCGGCCTTGTCGAGGCTGCGGCTGGCCGACACCAGCAGGTCCTGGGCCTTGTCCTTCTCACCGGCGGCCGCGGCCTCGCGGAACTTGCGGATGGACGTGCGCAGGGCGGACTTCACCGACTGGTTGCGCTGCCGCGCCGCCTCGTTGGTGCGGATCCGCTTCAGCTGGGACTTGATGTTGGCCACGCCTGTTTCCTCTGATTCCTGTCGTCGGATGGTCTAGCTGTCTCTGGTACAACCACGAAGTCTGTGGGCGCGCACCGAACCGCAACATCGACATACGGAAAGCGCTGCACCGACGATCGACAGTACCAGCCACCGGCTCGCGGAATGAAATCGCCCCGATGGGACCGGATGATGTCATCGCCGGATACATGTTGATCAAGCAAATTTTACCTACGTCCAACCGCACGAGAACCAGACATGTTGGACGATTGATACATGTCCCCCACCGCCGCAGCCCGCGCCACAGCGCCCGCCCCACCCGCGGCATCGGCGCCGCGGCGGCATACCGACGAGGGCATTTTCGCCGGTTACACGCCCGGGCGCTACGAAAATGCCTACGACGAGATGTTCGATGCCCAGGGCCGGGTACGCACCGCCTACCGTGGCCTGTTCGACGCGCTGGCGCCGATCGAGGAGGGTGACCTGCAGCGTCGCAACGAGGCGCTGAACCGGGCCTTCATCGATCAGGGCGTCACCTTCTCGCTGTCCGGGCAGGAGCGCCCCTTCCCGCTGGATCTGGTGCCGCGCGTGATCACGGCCGCCGAATGGGCCAAACTCGAGCGCGGTATCCGGCAGCGGGTCACCGCGCTGGAGCTGTTCCTCGCCGACATCTACGGCGAGCAGACCATCCTGCGGGACCGCGTGATTCCCAAACGGCTGGTCACCTCGTGTCAACACTTCCACCGGGAGGCCACCGGGGTGGTGCCGCCGAACGGGGTGCGCATCCACGTCGCCGGTATCGACCTGATCCGCGACGAGCGCGGCGAATTCCGGGTGCTGGAGGACAATCTGCGGTCCCCGTCGGGCGTCTCCTATGTCATGGAGAATCGCAGCACGATGGCGCGGGTCTTCCCGGATCTGTTCTTCTCGCACCGGGTGCGCGCGGTCGGCGACTACGCCAGTCAGCTGCTGCGGGCACTGCGGTGCGCCGCCGCACCGAACGCGGCGGACCCGACCGTGGTCGTCCTGACCCCCGGCGTGCACAACTCGGCCTATTTCGAACATTCGCTGCTGGCCCGGCAGATGGGCGTCGAGCTGGTCGAGGGCCGCGACCTGTTCTGCCGCGACAACGTCGTCTACATGCGCACCACCGCCGGTGAGGTGCAGGTGGACGTGGTCTACCGCCGCATCGACGACACCTATCTGGATCCGATGCAGTTCCGGCACGATTCGGTGCTCGGCGTCGCCGGCATCCTCAATGCCGCGCGCGCCGGAAATGTGGTGCTGGCCAACGCCTTCGGCAACGGGGTCGGCGACGACAAGCTCACCTACACCTATGTGCCCACGATCATCGACTACTACCTCGGCGAGAAACCGATCCTGCCGAACGTGGACACGCTGCGCTGCTGGCTGCCGGAGGAACGCGACGAGGTGCTGGACCGGGCCCCGGAACTGGTGATCAAACCGGTGGAGGGCTCCGGCGGCTACGGCATCGTGATCGGGCCGGACGCCAGTGCGAAGGAGCACGACACGATCCGCCGCAAGATCCGCGCGAATCCGCGCGGCTGGATCGGCCAGCCGGTGGTGCAGCTGTCGACCGTGCCGACCCGCATCGGCGACGACCTGCGGCCCCGGCACGTGGATCTGCGTCCGTTCGCGGTCAACGACGGCGAATCCATCTGGGTGCTGCCCGGCGGCCTCACCCGGGTGGCACTACCGGCGAATTCCCTGGTGGTCAACTCCAGCCAGGGCGGCGGCAGCAAGGACACCTGGGTGCTGGCGCCGCGCACCTCCGACGAGAAACGCGAATTGGCCGGCGCCGAGGTGGTTTCGGAACTGCCGGAAACGAACACTCAGGAATTGGGAAGGGAATTGAACGCCGCGCAGGCGAATCAGCAACAACAGCAACAACAGCAGACGGGCAAGATCGAGCGTTGACCCGGCCGGGATGCCGCCGGACGGCATCCGGGCGCGGGGACAATTGAAGGCGGTGGGCGAAGATGTTGGCGCGCAATGCCGAATCCCTGTACTGGATCGGCAGATACGTGGAGCGGGCCGACGATACCGCGCGGATCCTGGATGTGGCTGTACACCAGCTGCTCGAGGATTCGACGGTGGACCCGGACCGCGCCTCGCGAGTGATGTTGCGGGTGCTGGGAATCGAACCCCCCGAGGGCGAACTCGACGTGTGGTCGGTGACGAATCTGGTCGCGTTCAGTCACGGGCACGGCGGCTCGATCGTCGACTCGATCGCGAAGGCACGCGAGAACGCCCGCGGTGCACGGGAAGTCACCACCAGCGAGATGTGGGAATGCCTGAACGCCACCTACAACGGGCTGGCGGCGGCGGAGAAGAACGCCCGGGCGCTGGGCCCGCACGAATTCTTCCACTACATCACCGGCCGGGCCGCGATGTTCGCCGGACTGTCCGACTCCACCCTCAGCCGTGACGACGGTTACCGATTCCTGTTGCTGGGCCGCGTGATCGAGCGGGTCGACATGACCGTCCGGCTGCTGCTGTCACGCGCCGGCGACCGCGCCTCCTCGCCGGCCTGGGTGACCGTGCTGCGCTCGGCCGGCGGGCACGACACCTATCTGCGCTCGCATCGCGGTGCCCTCGACGCCAATCTGGTGGTCGAGTTCATGCTGCTGGACCGGTCCTTCCCACGCTCGGTGTTCCATTCGCTGCGGGTCGCCGAATCCTGTCTGCAGGAACTGGATCAGCGGCCCAACGGCCGATTCGGCGCGCAGCACGAGGCGGGCCGGCTGCTCGGCCGCGGCCGCAGCGAACTGGAATTCCTGCCACCCGGTGTCCTTCTGGAGGATCTGCAGACGAGACTCGTTCTGCTGCAACAGACCTGCCGCCAGGTCAGCGAGGCGGTCTCGCGGCAGTACTTCTACGCGGCGCCCTGGGTGGCCTGGACCGACCTGCATTCCAGTCAGGACCGGCAAGTGGAGGAGGTCTAGACATGTGGCGGATGCGGGTGGTCCATACCACCGGATACGTGTACGACGCTCCGGTGACCCGGTCGTTCAACGAGGCGCGCCTGACACCGCGCGCCGACAGCCGGCAGACGGTGATCCTCAACCGGGTCGAGACGGTGCCGTCGACCCGGTCCTATCGGTACGCCGACTACTGGGGCACCCAGGTCACGGCCTTCGACCTGCACGCACCGCACACCGAGCTGGAGGTCACCGGCGCGTCGGTGGTGGAGACCGAACCCGACGGCGGTCCCACCGAGGAGCTGTCCTGGGAGAATCTACAGACCGAGGAGATCATCGACCGCTTCGACGAGCTGCTGGAACCCACCGAATACGTGCCCCGCGACCGGCGCCTGGCCACCGTCGCCCGCCAGCTGTCGCGCGCGGTGCCGCCGGCGAAGGCCGTGGTGCGCGCGGCCGAATGGGTGCACAGCGAGATGGACTATCTCGCCGGCACCACCTCCGTGCACACCTCCGCGGTGCAGGCCTTCGCCGAACGCAAGGGCGTCTGCCAGGACTACGCGCACCTGACCCTGGTCCTGTTGCGCGCCATGGGAATTCCCAGCCGCTACGTCTCCGGCTATCTGCATCCGCAGCCGTCGGCGGCGATCGGCGAATCCGTGGCCGGCCAGTCGCACGCGTGGGTGGAGGCGTGGACCGGCGGCTGGTGGGGCTACGACCCCACCAACAACGTCGCGATCAACGAACAGCACGTCTCCGTCGGCGTCGGCCGTGACTACGCCGACGTGCCGCCGCTGAAGGGCATCTTCTCCGGCGACGGCTCCACCGACCTGGAGGTGGTCGTGGAGGTCACCCGCCTCGCCTGAGGCGTATCACGCCGGGGGCCGGTGCAGCGTGCGGATCCACCGGCGGGTGTCGGCGGGATCGATCACCGCGTCGAGTTCGAGAACCGTTGCGGCGGTGAGCGCCTTGCCGTTGGCGGAGGCGAGCCGGACCAGTTCGTCGAAGGCCGCCTGCCGCTGCGCCGGATCGGCGATCCCGGCGAGCTCCTTGGCGAACCCCAGCCGCACCGCGCCCTCCAGCCCCATCCCGCCGATTTCGCCGGTGGGCCAGGCGATCACGAAATCCGGCGCGCGGAACGATCCGGCCGCCATGGCCTGTGCCCCCAGCCCGTACCCCTTGCGCACCACGATCGTGCCGAACGGCACGGACAGCGCCGCGGCATCGATGAACAACCGGCTGAACCGGGTGACCGTGGCCTGTTCCTCGGCATCCGGTCCGACCATGAATCCCGGTGTGTCACACAGCGAGACGATCGGCAGTCCGTGCGCCCCGCACAACCGGAGGAACGCCCCGAGCTTGTCGGCCGCCGGTGCGTCGATGGCGCCGCCGAGATGCCCGCAATCGTTGGCGATCAGCCCGAACGCGCGGCCCTCCACCCGAACCAGGGCGGTGACCACCCCGATCCCCCAGTCCCGCCGCAGCTCGAGCATCGAATCCACATCCACGACGGATTCGATCGCGGCGCGAATGTCGTAGGCGCGCAACCTGTTCTCCGGCACCGCGTGCCGGGCCAGCCGGGGATCCGGCGCGGTCCACTCCGCGGTGGTCCCCTGGAAGTAGGCGAGATACCGCCGCGCGACCGCCACGGCCTCGGCCTCGTCTCCGGCGACGACGTGCACAACCCCGTTGCGCCGCTGCACGTCCACGGGTCCGATCTGCTCGGGCGTGAACACCCCGAGCCCACCACCTTCGATCATCGCCGGCCCGCCCATACCGATATTCGCGTCCGGGGTGGCGATCACGACATCGCACATACCCAGCAGCGCAGCGTTTCCGGCGAAGCACCGCCCGGACACGATGCCGATCAACGGCACCCGGCCCGACAACGCCGCCATGGTGCGGAAGGTGGTGACATCCAACATGGAAATCCCACCGTGATCGGTATCCCCCGGCCGCCCGCCGCCACCCTCGGTGAAGAACACCACCGGTAGCCCCTGCTCGCGCGCGAGCTCCAGCATCCGATCGGTCTTGCCGTGATTGCGCATACCCTGCGTCCCGGCCAGCACGGTGTAGTCGTACGACATCACCACGGCCCGGGACCCCTCGGCGCCGAACCGATCGGCGTTGATCGTGGCGACCCCCGCGACCAGACCGTCCGCGGGCGTATTGGCGATCAGATCCTCGATACTGCGCCGGGCCCGCTGCGCCGCGATGGCCAACCCGCCGTACTCTACGAAACTGTCCGAATCGACCAGATCATCGATGTTCTCGCGCGCGCTCCGCCGCCCCAGCCGATGCCGCTTGGCCACCGCCGCGGGCCGCGCCGCATCGTGCGTGGCGTCGTTCCGCGCCAGCACCTCGGCCAGATCGTCGCGCACGGAATCCAGATCGACATCGGCAACCTCCGCCGAAACCCCGTCGTGCTCGGCGGTGACCCAGACCAGCAGAGCCGACCGCGGATCGACGACATCCCCCGGCCCGACCGCATGCCGCACCACCCGCATCGCCTGCTCGGCACGCAGCACATGCTGCATCTTCATCGCCTCCAGCACGACAACCTCGGCCCCCGCCGCCACCACGGCCCCCGGCTCGACCAGCGTCACCACGGTGGCACCCATCGGCGACCGCAGCACGGCCTCCCCGTCGTGCAGTCCGTCCTCCCCGGCGACGGGATGGTTCCCCACGCCACCGTTGCTCGCGGCAGCACCGACACCGTTCCCCGCGCCACCGCGGTCGGCCGCTACGCCACCGTGCTCCGACGAATGCCCTTCGCGGTCCGATGTCCGAACGTATTCGTCCGCCCGAGCGGACAATTCGCCGAGGTGGCGTTCGAACCAGGTAGTGTCGACCGGCCGGGTACCGGCGAGTTCGGCCAGCACGGCCCGCACCAGCGCGGCATTGGTGTGCACACCGACCACTTCGAGTTCGGACAGCGCATCGGCACATCGTTGCAGCGCCGATCCGTACGACGGCCCGCGCGCGATCACCTTGGCCAGCAACGGATCGAACTGCGCCGTCTGCCGCATCCCGGTCCGCGCCGCGGTGTCGACCCGCACACCGACGCCGGTGGGGGCCGAGAACCGTTCCAGCACACCGGTACTCGGTAGGAGCGTGCCGTCCACGGCACTGGTCTCGGCATTGACCCGGGCCTGCACCGCACAACCGCGCGGCACGGCCCCCGCACTCACCGCCGGATCGAGCTCCCCGAGCACCCGCCCCTCGGCCAGATCCAGTTGCACGGCAACCAGATCCACCCCGGTCACCTCCTCGGTGACGGTGTGCTCCACCTGCAACCGGGGATTGACCTCCAGAAAATGGAAACCCGAAGCGGTGACCAGGAATTCGACGGTGATCACGCCTCGGCAGCCCACCGATCGGGCGAGCGAGACCGCCGCACGATGCAGCCCGGACCGCACCTCCGGATCGAGGTCCGGCGCCGGCGCCACCTCGATCAGTTTCTGATGACGCCGCTGCACACTGCAATCGCGATCACCGAGCGCCACCGCGTCCACACCGTCGGCGACGATCTGCACCTCGATGTGCCGCGCACCGGTCACCAGCGCCTCGGCATACACGGTGTCGTCACCGAATCCGGCCCGCGCCTCCGCCCGGCACCGCTCGTACACCTCGGCCACCTGCCCCGGATCCCGCACCGGCCGCATCCCGCGCCCACCACCACCGGCGACGGCCTTGACCATCACACCGGTGGGATGGGCCCCCAGCAACGCCGCAATCTCCTCCGGCCCGGCCCCGGCGGCCGTCGCCGGGACCACCGGAACCCCGGCCCGCTCGGCCGCACCCCGGGCCGCCACCTTGTCCCCGAAGACTCGCAGCGCCTCCGGACCGGGCCCGACGAACACGAGCCCCGCCGCCGCACAAGCCTCGGCCAATGCCGCACTCTCACTGAGGAATCCATAGCCCGGATGCACGAAAGCACCCGCCCCCGCCGTCGCGGCGGCCGCCACCACCGCGGCAACATCCAGATAGGCGGCAGCACCCCGACCCGGCAACTGCACCGCCTCATCGGCCAGCCGCACCGGCAGGCTCCCGGCCTCGTCAGCGGTATACAGCGCCAGCGTCGACCAGCCCCGCTCCCGAGCGGTCCGCAACACCCGGACCGCTATCTCACCCCGATTGGCCACCACGACGCGCATGCCCACAGCTTCGCATCCGAACCGGACAACCGACACCGAGGCACCACCGATCCGCGCCCTTCACGCATGAACCAGGCGCGAGGAGACCATCCGGCTTTCGGCCCACGGTCGCCACCGATCTCAGGTCAGCAATCAGGGACCAGAGGTTCAGGGCAGCAGAGGCATCGGCGGTCGTATTATTCCATTCTATTACCTACCTTAGGTATCTATTTTCGACCATGAGCCCGTGGGGGTGGCCGATCGGGATGCAGCTACAATATACCTAACTTAGGTATCCAATAGAGGTGGACGGATGACCAGCGGAAACGAGGCACTGAAAGGGCTGCTGCCCCGCATGGCACAACTCAGCAGCACGCTGAGTCGCGGGCAACTGTTCGAAACCGCCACGGCCACGGCCGGAATCACCCTGGAGCGGCCGGCGATCACGATCCTGGTGATCCTCGAATCCGCCGAGGGGGCCATGCGCGTCGGTGAGATCGCCACGAGGATGCAGGTCGCCGGGCCGCACGTCACCCGGCAGTTGAACGCACTCGAGAAGCGCCGTCTGGTGCGGCGCATCGCCGACCCGGACGATCAGCGCGCTCGCCTGATCACCCTCACCCCCGAGGGGGAGAAGCTGGTCGGCCGCTATCTGCACGTCATCGACGGCTGGTTCGACCAGGCGCTGACCGGCTGGTCGCAGGCCGATCAGCGCGAGCTGGTTCATCTCCTGGGCCGCCTCGTCGACGACCTCTCCACCCATCTGAACACCATCGACGGCGGTCCTGCCGACCAGTGACCTCGGGGATCTTCCCGGCCTGCGGTACCCCAGATCCGGCGGATATCAAGACTTCCGATTTACGAGAACGATATTCTCGCCCTGTGGCGCAGACGCGGCACGCAGCGGGAGGAAGATCATGACGGATCAGCCGCAACGGATCGAGTTCGACGTCAGTGCGGCGGTCGGGGAGCCGGCGCGGCTGGCCGCCTCCTACTTCCCACCGGCCGGTGGCGGGCAGGCGCCGGCGGTGCTCGTCTGCCTGCCCGGCGGCACCTACGATCGCGGCTACTTCGATCTCCGGGTCCCGGAATTCGACGACTACAGCTTCGCCACGGATGCCGCGGCACGCGGCTACGCCGTGATCGCGCTGGATCACCTGGGCACCGGCGCGAGCAGCCGGCCGGACCGCGAGATCGGGCTCGCCGACCAGGCCGCGGCGGCCGCCGCCGCGGTGGCGGCCGTCCCGGCGATGACCGGGCAGTACGCGCCGGCCCTGTGCATCGCCCATTCACTGGGTGGCTACGTCGCGATGTACCAGCAGGCAGCGCACGGCAGCTATGTGGGCTTGGCCATTCTCGGCACCACCAATCAGTATGTGGCGCAACGACCGCTCGGCCCGGAGGACGCCGCGGCCGCCGAATCCCCCAGGGGTCGTGCGGAACTCGTCGAGCGGATGGTGGCGGTGTTCCCGCACCGATACGCACAGCCCGCGGACCGGGCGCCGATGCGGTCCTGGTTCCACCTGGCGGACGTGCCGGAGCAGGTGGTGACCGTGGACGACGCCACCACCCTCACCGTGGTGCCCCGCAGATCCGGCGCCGAAGCGTCGGTGCCGGGTATCGGCCGCGACGCCGCGGCCGCCGTCGATGTCCCCGTATTCCTGGGCTACGGAGCCGTCGACGTGTCACCGGACCCGCAGCGCGAAGCGAGTTTCTACCCGAACAGTCCGGACATCACCGTCTACGCGCTGACCGGTAGCGCACACTGCCACAATATGGCGGCCACCCGGCGGATCCTGTGGGATCGGCTGGCGCACTGGTACTCCGGCGTGCTGGGCACGACACCGATCGCACCCACCGGCCGATGAGGATCCTGATGCGCTGATTGCACCCGCGATACATTGCACCCGCGATTCGGCGACGGCCTCGGATTCACCGACTCGGCCGCTCCGACGTGCGGTCCAGCCATTCGCAGGTACGAACGATGGTGCGGGACAGCACATCCGGCGCCGCCGCGAGTATCGCGACGCCGACCTGCTCGAGGCCGAACGTCCGATACCACGTGCGGACCCGGACGAGAGTGGTCGCGTCCGCACACCGGGCCGCCGCGTCCCAGCCGAACCACGACAGACATGCGACATCCACAGCGGGATCGAAGGCCTGAGCGAGTTCCCACCGCAGCACTCGTGCGCCTCCCCGAGCACGTCCGCCATTGCCGCACAGTCGATTTCGGTCAATGCGCGCAGCAGGCCGCCGAGATCGGCGGTGCAGACCGGTTCGCCACGCTCACGCGGACGGCCGGGTATCCAGGTCGACGCGACGGCGGTGTGGCCCGCGACGGTGGCGACATCCGACAACGGCCGCGGTACTGCGAACGGAAGAGACAGTGCGGCAAGCCGATTCAGCAATGCCACGCGCCGCTCGAGCAGTTCGGCCGCATTCGGCCGTTCGGCGATCCGCACCACCGCGTACCCGGGAAACAGCACCACGGCGTGCGAACCGCCACGCACCAGCGATCCGGTCACCGGATCCCGGCCGGGCAGCACGGCGGCCGCGACCTCCGCGAACCGCGCCGGCACCCCCCATATCGCCAGGATATGGGCTCGCCGCCACGATCGTCCGCGTTACCGGCAGGACGTCACGGCATTCCGATGCGAATGTTCTTGACCTGCTGGAATTCGCGCAGCCCTTCCAGGCCACCGGCGCGGCCGGTGCCGCTCTGCTTGTATCCGCCGTAGGGGCTCTGCGGGGAGATGTCGCTGTTGCGGTTGATCCAGACCGAGCCGGATTCGAGTTGCCGGGCGATGCGGTGGGCCCGGGTCAGATCGGTGGTCTGGACGAAGGCGTTGAGGCCGAAGGTGGTGTCGTTGGCGATCGCCACAGCCTGGGCCTCGTCGGTGAATCGCATGACCGACACCACCGGGCCGAAGGTTTCGTTCTGCGCGAGCGGCGAGCGGTTGTCGACATCGGCGAATACGGTGGGTTCGAGGTAGTAACCGGCCGCGAGATCGCCGCCGAGGCGATGGCCGCCGGTCACGAGCTCGCCCATCCGATCCGCCACGGCGCGGTCGATGACCTGCAGGATCCGGTCGGTGGCGGCCTGACTGACCACAGGTCCCACCAGATTGCCCGGATCGAACGGGTCGCCGACCGGCGCGGCGGCGACCACAGCGAGGAATTTCGCCATGAACTCGTCGTAGACGGCGGCCTCGACCAGGATGCGGCTGCCGCAGGCACAGCTCTGCCCGGCCTGGCCGAGCGGTCCCTGGAACGCGGCCAAGCGGGCAGCGGCGTCGAGGTCGGCGTCGGCGAACACGATATTCGCCGATTTACCACCGAGTTCCGTGGCCACCGGGGTGAGATTCGCCGCGGCGGTGGTGATGATCGCCCGCGCGGTGTGGCCGCCACCGGTGAAGTGGATCTTGCGCACCCCGGGATGGCGGACGAGCGCGGCGCCACCGTCGGGGCCCGACGGCACCACATTGACCAGGCCGGGCGGCATGCCGACCTGTAGACAGAGTTCGCCGAACCGCAACGGCGTGAACGGCGAGATCTCGGATGGCTTGAGTACCACCGCATTTCCCGCCGCGAGCGCGGCCGCGACATTGAGCCCGATGACGACCAGCGGACCGTTCCACGGGGCGATGATGCCGACCACGCCGTAGGGTTCGTGCTCGATCAGGTTGACGTCGAACTTGTTCGACACCGGCGTGCTGGTGCCGGTCGCCTTGTCGACATAGCCGGCGTAGTAGCGGATGAAGCCCTCGGCCAGCGCGGCGTGGCCGGGGCTCATGACGATCGGCACCGCGAAGTCGTGGACGTTGAGGCGCCCGAGCCGCTCGATATCGTCGCGCATGGCGTCGGCGAGCGCGATCATCAGGTCGCGGCGGCGTTCCGGGGTGTAGGAGATCCACTCGCGGTGGGCCTGCCACGCCGATCGCACCGCGGCGTCGATCTCGGCGTCGCCGGCCAGTTCGACGGTCGCGTTGGGCCGGCCGTCGGCCGGATAGATGTGGTCGTAGGTGCCGCCCGACGAGCCGGTGACCCACTCGCCGCCGATGAGCAGGCCGGTGGGCAGGGTGTCGGTGGCGGCCGTCGGTGTGCCGGTCATGCTCATCGCACCATGAATCCGGCGTCGAGCGGCCATTCGATGCCGGTGATGAATTTCGCCTCGTCGGAGACCAGGTAGGCGACCGCGTTGGCGACATCCTCGGCCTCGAGCATCGGCAGCGGCAGCGCGTTCTGCATTCCCGAGATCGAGTTCTGGCCCCCGGCGGCGGCCTGTGCCATCAGCGCGCGCATGGCGTCGTTCTGGGTCATGCCGCTGGCGACCCCGGTCGGATGGATGGTGTTCACCCGAATCCATTCGGGCGCAAGATATCCCGCGAGACCCTGCATCAGGCCGACCACCCCGCGTTTCGCCGAGGCGTAGGCGTTGCCGCTGGCGAACAACGACGGCGAGGCCTTCAGCCCGGCGGTGGAACTGGTGATCACGATGGAACCGCCGCGGCCACCGGCCCGCAGTTCCGGCAGCGCGGCCCGCACGGTGTGATACACGCCGGTGAGATTGGTGTCGATGACGTCCTTCCAGTCGGCGAGGAAATCCTCCGATTCCGTCCCCATCCGGATGATGCCGGCGTTGGCGATGATGATGTCGACCCGGCCGAACTCCCCGTGGCCCTCCTCGAACGCGGCCCGCAGACCGTGGAAGTCGCGCACGTCGGCCTTGCGCGCGACCATCGTCCGGCCTTGTTCCGCAACGAGTTTCGCGGTCTCGGCCAGGTCGGCCTCGGTGGCGTTCGGGTAGGTCATCGAGGCGATGTCCGCGCAGATATCGATCCCGATGATGTCGACGCCCTCCCGGGCCAGCCGTACCGCGTGTGCGCGGCCCTGACCGCGTCCGGCGCCGGTGATGAACGCGACGCGCCCCTCGAGTCCTGCCATGTGGTGCTCTCTTCCCGGATCCGCGAGCGGCGACCGCCTGCCGCGATCAGACCCGCTACTGATTTCTAATGTGATCGACCGAACTGTAAGTCATGTGCCTTAGTGCTGTCCAGAGTGGTTTGATGAACCACATGACCGAGTCGATGCCCTTCGTCGGCCGTTCCGCGAAGCAGCAGCTGATCCTCACCGCGGAACGGCTCTACGCCCGGCACGGCCTCGACGGCGTGCCGTTGCGGCAGATCGGCAGCGAGGCCGGGATGGCCAACAAATCGGCCGTGCAGTACCACTTCGGCTCCAAACAGGGCCTCATCGACGCCATCCTGGTCAACCGCGTCGAGGACCTGACCCGCCGCCGCTCCCTGCTCGAAGCCCGGCTGCCCCCGGAGGATCTGCGTCGCGTCGTCGAGGCGCACCAACTGCCGCTGATGGAGCTCGGCGAGGACGAGGACTGCTACTACCTGCCCTTCCTCGAACAACTCGTGCGCGAGATGCACCCGCTCGACACGCTGCCGGAGACCCACCGCGAATCCGAGCGCGCCTACTACGCCCGGGTCGGCGCCCTCATCACCGACGTGCCACAACCGTTGCGCGACATCAGGATTCACCAGGCCTCGGGGACCTGTCTGCACGTGTGCGCGGACCGCCACCGGATGCGGACGCTCGGTATGCGCATCACCCCGTTCGCGTTGCACGTGAGTCAGTTGCTCGACACCCTGGTCGCCCAGCTGTCCGCTCCCCCGTCGGCGGAAACACTCGCCACGCTGCGCTCCGCACCCGCCGACCGGCCCACCCTGCGCGCCCTGCCGTGAACCCGCGTCCGGTCAGCCGCCCGGATCCCGGTCGGGCCCGCGCGCTGCCGGCGCACGGTGACTCAGCCGGACCAGCACCGCCACCAGCGAGGCCGCGACGGCCGCGGTGACTGCGCCGCCGGTGACCCCGTCCGGGACGGGCAGTGAAATGCCCAGCGACGCACCGTGTTCGGAGACCGACAACAACCATCGCAGCGGCAGGATCGTGAGCCGGAGCAGGATATCGGCCAGCGGCGGGCAGACACAGGCGACGACGGCGGCCAGCGTGCCCAGGATGGTGATCGGGGCGATGGCCGGTTCGACCAGGACGTTCACCAGGACGGCGAGCAACCCGACGTGACCGGTGAGCGCCGCCAGCAACGGGGTGGTGACGAGGAACGCCGCGGCGGCGATCGCGAAGGCCTCGGCGAGGCGATGCGGCCAGCCGTGCCGTTCCAGCCACCGGGACCAGCCGGGCGACAGCACGATCAAGGCCGCGGTCGCCAGCACGGACAGCGCGAATCCGATGTCCAGGGCCAACTCCGGGCAACAGGCGAGCAGTCCGACGACCGCGGCGCACAGCGCCGGCAGCGCCTGCTTGCGTCGCCCCATCGCGGTGGCGAGGACCGCGATCGCCCCCATCAGCGCCGCCCGCAGCACCGAGGGCGACGGCCGGGCCAGGATCACGAACGCCAGCAACGCGACAGCCGAGATCACGATGCCCAGCCGCCGGTCGACGGTGAACCGCTCCACCGACCTCGACACCGCCATCAGGATGATCGTGACGTTGGTACCGGATACCGCGACCAGATGCGTCAGGTCGGTCTCCCGGAAGTTCTCCCGCACCCGATCGGGCAATCGCGAGATGTCGCCGTCCACCAGCCCGGGTAGCAGGCCCGCGGCGTCGGCGGGCAGCGCCCGCGCCGCCGATGCCGCCAGCCGGCCGCGGATGGCGCCTGCCACCCGTTGCCACCAGGGCGCCGGGGCGACCGCGGTGGGCGGTCCCTGCGCGCGCAGCACCGCGACGGTCAGGTCGTGCCGCCACGGATGTTCCAGTCGGGCACGGAATTTCACCTCCTGACCCGGCAGCAGCGCCGACCAGCCCCCGGCCGGCGCCAGCACGAGTACCGTGCCACCCACCCGCACCGGATCCGGGCCGAGCCGGTACTCGCGCAATTCGGCCCGGATCATCCACTGCCGGGCGCCGAACGGCCTGGCGGGCAACGGTTTCGGATCGTCGGCCGGGACCGCGACCGCGGTGAGCCGGGTGCCCTCGTCGAGGTGACGCAGCGGGTGCGCCGCGGCCCGCGCCTCGTGCCGGGCGCCCGCCAGCGCGAAACCCGCGGCGGTCAGCACCGCGGCCAGCAGCACCGAGGCGATCGCCCGCCGGCGACCGCGGCGGAACAGCCATCCGGCCGTGGCGACGGCGGTGATCGCGAGGCCGGCCGCCAGCAGCAGACCCGTGTGCGCACCCGCCACGATCGCGATCAGCGTCGCGGCCCAGCCGGCGATCGCGGGCAGGACCAGGCGCGCGTCCAGCGGCGGCGTGACCGGTTCACGGTCGTTGCCGCCGGAACGATCGGGGGTCATCGGATTCTCCTCCCTGTCGGTTCGCGGGTGTTCACACCGTGACGAGCGCGCGCAAACGCTCCAGTTTCGACGGGCCGATGCCGGGCACCTCCGCGAGTTGATCGACGGTGCCGAAGCGGCCGTGCTCGGTACGCCAGGTGAGGATGGCGCGGGCGGTGCTGGGCCCCACCCCCGGCAGATCGTCGAGATCGGACTCGGTGGCGGTGTTGAGGTCGATCCGCACGGGTGCGACAGGTGTGCCGGAGGATCCGGTCCCGCGGCCGGGTCCGGGTGGTGGATGGCCGGACAGCACCACACTGCCGAGCCGCGGTTGCCCGGCGGGCGAACCGGGCACACCCACCACCACCTGATCACCGTCGGCCAGGCGCTGGGCGAGATTCAGGGTCGCCAGATCGGCGCCCTCCTTCGCGACGGCCACCGACACCGCATCGGCGACCCGCGAGCCCGACGGCATGTGCAGCAGGCCCGGATGTTCCACCTGCCCGACCACGCTGATCACCAGTTCCACCGCCCGGGTGCGCGACGGCGGAGCGGATGTGGTCTCGGCGACCGGCGCCGGCTGCGCCGGGGTGACCGCCACCGCGCGAGCCGCCGGTAACGGCGGAACCGGTTGCACCACCGGCACTTCCGACTGGGTGGACGCGACGGCGACCACCAGCGCGGCCACCGCGAACGCGCCCAGTACCAGGACGCCGCGGCGGCCCGGATCCAGCCGGATCCCCCGGAACCGTTCGGGCACCAGCCGCCGATGCCACATCGACATACTGCCGACCGGCTCGCTCAGCCACGGCGGATTCGCCGGCGCCGCGATCTCGTCCCACCGCTCGTCCTCGCGGTCCGGGTCGTCGGATTCCGTGGCGTCGAACTCCGCATGATCCCAGCGACCGTCCGGCACGGCCCGCGGCCCCGAACCGAACTTGGCGGCGTCCAGCGCCCCCAGCCGTTCCCGTACCCGCCTGCGTTCGTCTTCTCGCCCCATGCCGGTCACCATAGGCAGCCGGAACCTGTCGGACTCCGGGCTCGACCAGGCGATTCAGGTCACCTGTGGACAGCGCTCCCGCTGTGGACAACACGCCCGGCCCACCGTCGGTCGGGCAGGTCCGGGCTCAGTCGCAGCCGCCGGGCACGACCAGCACGCCGACCGCGCCGGCGCCGAGGTGGACAGCGAGACTCGGCCCGAATTCGGCCGTGATCAATTCCCGGATGCCGGGCAGAAGTTCGATGAGCCGGGTGACGATGGTCTCCGCGGCCTCGGGCGCGCCGAGATGCTGAACGGCCACGGCCGCGCCGTCCCCGCCGGCCGCATCCACCGCCGCCGCAACGAGTTTCGCGTACGCCTTGGATCGGGTCCGGGCCTTCTCCCGCAGTTCCAGCCGGCCGTCGACCAGTTGCAGCAGAGGTTTGGTCACCAGTTCGGTGCCGAAGAACGCGGCGGCCGTGCTCAATCGGCCGCCGCGGCGTAGTTGCTCGGTGCGGTTCACCATGATGAAGGCACGACCGCGGGCCGCCGCCGACTGCGCGGCCGCGAAAACCTGCTCCAGCGAAGCACCGGCGTGGGCCTGCCGGGCCGCCGCCAGGACCGCGAGCCCGGTGCCCAGTCCGGCGCTCAGCGAATCCACCAGGCGCACTCGATCTCCGGCGTCCAGTTCCTGGACGGCCTGCCGGCCGGCCTCCCAGGTCGCGGACAGCTGCCGCGAAAGATGCACGGCCACAACGCCGTCGCCCGCACTGAGGGCCAGCGCGCGGCGGTAGGCGGCGCACAGTTCACCCGGCGAGGGGGCCGAGGTCGTCACCGTCGTGGACGAGTAGTCGATCTCGTCCCCATCGGTCACCTCCCGGCCGTCCACCAGCACATGCAACGGCACGACGACGATCCCCAGTTCGTCGACCGATTCGGCCGGCAGGCTCGCGGACGAATCCGTCACCACCACGACTGCCACGCCTATCCGCTCCTCCGCGCGCTGCGCAGGGAACGCCCCGCTGTCGCCCCCGGCCGGCTCATGCCGGGTCCTCGGTGGCGCACACCTCCGACAGCACCTTCACCATGGCGCGGGCGACGGCGGCGTGACCCTCCCAGCCCCAATGGATCCCGTCCGGATTGCCCTCACCGGCGAACACGTGATCACGCACGGCCTCACCCAGATCGACCAGCGGCACAGCGGTTTTCGCGGACCATTCGGTCAACGCGCGCACCGACGGCTCGCGCCCGGCGTGCACCCGGCCGTAGGCGTCGCAGATGTGCACCGAGGGCAGCACACCCACCACGGGCAGTTCGGGCCGCAACTGCACCAGCGCCTGTCGCGACTGTTCCAGATATTCGACGCTGACCCGCGCCGGCAACGCCACCGGACGACCCAGTTTCGACAGCCGCGGCTGCAACCACTGGTAACCGCCCCGGACCACCCGGCGCAGCCCCGGCGGCCGCACGTACCGGATCAGTTCCCGCAGCGCCGTCGGCAGCGGCGAGGGCAGCGAATCCATACCGCCGGTGGCGAACACCACCGCACCCGCGCGCGGCACGACCGCCCACACCCGGGGGTCGCCGATCAGTGCCCAGTAGGCGTCGCGGCAGGTCCAGCCCACCCGGCCCACCAGCTCGACATCCCAATCGAGCTCGGCGGCAACCAGATTCGGCCAGATCCGGCTGTGGTCGGCGGGCAGGCCGCCCTTCGGGCCGTAATACGACAGCGAATCGGCGATCACCACCAGCACCGGCCGCCCGGAATCCGCTGCGCCGGCGTCGCTTTCGCCCGCGGCGGCCGGCACGACCTCGTCACCGAATACGGCACAGTCGCCGCCGGTCACCGCCACATCGGTACCGGGCGCGCGGTCCGATTCGCCTGTCGGCGCTGCGGTTTCGCCGGCGACCGCGAGAGCGTCCCGCGACCCGGCGTGGCGCTCATCCGTTGCGGGCGCATCGTCCTTCCCGGTCGCACTGCCGAGTTCGGCATCGGGCACGGGTACCCCTTCGTCTCCGGCCGGGTCGGCGTCGGTATCGGCGTGCCCGGCTGCGGCCGTGATCGAATCGTGTGGTCCGGCAGCGGCTTCCGTCACGCCGGCCGGACCGGCCGACCCCGCGCCGTGCGGCGCGGGGTGAGCGGGATCGACGGCGTCATCCGGCAGGTCCGGCTCGCCGGACGAACCGGTACCGTGCGCGGCGGCCGTACCACCGGAAGCGCCGACCGCGGTCGACGCGATGTCGGCAGCGGAATCCGCTGCCGGGTCGAGAATTTCGTCGGCCCCCGCAACGGGGGCCGTGGGTAACGCGGATAAGTCGTCGTCCGCGTCCGGCGGACCGGCCCCGGCCGTATCGCCGCCGACCTCGCCGGATCCGGTCACCACCGCGCCGGAATCCCGTTGCCGCGCAACGGCCTCCGTCGAGGGGCCACCGAACAGCAGGTCCGGCAGCTGCCGGATCCGCCCGCTGGAGGCCTTGCGCAAGAGTTCGTCGGAGACCACACCGGGGTCGCCGTCGGGCCGATCGGCCCGGCGCGCAACCGTTTCCGGTGCGGGTCCGCCGAACAACGCGTCCGGGAGGCGCCGTACCGGCCCCTCGGACGCCTTGCGGATCAGTTCATCGGTCACCTGCCGGACCGGTTCGTCCCGGTCGTCGGAAGACAGGTTCTCAGAGGACATCAGGAGCTACCTTCGCCGCCGCGTTCCATACATCGAGCCGCCACCCGGGCTGCTCCATGCTGGGACCGTGGCTGCTCAGTTGCACCCAACTGGTATTGGCCAGTCCACCGAAGATCGGCCAGTGTTCTCGGGGCAGGTCGAGCAGCGCAGCGGTCAGCGCTGCGATCAGCCCGCCGTGCGCGACGAGGATGATGGTACGGCCGGGCCAGTCACCGCGCGCGGCAAACAGCTCGCTCACGACCGGCAGCGCGCGGGCGCCGACCTCGAGCTTGCTCTCCCCGCCCGGCGGGGTGAAGCCGGCGTCCATCCGCCAGGTCAGCCGCGCGCCCGGATACCGCGCGTCGACCTCGTGATGGGTGAGGCCCTCCCACTCGCCGAGACTGGTCTCGCGTAGTCGCGGATCACGCACCACATCCAGCGAGGTGTGGTCGGCCAGGGCCACCGCGGTGTCGTAGGCCCGGCGCAGATCCGAGGCGACGATGGCGATCGCGTCGTGGGACAGCAGCTCGCGGGCGGCATCCTTCGCCTGCCCGCGGCCCACCTCGCTGAGGTCGGTGTCGATCTGCCCCTGCATGCGGTCGGAGGCGTTCCACTCGGTCTGCCCGTGCCGGAGCAGGATCAGCCGACGCACGTGGGCATGACGGCTCGCCCGCCGAGCGAGGCCGATCTCGGGCGACTCGTCGTCGTACTGTGGAGGGGAGGTCCCCTCGTCGGGAACCAGATTCACGCGGTCTCTCCGGCACCGTCCGCCGGCTGCGGGGCGCCGACACCCTCCACCTCGACCACCGGGCAGTCCTTCCAGAGCCGTTCCAGCGCATAGAAATTGCGCTCGTCGCTGTGCTGGACGTGCACGACGACCTCGACGTAGTCCAGCAGTACCCAGCGGCCCTCGCGGGTGCCCTCCCGCCGGACCGGCTTGTGCCCGGCCAGGCGTAGCTTCTCCTCGACGTTGTCGACGATCGCGTTGACCTGCCGCTCGTTGGGGGCCGAGGCGATCACGAAGCAATCCGTGATCACCAGCTGCTCGGACACGTCGAGCACCACCACGTCGACCGCCAGCTTCTCGTCGGCCGCCCGTGCGGCGACCCGTGCCATCTCGACCGCATCGGCAGTCGCCGTCATGCGGTACCCCGAGTTCGCGCCCGACCTCTCATGCCTGTGCCACCTTCCCGTTCCCTCCCGGCACGTACAGGTGCCGCTTCGATATGTACTGCACGACGCCGTCCGGAACGAGATACCACACCGGCCGCCCCTCGGCGGCGCGACGCCGGCACTCGCTCGACGAGATCGCCAGAGCCGGGATCTCGATGACGGTGAGCGCATCCGGTGGGGCATCCCGCAGGTGTTGCTCCAATTGATCGGTATTCAGTTCGTATCCCGGACGGCTCACGCCGACGAATTTCGCCAGCTCGAACAATTCCGCCCAATCCTGCCATGTCAGGATGTTGGCCAGCGCGTCCGCACCCGTGATGAAGTACAAGTCGGCGTCTGGATACTGCCGTTGCAGGTCACGCAGGGTATCGACGGTGTAGGTGAGGGTACCCCGGTCGATGTCGACACGGCTCACCGAGAACCGCGGATTGGAGGCGGTGGCGATCACCGTCATCAGGTAACGGTCCTCCGCGGCGCTGACCTGTTTCGCGGTCTTCTGCCACGGCTGGCCGGTGGGGACGAAGATCACCTCGTCCAGATCGAACCGATTGGCGACCTCGCTGGCCGCGACCAGGTGGCCGTGGTGGATCGGGTCGAAGGTTCCGCCCATCACGCCCAGTTTGCGGCGGCCTGTCTCTTGCACAACCGCCGAGCTTACTGGCCGGGCCATCCGCGCCCCGGCCCGCCCGAGCGCACAACACGCCGAGTCACCCTCGTGCCTCCGTCAGACCGGGAGCAGCCGGCTCACCACGGCGGTGAGCTGCCGGGCCGACCGGCACTCGTGCATCTCGATCACCCGGGCATACCGCTTCGCCGCGGAATCGCCGGTGCCCCACATCTTCTCGGCCTCCGGGTTGAGCCAGTAGGCGTGTTTGGCGGTGTCGACGAGCTGCTCCAGCGTGCCCAGCGCGGGATCGCGATAGTTGGTGCGGGCGTCGCCGAGGATCAGCAGCGAACTCCGGCTGGTCACGGCCTCCGGGAAATCCGCCGCGAAGCCCTTCAGCGCGGTGCCGTAGTCGGAGTGCCCCTCGATCCCGACCACGTTCGTCTCGGTGAAGATGCGCCTGGTCACCTGGTCCAGCGGGGTGGTCTGGTCGAACAGGTGGGTCACCTCGTCGACGCGGTCGACGAAGGCGAAGATCCGCACCCGGGAGAACTGCTCCCGCAGCGAGTCGACCAGCAGCATGGTGAAACTCGAGAATCCGGCCACCGACCCGGAGATATCGCACAGCAGCACCAGATCGGGCCGGCCCGGCCGCGGTTTGCGGGTGGCCAGGGTGATCGGGACGCCGCCGGTGGACATCGACTTGCGCAGCGTCTTGCGCAGGTCGATCTCGCCGCGACGGGACCGGCGGCGGCGCGCGGCCAGCCGCGAGGCCAGTATCCGGGCCAGCCGCTGACCGCTGCGGCGCAGCTCGGCCAGCTCGGCCTCCGAAATCCGGAGGAAGTCGGCATCCTCGGCCTGCCGCTGCACCCCGTAGGACGAAACCCGTTCCCGCCCAAGGCGTTCCGCGACGCGGCGGCGGGTCTCCGCCTCGACGGTGCTGCGGAAACTCTGCACCCGCTCGCGCGCGGCGCGGCGGGCGACCTCGGTGTCGAAATCGGAATCGTCCATACCCGCGGCGAGGCCTGCGAGGATCTTGCTGATCAGCACCTCGGGCTGGACGTCCTTCAGCGTCTGGTACGCGGAGAACGACGGGCCCTTCAGCGAGTCGTACCGGCCCATCTGCTCGACCATCTGTGCCGCCAGCGCCTGCAACTGCCGCTGCTGCTCCGGGGTCGGATCGGCGGCGAGCATCTCGGCGAGCATCCGGCGCAGCGCGAGGATGTCGATCGAACCGTCGGCGGCGCGCGGCAGTTCCACATCGAGGGCGTCGGTGCGCTCACCGAGGGCCGCGGGGAACCACAGATCGAACAGGCCGTCGAAGGTGGCCCGCTGCGACGGCCGGCGCAGCAGCGAGCAGGCCAGCCCCTCGCGCAACATCTCGCGATCCATCAGATCGAGCACGGTGAGCACCTGGCCGGCGTCGACCGTTTCCGAGGGACCGACCGGAATTCCCTTGGCGCGCATCGCCTCCACGAACCCGATCAGATGACCGGGCAGCCCGTGCTCGGGTGGGTTCAGCACGGTGTCGGTGGCGTTCGGCGGCACCGGGGGCCGGGGCTTGCCGCCGAGCATCAGGCCAGCTTCAGCTCGGACAGCGCGCGCTGATGGTCGCTCTGGTGTTTCAGCACGACGCCGAGGGTGGCGCGCACGGTCTTGTCGTCGAGGTCCTTCAGCCCGAGGGCGAGCAGGGTGTGACCCCAGTCGATGGATTCGGCGACCGACGGCAGCTTCTTCAGTTGCATTCCGCGCAACACGTGCACGATCCGCACCAGTTGCGCCGCCACCGCCGGTTGCAGGTCGGGCACCCGGCTGGCCAGGATCCGTCGCTCGAGCTCCTCGTCCGGGAAGTCGATGTAGAGATAGAGGCAGCGCCGCTTCAGCGCCTCGGACAATTCGCGGGTGGCGTTGGAGGTGAGCACGACGAACGGTCGCCGGGTGGCGGTGATCGTGCCCAGCTCGGGGACGGTGACCGCGAAGTCGCTGAGCACCTCCAGCATCAGGCCCTCGATCTCGACGTCGGCCTTGTCGGCCTCGTCGATGAGCAGCACCGTGGGGTCGGCCCGCCGGATCGCGGTCAGCAGCGGCCGCGACAGCAGGAACTCCTCGCTGAAGACGTCGGACTTCGTCTCCTCCCAGCCGTTCTCACTGGACGCCTGGATGCGCAGGATCTGCTTGGCGTGGTTCCACTCGTAGAGCGCCCGCGCCTCATCGATCCCCTCGTAGCACTGCAGGCGTACCAGCTCGGCGCCGGCGACCTGGGACACCGCCCGGGACAATTCGGTCTTGCCGACGCCGGCGGGTCCCTCGATCAGCAACGGTTTGCCCAGCCGGTCGGCCAGGAACACCGAGGTGGCTGTCGCCTTGTCGGCCAGATATCCGGTCGTCGCCAAACGGTCGATCACATCGTCGACCGAGGTGAAGATCGGCTCGTGCACTGCGCTCTGCACCGTCACGGTCCTCCTCCAGAGTGAGCGATCACTCACTCCCTACGCTACCGGCCCGCGGGCCGCCGGGCACACGCGGGTATGCACCGTAAGAACTCCACTCTCGAAGTTACACACACACCCGGTCACTGAGATACCCGGTGTGACGGCGAGCACTCCTGCGCCGCCGCGGCGGCGCGGGATCAGGCCGGACGGGTTTGACCGTCGCCCCAGACGATCCACTTGGTGGAGGTCAGTTCCGGCAGCGCCATCGGGCCGCGAGCGTGCAACTTCTGCGTCGAGATGCCGATCTCGGCGCCGAAGCCGAACTCCTCACCGTCGGTGAAGGCGGTCGAAGCGTTGACCATCACGGCCGCCGCGTCGACCCGGGCGGTGAACTCACGCGCCGCCCGCAGATCGCCGGTGACGATGGCCTCGGTATGCCCGGTACCCCAGTGATCGATGTGCTCGACGGCGGCATCCAGATCGTCGACGACCTTCAACGCGATATCGAGCGAGAGGTACTCGTCGGCCCAGTCCTCGTCGGTGGCCGGAACCAGGCCCGGCAGATCGCCGTGGACGGTGACGCCCGCCCCTTCCAGCGCGCCGATCAGCCGCGGCACCGCGACCTCGGCGACGGCCCGATCGATGAGCACCGTCTCCGCGGTGTTGCACACGCTCGGGCGGCGGGTCTTCGAATTGAGCAGGATGGATTCCGCCATGTCGAGGTCGGCGGCGGCGTGCACGTAGACGTGACAGTTGCCGGTACCGGTCTCGATGGTCGGCACCTGCGCATCGCGGACGACCGCGTTGATCAGCCCGGCGCCGCCGCGCGGGATCACCACGTCGACCAGGCCACGGGCCTGGATGAGATGGGTGACGCTGGAGCGGTCCGCGCTGGGCAGCAGCTGCACCGCGTCCTCGGGCAGGCCTTGACCGGCCAGTGCGCCGCGCAGCACCGCGACCAGCGCGGCATTGGAGCGCGCGGCCGACGACGAGCCGCGCAGCAGCGCCGCGTTACCGGACTTCAGCGCCAGCCCGAACGCGTCGACCGTGACATTGGGCCGGGCCTCGTACACCATGCCGACCACACCGAGCGGCACCCGGACCTGCTTGATCTCCAGGCCGTTGGGCAGCGACGACCCCCGCACGACCACACCGACCGGATCGGGCAGCCCCGCGACCTGCCGCAGCCCGGAGGCGATGCCGTCGATCCGGGCCTCGGTCAGCCGCAGCCGGTCGAGCAGCGAATCGGCCGTGCCGCCGGCCTTCGCGAGCTCGATGTCCTCCGCATTGGCCGCGAGGACCCGGTCCTTCGCGGCGAGCAGGGCATCGGCGGCGGCGTGCAGTGCGGTGTTCTTGGCCTGGGTGGTCAGCTGGGCGAGCGTGCGCGACGCCACCCGTGCGCGCCGCGCCGCGTCGTGCACCACCGCGCGGACATCGCCGACGCGGTCCGATTCGGTGGCAGTGGGAGCAGTCATGCCCATCAGCCTACTGACCGGTCCCGCCGCCGCGAAGCGCGACGGCGCAGCCGCACTCTTTCCCTGAAATCCCAAGTGTTTTCGCACTCGATACCCACCGAAAAAGTGTGCGGATTCCGCAACCGGGTGCGGGAGTCGAAGAGTGCTCGGCGGCGGCCCGGCGGCGGGCTAGGGTGCCTGCATGGCGAGGATCGCTGTGGTGGGCAGCATCAATATGGACCTGGTCACGACGACCGAACGGCGGCCGGATCCGGGTGAGACGGTGCTCGGTTCCGGGTTCGAGTCCGTACCCGGCGGCAAGGGGTCCAATCAGGCGATCGCGGCCCGGCGGGCGGGCGCCGAGGTCGAGTTCGTGGGCGCGGTCGGGGACGACGTCTTCGCCGGTGAGCTGCGTCAGGTGCTGGCCGAGGCCGGGGTCGGCATCGAGCGGTTGCGGTCGCTGACCGGGCCCAGCGGGGTCGCCTCGATCGTGGTCGACGCCGCCGGCGAGAACAGCATCATCGTCGTCGGCGGCGCCAACTCCGGGCTCAGCGATCTGGCGGCGCCGGATCTGCGCACCATCGAGGAGGCCGACGTACTACTGTGCCAGCTGGAGATCCCGGTGCCCACGGTGCTCACCGCCGCCCGGCACGCGCGGGCGCACGACACCACCGTGCTCCTCAATCCCTCACCGGCACAGGATCTTCCGACCGAGATGTGGGCGGCGGTCGATATCGCGATCGTCAACGAGGGCGAGGCGTACCGCCTGGGCACGGCCCTGGACACGGTGCCGCATCTGGTCGTCACCCGGGGCGCCGAGGGCGCACGGTATCGCGGTCCCGGCGGGGAGTTCAGCCATCCCGGTATCGCGGTGCGCGTCGTCGACACCACCGGCGCCGGCGACACCTTCACCGGCGTGCTGGCGGCGCACTGGCACGAGGGCCCGGAGCGGGCATTGGCCTGGGCGTGTACCGCGGGCGCCCTCGCCACGACGAAACTCGGTGCGAGCGTGGCCATTCCGTCCCGCGCCGAGATCGAGCGCGCCCTACCGTGAGCGGTTGGCCCACGATTCGAAGACCACCAGCACGATCGCCACCAGCACCAGCACCACGCCGAGCAGAATGGAGGCCCCGATGGTCGCGACGAGGCCGGCGGCCAGCAGGATCCCGATCACCGGGAACCACACGAACAGATCCGGAGTGCCGAAGGTGCGGCGGGCGCCGGTGGGCGCGGCGGCGCGATTACCCGGTCCACTGTCGTGGGCGGCGGGCCTGCCTTCACGCCGCGGCGGGCCTTGGACTCTACGGCTCTGGGTCACCTGCCGAAGTCTATATATCCGGTCCCGACCACGCCCGCGAACCCTGACCACCCCGGAACTGCCGCGGTGTCATCCCGTGGCCACGCCGGAACAACCTCGTGAAATATCCCGGATCGGCGATCCCGACCCGGCGGGCCACCTCGGCGACCGGCAGATCCGAGTCGGCCAGCAGCCGCCGCGCCTCGGTCATCCGCCGCTCGGCGATCCACTCCACCACCGTGCGGCCGGTGCGGCGCCGGACCACGGTGGCCAGATGACCCGGCGTCAGCCCGACCGCGCGGCCCACGTCCCGCAGCGAAAGTGGTTGTGCGAACTGCTGATCGATCACCTCGAACACCGCGGCGAGCAGCGGCTCGCCGCTGCGGCGCAGATCGCCGACCACATCGGCCGCCAGCCGGGCCAGATCGACCAGCAACAGGGTCAGATACGCCGTCGCCGCCTGCCGGTAGCCCTCGTCGTGCCGCCGGACCTCGGTCTCGATGGCGGTGGTGGTGACATCCCAGAAACCGAGCCGGTCCGGCGGGATCTCGAGGAGCAGCAGTCCACCGGGCCGGCCGTGCAGGAAGGGGAACAACAGCGGATGCGCTCGCCACGCGGGCCACGGCATCCGCGCCTCGCCGCCGAGGATCGCCGGGTCGAAGAACACGCCGACACCCTGATCGACGGTATCCACGGCACCGGCGTCGACCACCGCACCGGCGGCGATCACGTAGACGACGCCGGGGCTGCGCCGATACCAGAGCACCGGGAAATCGTGGATGTGCGGACGGCTCAGGGGGAAGTGCCCGGGCAGGGCACGCAGCACCGTCACCGGCGGCGTGACCGGGCCGGCGCGGTAGTCGTGCACCGGCACCCCGCGCTGATGGCGGACCACCCGCGTCACCTCGGCCATGAACCGAAGATAGTCCCATTTCTGCCGAGAATCCGAGCACTACCGCCGTCCGGACCGTCCGACCATGGGATTCATGACCGAACATCATCCGAATTCCGTGACCCACGAGCGGCAGGACTATCTGCCCGCCGCCGGCCTGCACTCCCTGCTGCCCGCCTACGATCTGCTCAGCCGGGCGCTGGGCGCCCCCGCCCTCCATGCGCGCCTGGTCGACCAGGCCGACCTGGCGCCCGGTCAGCGGGTGCTCGAAATCGGCTGCGGCACCGGCAATCTCACGATCCGCGCGAAACGCGAACAACCCGGCGCCGAGGTGATCGGTTCCGATCCCGACCCCCGGGCCCTGGTCCGAGCCCAGCGAAAGGCCAAGGGGCTCAGCGGCATCCGTTTCGAACAGGCCTACGCCCAGGACCTTCCGTATCCGGACGAGAGCTTCGACCGCATGTTGTCGTCGCTGATGCTGCACCATCTCGACACCGACATCCGCACGGCCACCGCGGCCGAGGCCCTGCGTGTGCTGCGCCCCGGCGGGCGGCTGCACGTCGTCGACGTCGGTGGTCACCTGAAGGAGTCCGACGGGCGGTTGGGCCGCATGATGCTGAACAATCCCCATGCCGTCCGGAACCTCGGCGACGGCATCCCGGACCTGCTGCGCGCCGCGGGTTTCGAATGCCGCGAGGTCGCCTCGCAGCCACACCGGGTGATCGGCCGCCTGACCTACTACCAGGCCACGCGTCCCGAACGCTGACGGTCAGAGCCGGCGGATGCGCGCGAGCCAGGCGGCGCCCTCGACCGTACCGTCGGCGCCGACCGGGAGACCGGCCGTCCCGGCGGGCGCCACATCGGCACGACCCCGATAGCTCGCGGCCCGCAGTTCCTCGATATCCCAGCCCGCGGTGAAGGATTCGCGGATCAGCGTATCGCTGATCCGCGGACCGAATCCGGGCCCGGCATCCGACAGGGCCAGTATGTGGACCACGCCACCGGGTGCGGCGAGGGTGTGCAGGGCGTCCACGTACGCGGCGCGCGCGGTCGGATCCTCGCGGAACACATGGAACAGCGCGCTGTCCACGATGGTGTCGAAATGTCCCAGCGCGGTGGCGATTTCGGGGTCGGTGCCGATCCGCAGCATGTCCACCGCCCGGAACCGGGCCTGCGGGACCCCCTTCTCGGCCGCGTTGCGGCTCGCGTAGGCGACGGCGCTCGGCGACAGATCGACGCCGAGGACGTCGTAGCCGAGGCGGGTCAGCAGAATCGTGTGCTCCCCACCGCCGCAGCCGGGATCGAGCACCCGGCCGCGGATCAGGCCCGCGGCCTCCAGGCCGACGATCGCCGGCTGCGGCTCACCGATCAGCCAGGGCGCGGTGTCGTTGTCGTAGGCGACATTCCAGAACTCCGGTAGCTGTGTCATGCGACCAGCCTGCATCCTGAAGCGGACTCGAGGTCAAGATTTCCGTGCGGTGGATCACTCGGTCCGGTGCTCGGCGAGCCATTTCCTGCCCCGGGTCGCCGACGCGCGCGACAGCCACGCGTCCTGCAGCACCTCGACCAGCTCCGTCCGGCTCAGTTCACCGATCCGGGCGGCCCGCACCAGTACCGAGGAATGGCCGTCGAAGTGCGCGGTCGTGAAGAACGGCAGATCCGGATCCTGTACCAGCGCAAGCTTGTCCGCTTCCGAGGGCACCCAGATCACGATGACGTCCGGATACCGCTCCCCCGTGGCCGGATCGACGGCATCCGGCCGCGGGGTGCGGAAGAACACGAACGATTTGCGCCCGACCTGGTAGACCGGATTGTCGTTCGGACCGTGCTCGACGGTGACGTGCGGCATGGCCCGGCACGTCGCGTGCACATCCTCGATGGTGGCGCGCGCGGTCATGTCAATCCGACAGTGTGGCAAGCAGTTTGCGCGTGCGAACCCCGTTGCCCGGGGAGAACAGCGCGGCGACGAATTCGGTGGCGCCGGCCGCCACGACCGCCCGGATCCGCTCGGCCACCTGATCCTCGGTGCCGATGATCGCCAGATCGGCCGGGCCCGCCGCGCCCTCGTGGTCCATCATCGCCCGGTAGGACGGCAGCTGGTTGTAGGCGGCGAAGGTCGCGCCGGCCTGTTCCCGGGCCGGCTCCGGATCGTCGGTGACACAGACCGGCAGCGCGCAGACGATGCGCGGTGCGGGCCGACCGGCCGCCTCGGCGGCGGCGTTGACCACCGGTGCGATGTGCTCGCGCACGGTGATCGGACCGGTCATCCACAGCACGGTGCCGTCGGTCTCCCGGCCGGCCAATTTCAGCATCTGCGGGCCGAGCGCGGCCAGCAGCACCGGGATCCGGTCCTCGTTCGGGATCGACAGGGCGAGGTTGGCGCGCAGCGTCTCGCCGGTGAACGACACCGGTTTGTCGGCCAGCAGCGGCCCGAGGATCGCCAGATATTCCTTCATGTGCCGCGCCGGGCGCTCGAAGTCGTAACCGAACATGTTCTCGATCACGATCTTGTGCGACAGCCCGATCCCCAGGCTGAGCCGTCCCGGGCCGACGGCCAGCGCGGTGGTGCGGGCCTGCTGGGCCAGCGCACCCGGATGCCGCGGATAGGTGGGCACCACCGCGGTGCCGATCTCGATACCGGGCACCCGGCTGCCCGCCACCGCCAGCGCCGTCAGCGCGTCCAGTCCGAAGATGTGCGACAGCCACGCCGATCGGAACCCCTCGTCGGCGGCGCGCTGCAGTTCGCCGGTGAGGGAACGCAGCGCGTCCGGTCCGGTCGGTTGATCGAGCATGATGCCGATGCGCATGTGGGCCTCCGTGTCGCGGGCTGGCGGGTACCGATGGTCGCGATCAGCCTATTCCCGGTCCGCCCCGGATACCGGCATTCCGGTCACCGGACCGCCGCGGGCCGCAGCTGGATCTTGCGCCCGGTACCGGACCGGAACGTGGTCAGCGCCTCGTCGAATTCGGTGAGCGGGAAGACGTGCGTGATCATGGTTTCCGCATCGATGACGCCCTGCCCCAGCAGGTCGACCGCCCGCCCGAAACTGTGCAGCACGGCCATCGACCCGACGATGCGGATCTCGTCGTTGTAGATCCGGAACGGCGACACCGCCGCCCGCGCCTCGCCCGGGGCGACCCCGAACTGCTGATAGGTCCCGCCCCGGCGCACCCGGCTCAGGCCGTCCTCGATCGCCGCGATCGCCCCGGTGCAGTCGACGACGATCTCCCAGCCCTCCGGCCGATCCAGCTCGTCGGCGGTGGTGACGGCCGCGTCGGCGCCGAGGACCCGCGCCACCGCCAGCCGCTCGGCGTTCAGATCCACCACCGACACCGAGGCCGCGCCGGCCGCCATCGCCAGTTGCAGCATCAGCAGGCCCATCGTGCCCGCACCGTAGATCAGGTAGTGCGAACCCAATTGCCTCGGTAACAGATCGAATCCGTGTACCGCACAGGACAGCGGCTCGACCAGCGCGCCGTGTGCGGCGCTGACGTGACCGGGCAGCCGGTGGCAGTTCACCGCGGGCACCGCGACATAGTCGGCCATCGCGCCGTCGACCGTGTCGCCGATCGCACCCCAGTTCTCACAGAGGTTGCCGCGGCCGATCGCGCAGTAGTGGCAACGGCCGCAGAACAGCGACGGATCCACCGCGACCCGGTCACCCGCGCGCACCCCGGCCGCCTCGGCCCCGGCGCCGAGAGCGACCACCTCCCCGGCGAATTCGTGCCCCGGCACGATCGGATACGGCGTGGGCGGGAACTCCCCGGCCACGATGTGCAGATCGGTGCCGCAGATGCCGACGGCCTCGACCCGGACCACCACTTCGCCCGGTCGGGGCGTGGGATCGGGACGGGTCTGCATCGAATACCGGCCGGGCTCATCGATCACCAGGGCGTGCATGTGTCCACAGTGCACCCGCCGTCGCGTCCCGTGGCCCGTTTCACATCGATGTATTCACAACGATCCGGAAGCGATCAGATCGGTACGGCCGCGAGCCGCCGCCCGGTCACCGAGCGGTGCTGGTACCAGAGCGCGAGGGTCGCGACATCGGCGTCCTCCAGCGGGAGATACCGTCCGTCCTCGCGCCAGCCCAGGGCCTGCAGTGTCACCCGCAGTCCGCGATCGAAACAGATCGGATCGCGCACATGCCAGCGATACATCCCGAAACACTGTTCGGGACAATAGATCCGGTCCGACGGCAGGGCCTGCACGAACCCGAGGTACGGCGTCGAATAGGTCCGGTACCGGCCGTCGAGATCGAAATTCCAGGCGCCACCGAAATAGTCCTCGGTGCCGGTACCGCAGATGGTCGGGAATTCGGTGTCGCCGTCGAGATGGAACTTCAGCTCACCCTCACCCCACCAGCCCGGGGCGTTCGGGGTGATCGCCAGATAGGTGCCGACATACCGGCCCGGCCCGGGTACATCATCGAGAATCGCGTGCACCGCGGGCCTTCCGAGCGGCGCCCGCCGCCGCCAGCGGGCGTGCAGATATCCCGCCGTGCGCGGCACGTCCTGCTCGAGATAGGTCAGCTGGTAGTACACCGGCACCGCGCGATCGGACCCGTTGTGCAACGTGATCCGCGCGTGGGCTCGAAACGGCATGGGCCAGAAGCTGTTCAGCCCGCCCGCCGGCGCGACGACGACCATCTCCGAATTCACGTGCGCCAGTTCGTCCCACGCGTTGCAGAAGAACGCACCCAGCGGCGCCTGCACCGCGGGTTCGCGTTCGGCGTCCCAATACATCCGCAACGTCAACTGTTGCAGCGCAGTGCGATCGGTGGTCAGCCAGAAGTGCCGGACGATGCCGGGACCGGCCACGTCCGCGAGCGTGGCGGTACCGCCGGGCGGCAGGTCGATCGACGGTGACACCTTCCAGCCGACACCCAGATCCGCGGCCGCGGCCGCACCGGTTCCGGTCACCGCACGGCCACCCGCACCCGGCGCCCCGGTGGGGTTCTCCGGAGAGATCGAGCGGGTGCGTGCCTGGTCCAACCGCCATATCTCGTGCACCCAGCCGATTCTGACACGGCGACCTGCCCCGGCGGCGGCATTCGGCGGCAGTGTCCGGGAGATGCCTTGGCGAGGTCCGGCCGCTGAACTACGGTCGAGGGTATGGAGCCACTGGACACCGCGGTGATCCGCGCCGCCCTGCGCAGCGAGAACGATCTACTGGCCGACCTGTACGGCGGGGCCGACCCCGAGACGCCGATTCCGACCTGTGGCGATTGGCGGTTGAAGAATCTGCTCGCCCACGTCGGCGGCGGGCATCGGTGGGCGGCCACGATCATCGTCCGGCGATCCACCGAGAACATCGCCTTCGCCGCCGTGCCGGACGTGCGCCGACCGCGCGACCCGGCCGAGGTCGACCACTGGTTCCGGCAGACCGCCGACGCCGTGATCGACGCCGTCGACGCGACCGGCGGCGAGGTGCCGGTGTGGACGCCGTTCGGGGCGCTGCGCCCCTCCGAATGGTGGATCCGCCGGCGCCTGCACGAGAACACCGGGCATCGGGCCGACGCGCTGCTCGCGCTGGGCCGCCCGGTCACGATCGACCCGGTGCTGGCCGCCGACGGTGTCGAGGAATTCCTGAGCCTGCTGCAGATGGGGTCGGCGCGGTTCCGCAACCCGCTCGACGAGGGTGCGAGCATCCTGTTGCGCGCCACCGACACCGGCGACGCGTGGGCGGTGCGGCGGACCGGGGACTCGATCGGCTGGGACGGGGACACCGAATCCGTCACGGCCACCGTGCAGGCCACCGCAGTGGATCTGTATCTGCTTGTGCTGGGCCGCATTCCGGCCGACAGCCCGGCGCTCACGTTGTCCGGCGACGCCGCGGTGCTGCCGACCTGGCTGGAGCGCACCGAATTCTGATCAGCCGAATCGCAACGGGGCCAGCGCGACACCGCCCTGGCCCCAGCCCGCGCTGGTGATCCGATACCCGTCCCCGTCGGTCACGATCTCCGCGGCGTGCGCGGCGATGTGGCCGACGTGCGCGCGGTGCTCGAAGTGCAGCGGGTCGGTGCTGCGGAACACCTCGGTGCCCACGTAGTGCGGCCGCGGGCCGACGAACAGATACCAGAAGTCGTTGTGCCGCAACACGAACGGCGATTCGGTCGGGCCCGCGCCGGTACCGGTCGCCGGATCGGTGTAGGCGATCGCGCGATTGCCCCAGTGCACCAGATCGGTGCTGGTCCGGTAGGCGACGACGTGGTGGCCGCCGGTCGGGTCGTCGGTGGCGCAGTAGAACATCACCCACCGGTCGCCGATGCGGCAGACCATCGGATCGCGGGCGTCGTAGCCGTCCCGGAACAGCGGGCCGCCCGGGTACCGGGTCCAGTGGTACAGGTCGGTGGAGGTGGCCAGTTTCATGGCCGTCGCGGTCCGATCCGGCCCACCGCCGTCGTAGAACATGAAATATCTTCCGGCGCAGTCGATCACGTACGGGGCCCAGAGGTGGGTCTCCCCGGCGCCGGGATCGGCGATCAGCGCGGGCGGCCGCGTGGTCCACGGTCCGGCCAGGCGTTCGGCGGTGGCGTGCGCGAATTCGATCTCGTGCCAGGGATCGGCGGGCTCGGGATGGGTGATGCCGAACAGATGCCAGATCCCGGCGGCGTCGCGGATCAGGGTGTGATCGTTGATGTACCGGCGCACGCCGCGGCCGGCGCTCGGATCGTAGATCCGGCGGAACGGACCGGCGGACACGTTCATCCCTCCACGGTGCCGCGCGGATCGCCGCCGCGCCCGGTGACACGCCGCCACGATTCCGTGCCGGATCACCGCGATGGGATAGGCCGAGCCCGACGGTATCGATCGGATTCGTGACGACCTTCCACGACGATTCCTGACCGGGCCGTCACCGGCGGCGTAGCACCCCGACGAAACCGGCTCCGAGCAGCATGAATCCGGATATCAGCGCGAAACCGTAGGTGACCCAGGAATGCAGCGCCACCACCATCGCGCTGTCGGTGAACGGCAGCGACGCGATCAGCCGGAAGGTGTCGTCGGGGAACAGGATGTGCAGGATGCCCGGGAAGATGCCCCACACCAGGCTCGCCACCACCGTTCCGGCCGGTGAGAACACCGCCAGCGTCGCGACCAGCAGCAACAGCAGGCTGCCGACGATGATCTCGAGTGCGGCGGTCCAGCGGTCGACGACCGCGCCGACGATCACCCAGTAGCGGATGTCGGCGCCGCCCTTGGCCGCCAGGGCGATGCCGACCGGGGTGACCAGCAGTCCGAACAGCACACCGCCGAGGGTCCGGCCGGTGCTGCGCTGATTCTGGAACTCGGCGCCGGGCGGAGACCAACCTGTCGGTGACTCGAACTTGTTCGGCATCGCCCGTCCTCCCTCACAGTGCCGCCGGAATCGTCAACATCGTGCCCGCGAGCACCATTGTCCGGCGCAGATCCGGAAAATGCGCGGTTGCGCACGAAATTCTCACGGCCGCAGGATGTTCGGCGCACCCACGATCCCGGCCGCCTCCCGCACCCGTTGCGATACACGTACGGGGTGCGACAACGACCGGGGGGTGCGGCTGTGCGGAGATGGTCGCCGATGTCGGTACCGTCCGGCACGATGGATCCGTGATGACCATCGACCTGCGTGAATCCGCCGAATCACTGCTGCGTGAGCTGGCCGGGCCCGGCGCTCGGCTGCGCGAGGATCAATGGACGGCGATCGAGGCGCTGGTGGTCCAGCGGCGCCGAGCGCTGGTCGTACAGCGCACCGGCTGGGGTAAATCGGCGGTGTACTTCATCTCCGCCAAACTGCTGCGGGCCGCCGGTCGCGGGCCGACCGTCATCGTGTCGCCGCTGCTGGCGCTCATGCGCAATCAGGTGGCGGCCGCGCAGCGGGCCGGGGTGGTCGCGGCCACCATCAACTCGGGCAACGTGACCGAATGGGACGAGATCCACGCGCAGGTCGCCGCGGGCACGGTCGATGTGCTGCTGGTCAGTCCCGAGCGCCTCAACAATCCGGACTTCCGTGATTCGGTACTGCCGAAACTGGCCGCCGACGCCGGACTCGTCGTGATCGACGAGGCACATTGCGTCTCGGACTGGGGGCACGATTTCCGGCCGGACTACCGCCGGATCCGCACCCTCATCGCCGATCTGGGCAGCGAGGTCCCGGTACTGGCGACCACGGCCACCGCCAACGATCGCGTGGTCATCGATGTCGCCGGTCAGATCGGTACCGACACCCTGGTGCTGCGCGGCAGCCTCGACCGCGAATCGCTGCACATGTCGGTGGTCCGGATCGAGGACGCGGTCGCGCGCACCGCGTGGCTCAGCCGCCGCCTGCACGATCTGCCCGGATCCGGGATCATCTACGCGCTCACCGTCGCGGCCGCCCACGACCTCGCCGATGTGCTCGGATCACACGGGCATCGCGTCGCGGCCTACACCGGGCAGACCGATCCGGCCGAGCGCGAGGTGCTGGAGCAGGCCCTGCTCGGCAACGAGGTGAAGGCGCTGATCGCCACCAGCGCCCTCGGCATGGGCTTCGACAAACCCGATCTCGGCTTCGTCGTGCACGTCGGCGCGCCCTCCTCACCCATCGCCTATTACCAGCAGGTCGGCCGCGCCGGCCGCGGCACCGACAACGCCCAGGTCGTACTGCTGCCCGGACCGGAGGACCGCCGGATCTGGAGTTATTTCGCGTCGGTGGCCTTCCCGCGCGAACATGTGGTCCGGGAGGTGCTGGCGGCGCTGGATCCGAACCGACCGCTGTCCACCACCGCGCTGGAACCGCTGGTCGAACTGAACCGCTCCCGCCTGGAGATGGTGCTGAAGGTGCTCGACGTCGACGGTGCGGTGCGGCGGGTCCGCGGCGGCTGGCTGGTCACCGGCGAACCCTGGGTCTACGACACCGAGCGCTACGAGCGGCTGTCCGCGGCCCGCGAGGCCGAACAGCAGGCCATGATCGACTATCAGGCCACCGCCGAATGCCGGCTGACCTTCCTGCGCCGCCAACTCGACGATCCCAGCCTCGACGGCCGCGACTGCGGGCGCTGCGACAACTGCACGGGCACCCGCACCGACACCACGGTCGACGCCACCGACCTGGCCGCCATCCGCACCCGGCTCGATCGTCCCGGTATCGATCTGGCGCCCCGCAAACAATGGCCGACCGGCATGGCCAAACTCGGAATCCCGTTGTCCGGCAAGATCTCCGACGGCGCCGAGACCGGTCGCGTCCTGGGCCGGCTCAGCGATCTGGGCTGGGGTCAGCGCCTGCGCGCCCTGCTCGACGGCCCCGACGCACCGGTCCCCGACGTCGTCTTCGACGCCTGCGTCGCGGTGCTGCGCGACTGGAAGTGGACCCGCCGCCCGACCGCGGTCCTGGCGATGGACTCCCCCACCCATCCCCGCCTCGCCGCCGACCTGGCCGCACGCCTCGCCCGCGTCGGCCGCCTCCGGGACCTCGGCCTGCTGCCGCTGCGGCCCGATCGCCGCCCGGTCGCGGCGGCCAATTCGGCCCATCGCGTCGCAGCCCTGTTCGACTCCTGGACCCCACCCGACCTCACCGGGCTCGACGGTCCGGTCCTGCTGGTCGACGCCCTCACCGACACCGGCTGGACCCTCACCCTCGCCGCCCACACCCTCCGTCTCGCCGGCGCCCCCGCGGTGCTGCCCTTCGCCCTGGCCACCCCGTCCTGAGGCGAACCGCCGGACCGCGCACCCGCCACGTCTCGTCGCGCATCGGCAGCGTCACGGAGCGGATACCGGTCGGCAGGCACCGGTAGGGTGAGGCGGGTGGCCGGAAAGTCTGCCGGGCCGGCGGTCGAGTTACCCGTCGGAGACCGCACGGTACGGATCTCTAGTCCCGATCGGGTGTACTTCCCCGAGAGCGGGACGACCAAGCTCGATCTCGTGCGGTACTACCTCAGCGTCGGCGACGGCATCGTCAACGCGCTGCGGGATCGGCCGTGCATGTTGCACCGGTTCCCCAAGGGGCTGGCCGGTGCGAAGGTGCATCAGAAGCGGTTGCCCGCCGGGGCGCCGGACTGGGTGCCGACGGTACGGGTGTACTTCCCGCGCTACGGCCGGCACGCCGACGAACTCTGCGTCGCCGAACTGGCCGACGTGATCTGGGCCGTGCAGATGAGCACGGTGGAATTCCACCCCTGGAACTCCCGGCGGGCCGACACCGAGAAACCCGACGAGTGGCGCATCGACCTGGATCCGATGCCGGATTGCCCGTGGTCACGGGTGCAGCGGGTGGCCGAGGTCGTCCACGAGGTACTCGACGAGATCGGGGCGGTCGGGTGGCCCAAGACCTCCGGCGGCCGGGGCCTGCACGTCTATGTGCGCATCGCGCCGCAGTGGGGGTTCAAGGATGTGCGCCGCGCGGCACTGGCATTCGCGCGCGAGGTCGAACGCCGCGCTCCCGACGATGTCACCACCACCTGGTGGCGCCGCGACCGCGATCCGAAACTGCTGTTCGTCGACTACAACCAGAACGCTCGCGATCACACCATCGCCGCCGCCTATTCGGTGCGCGGTATCCCGCGCGCGACCGTGTCGACCCCGGTGCGCTGGGACGAGATTCCGGACGTGGAGCCCGACGATTTCACCATCGCCACCGTGCCCGACCGGTATGCCCGGCTCGGCGATCTGCACGCCGGCATCGATGACACCGTCTTCGAACTCGATCCGCTGCTGGAGTGGGCCGAGCGGGACAACGTCGAGGTCGATCTCGACGCCGACGAGTGACCGCCGGGCAACCACCGTCGAGCGCCTGTCCCGGCCCGCCACTACGCTGACCCGACGTACCCGGTCGCGCGCCGGGACGGCCGGAAGCGAAGGAGTATCACCATGTCCACCACCGCCATCCCGATCGCGATCGGTCCCGCCGCGACCCCGCTGCTGGCGCAGGCGGTCACCGACGGGGGCGCGACGGTGGCGGATCTCGGGCAGGCCCGCGCGCTGATCTGGAACAGCGGTCCGGCCGACTTCCCGCAGGAGTTGCCCCCGGGCATCGAATGGGTGCAGTTGTTCTCCGCCGGTGTCGAGGACTGGTTCTCCCGCAACGTGTTCCAGCGCTTTCCCGGTGTCGTGTTCACCTCGGCGGCGGGCGCCTACTCGCACAGCGTCGCCGAACACGCGCTCGCGATGCTGCTGGCCGGGGTGCGCCATCTGCCGCAGCAGTTGCAGGCGCGCAGCTGGCGGCAGTCCGAATTCTTCCCGCACATCGGCACGCTGCGCGGCGCGACCATCGCGATCGTCGGCGCCGGTGGGATCGGCCGCGAGCTCATCGCGCTGCTCGAACCGTTCGGCGCCCGCATCATCGCGGTAACCCGTTCCGGCACACCGATCGTCGCGCCGGGTGTGGTGGAAACCCTTCCCGCGGAACGTCTGCCGGAGGTGTGGTCACGTGCGGACCACGTCGTCGTCGGCGCACCGGCCACCGCGCAGACCCGCCATCTGATCGGCAAAGAGGAACTGGCGCAACTGAAGCCGACCTCCTGGGTGATCAACATCGCCCGCGGCAGCCTGATCGACACCGATGCCCTGGTCGCCGCCCTGCGCGACGGCACCATCGGCGGCGCGGGCCTGGACGTCACCGATCCGGAGCCGCTGCCCGAGGGGCATCCACTGTGGGAACTGCCGAATGCCGTTGTCACCCCGCACGATTCCAATCCCCCGCAGCTGCGCGCCGCCGCCTATGCCGCCCACGTCACGAACAATATCGCCCGTTTCGTGGCCGGGCAGGCACTCGAGGCGCGCATCGACGTCACCGCCGGATACTGATCACAGCGCGTCGTCGAGCAGGCTGCGCCCGCGCCACGCCCCGGCGTGCCCGAGGGTCACGGCCACCAGATCGGTCCACCCGTCGGCCAGGGAGGCCAGCAGGAACCAGGCGGTGTGCACCTCGTCGTCGGCGACATCGTCGGCATTGCGCAACAGCCAGGTGGCGCGCACCTGCGCGGCCGCCATACCGTCGATGGCCGTGCCCAGGGACGTGGGCGCGGCCCGGTCGGTGCGGCCGGCCACCCAGTCGTCGATGCGGGTGACCAGTTCCTCACGGTCCCAGTCGAATTCGTCGTCGCGCAGCGGCTGCTCGCGGGCGGTGAGATGGACCAGGGCCAGCGCGTGCGCCCAGCGGGTCACCGGATGATCGTTCGGTTGATCGCCGATGTGCCCGCAGAAGGCGGCCAGTAACTCGTGCCAGTCCGGCAACGTGAGGGTACTGTCGCCGGGCCACAGGTCACCGGCGTCCGTATGCGGTACGTACATCGGTGTACCTCCAAGGCGGGCGATCGGGACGCACCCGGCGTCGCGTACGGTCGCCGGACCGCGAGCCCGGCGCGGTAAGGGCGGACCGCGCCGGATCCAGCGCGCCGCTATCTGCGAAGGGGCATATCTCCAGCGGCGCCGGGTGCAGTCTCAAGCATGCACGGTCTACGCGGCCCTACCACTGCCCTTTCCATGGCCTTACGGTGACCATCGGGGGCTGCCGGGGCAGTGCCCGACCGCCCTGCACGACGAGTCATGTACACAGTAAAGCGCACGAATGAGCAGGCAGCACAGGGTGTTCGAGATCACGGCGAACCGGCCCCGTCACGGCCGCTCCCCGGTGATCGCGGCGATCACATCGGCGACGCGAAGCGATCCGGGCGCCTCCGCCGGACCGAACGGCCGCAGCCCGAACGCGTCCTCCAGTACCGAGGCCAGCTCCGTCAGGCGCAGGCAATCGAATCCGAGATCCGCCACCAAGCGGCTCTCGTCGGTGACCGGTCGGCGGGCGTCGGGCGCGAGCGCCGTGATCAGCGACCGGATCCGGGCCGCCGCGTCGTCGGCCGCCATCAGGATCGGCCCTCCGGAGCGATGTCGAATTCCGTTGCCGTGCGCGCGAGTTCGTGATCGAATCGCCCGGCGGGCCGAGGCCGCCCGACCGTCCCCGCGACCCCGGCGCAATGTTCCGGTGGATACACCGTGTCCTCCCGTTCCCGCGCGCGGGTCACCGGCGATGCGGTCGCGCCACGGGGTCCGTAACGGTATACCCGATATGACCGGCTGCCCGGAATACCCCGAACCCGGGGTGAGCGATATCGCGTGACCGTCGCTTGTCCGCCACTCGGAGCGGTCGTTAGGCTGCGAGGACCGTCCGCCCCGGCCGGACCCGGGCGATCACTGAAGGGTGTTACCTGGCGTGAGTTGGTCTTTCACACCGGACGAGTTCGCGCACGTGTGGCGGGAGACCGACCTCGACCGGCATCCGTTCCCGCTGCGAATCCTGGAGAGTGCGCGCACCGAGTTCCAGGCGGCCGCACTGCGTCGCGAGATCGAAACCCGGCTGCCGCTGCGCGCGGATCCGGATCTGTCCGCCTGCCTGCGAATTCTCGCGCAGCCGCAGACCCGGGTGGTCGCCATCGGCGGCCGGCACGAGCCGGGCACCGAGATCCGCGTGCTCGGGGCCGTGGTCTACGACCATGCCGTACTCGCCGTCCAGCAGCCCGGTTTCTCCCCGGACTACGGTGGGCGCGTGCACCTTTCGATCGGGCACACCTCGAAGCTGGGCGCTCGCATCGCGGGTCTGCTGCCCGACACCCCGCCCGGCCACGAACCCGCGCGCTCGGCGGGCGCGGACACCGTCGGGGACGACGAGGCCGTGCACACCGCCGAGCCGCCCGTGCGCCGCATCCGAAAACTGCTCCTACAGCCGCACACCGCCGAGGGTCACCTCCGCATCGAAACCGAGCTGGACCAGGACCCGCCGGCCGCCCCCGTCCACTACACCTGGATCGACGTCGCCGACGACGGCCGCTATCTGATCCGCGCCGACGGCCAGGTGCACATCACGCCGGCCTCTCCTCAGCAGATCGCGGCCCACCTGCAGAAACGCATTCTGCGCTGAGAATTCCCGCGACCGGCCCGGATTCGTTACGCTGGTTCGGCGACTGTTCGACCTGATCGAGGAAGGGGGGTCCCATGACACTCGAGGCCAGCCAGGCCGACATCACCCGGTTCCTCCAGGCAGCACGAACCGGCACGGTCCGCTTCGACCCGGCCGCCGCCCGCCGGTGTGCGGATCTGTACGACCAGCAGGCCGGTCGCCTGCATCACCTGCAACAACGCCTCGACTCGGTCTCGACGCTCGACGGTTTCGGCGGATTCGATTCCGCCCAGCAGCTCCAGGCCGGCTTCGGCGCCAAGGCCGGCGACGCCGCCGCACTGCTCGACCGGTACATCGCGGCCGCCTACCTGATGAAGCAGGCCTTCCTGCTCTCCGCCGGGCTCTACGACGAGGCCGATGCCGCGAATGCCGCTGCCCTGCGCGCACTTTCACCGGGGACGCCACAATGACCACGCCATCCCGCCACGGCCCGCCGGGTTCTCGTGCCAGCGATCCCGAATACATCAGTGCGATGGAGCATTTCGAGGGCATCCCGCACGAGCAGATCTACGCCGGCACCCAGCAGATCGACGCGGCCCGGATCGTGCAGGCGGCACAGGTCTGGGTGGAGGCGGCGGGCACCGTCACCACCTCGATGCCGCTGACCCGCAGCACCGCCGACGAGATGATCAACGCGGCCGGTTGGGAGGGCGCCACCGCCGAGGCGGCCTATGCCGGTACCCGCAGTTTCGCCGCCTCGGTCGACGAATTGGCCTCGGTCCTGGGCGAAGTGGGCGCTCGACTCGGTGCGGTGGCCGCCGCCGCGGAGGCGGTGAAACTCGCCGTCGCCCCGCCCGGCAACACCGGCCCGATCGGCGCGATCGCCCGCGCACTGGCGGCCGGCGGCGTCATCAATGCCCAGATGGCGCAGGAGACCCTCCGCCAAGAGGCCGTCCTGGCCATGAACATGATCTACAAACCGGCCTACTCCGCCGCCGGCTCACGCGTCCCCGCCCTCCCCGATCCTCCCCAATCCGGTTCCGCGGCACCGGGTTCCGGTCAGAACAACCGGCCACACACCCCGGCCCCCGCCGCCCCTTCGGGCCCCAGCGCACCCGAAACCCCGGTCACCCCACCGGATTCCACGCAGACCCCGGTACCCCCGGCCGACCCCCGGCAATCCCCGACCCCGGACACACCGCCCCCGGCGCAGCCCCCGACCTCGGACGCGCCACCACCGACGCACCCACCGACCTCGGACGCACCACCACCGGATCATCCACCCACGTCGGATACGCCGCCACCGACCTCGGACGCGCCACCACCGCCCCAACCGCCGACCTCGGACACGCCGCCACCACCGGACCATCCGTCCACCTCGGGCGCACCGCCACCGGCACAGCCATCGACCTCCGACGCTCCGCCACCGGCGCACCCGCCCACGTCGGATACACCGCCACCGGCCCAACCGCCGACGCCGGACGCTCCGCCACCGGCACACCCGCCGACCGCGGACACACCGCCACCGGCACAGCCTCCGACCTCGGACACACCGCCGCCGGATCACTCGCCCATGGCGGACACACCACCCCCAGCGCAGCCGCCGACCTCGGACGCGCCGTCACCGCCCCACTCGCCGACGCCGGACTCACCGCCACCAGCTCAACCGCCGACCGCGGATACCCCACCCCCGGATCAGCCGTCGACACCGGACAACCCGCCTCCGCCCCAGCAGACCACGCCGGACAACCCTCCCCCGGCGCAGCCTCCGCAAACACCCGATACCCAGCCGTCGCCGACCCCCGAACCGGCCCCCTCACAACAACTTCCACCACCGACGCACGCGCCGGACCCGTCGACGCAACCACTTCCCCCAGCGCCCGTGCCGGTGCCGCCACCACCGGATCCCTCACCGGGCCAATCGATTCCGGCGGGTCCACCACTCAGCGATCAGGGCGGTCAACCGGGCATTACCGGCCCCGTCCCGGACGGCACCACCGCGCCGACCCCGGATCAGCCGGGCGTCATCCCGTCCGGCAGCTGATAGTGACTCTCGTCCACACCATGGACGAGAGTCACCGCCACACGCGAACCGGTACCGGACACCGCAAACCCTCGGCAGACCGCAAACCCTCGGCGAAGCCCTGTTCGACCACTACGACCGACCAACGGCCGGAAATCAGACCTTCACCAGATCGTCCGCGTGAATCACCGGTCGCCGCAAGCCATCCGGGAGCTGGGACGTGGACCGCCCCACCATGGTCTCCAACTCGGAACTGTCGTATTCGACGACACCCCGCGCGACCACCCGCCCGTCCGGCGCGATCAGATCGATCACGTCTCCACCGGAGAAGCGTCCCCGCACACCGACGATCCCGGCCGCCAGCAGCGAGCGACGACTGTGCGTAACCGCCTGTACCGCACCATCGTCCAGCAGCACCGCGCCACGGCTGTCGGCGGCGTGCCGCACCCAGAACTTCCGGGCGGACACCCGGGCGGATCGCGCGGCGAAGGCGGTACCGACCGTCGCGCCGGACAGGGCGGCAGCGGAATCGGAGGCGGCGGCCAGCAGAACCGGCACCCCCGCATCGGCGGCCAGCAACGCCGCCGACAACTTCGACGCCATACCGCCGGTCCCCAGCGCACCACCGCTTCCGGCGATGACACCGTCGAGATCCCCGCTGTCGCGCACCTCCGGAATGAAATTCGCGGAACCCTTGCGCGGATCCCCGTCGTACAGCCCGTCGACATCCGACAGCAGTATCAGCGCGTCGGCCCCGACCAGATGCGCGACCAGAGCCGCGAGCCGGTCGTTGTCGCCGAAGCGGATCTCCTCGGTGGCGATCGTGTCGTTCTCGTTCACCACAGCGACCGCGTGCAGCGACCGCAGCCGGTCCAGGGTGCGCTGCGCATTGCGGTGATGCTCCCGGCGCGCGAAATCACCGGCGCTCAGCAGCACCTGCCCGACCACGCGGCCGTAGCGGCCGAACGAGGTACCCCACGCGTGCGCCAGCGCCAGTTGCCCGACACTGGCCGCGGCCTGTTTGGTCGCCAGATCCTTGGGGCGCGAAGACAATCCGAGCGGAGCGACGCCGGCCGCGATGGCGCCGGAGGACACCACCACCACATCGGACCCGGCGCGCATCCGCGCCTCCACCGCATCGGCAAGCCGGTCCAGCCGATCGGTGTCCAGCCCGCCCGCCAGGCTGGTCAATGCCGACGAACCGATCTTCACCACCACGCTGCGCGCGGTCGCAATGGCCCGCCGGGCCGGGCTCGGTTCATCCGCCGAGCTTCGAAGCGGACCCGAATCCTCTTGCACCGTATCGGAACTCACTCGAACCATCCCTCACTCGCCGCGGGCCCCACACCGTGGGGCCGTACTCACAGCTCCTCGTCCTCCGGCACCAGACCTCGCCGTACCCGCGAGGCGTGCTTGCGCTCGGCGGCACCGATCCGCTCGTTGCGCTCCAGGCGCGGATCCACGCCGCGGCGCGTCATCATGACCTCGACACCGGCGGAAATCGTCGGCTCCCAGTCGAAACAGACATCCCCGATGGTGACCGGGGCGCCCGGTTCCGCACCCTGGCGGACGAGTTCGTCCTCGACTCCGAGCCGGGCCAGCCGGTCGGCCAGGTAACCCACGGCCTCGTCGTTGTCGAACTGGGTCTGGTGCACCCAGCGCTCCGGGCGCTCGCCGGCGACGATGAACCCGCCGGGCACCTCCGGATCGGGGATGACGCTGAATCCGCTCTCGCCCTTGACGATCGGGCGGATGACCGGCCGCCGGGGCTCTGCCTTGGGATGCGCCTCGCGATATTCGTCGACCAGCCGGCCGAGCGCGAAGGTCAACGGGCGCAAGCCTTCCCGGCTCACCGTGGAGATCTCGAACACCGGCCAGCCGCGCGACGCGAATTCGGCGGCCACCATATCGGCCAGTTCGGCGGCGTCCGGGATATCGATCTTGTTGAGCACCACTACCCGCGGCCGATCCGCCAGATCGCCGAGGCTCGCGTCGCCCTGCAGCGCGGGCTGATAGGCGGCCAGTTCCGCCTCCAGCGCGTCCACATCGGAGATCGGGTCGCGGCCGGGTTCGCCGGTGGCGCAGTCCACCACATGGGCGAGGACCGCGCAGCGCTCGAGATGCCGCAGGAAGTCCAGGCCCAGCCCGCGGCCCTCGCTCGCGCCCGGGATCAGCCCCGGCACGTCGGCGATGGTGAAGGTGGTGTCACCGGACTGCACGACACCGAGATTCGGCACCAGCGTCGTGAACGGATAGTCCGCGATCTTCGGCTTGGCCGCCGACAGCACCGACACCAGCGACGACTTACCGGCGGACGGGAATCCGACCAGGCCGACATCGGCGACCGATTTCAGCTCCAGGACGAGATCGCGCTCCTCGCCGTCCTCGCCGAGCAGGGCGAAACCGGGCGCCTTGCGGGCCTTCGACACCAGCGCGGCATTGCCGAGGCCGCCGCGACCGCCGAGCGCGGCCACGTATCGGGTTCCGGCGCCGACCAGATCGGCCAGCACCCCGCCGTCGCCGTCGGTCACCACGGTACCGTCCGGCACCTTCAGCAGCAGGTCCTCGCCCTGTTTGCCGTTGCGGTTGCTGCCCTCGCCGGACTTGCCGCTGCCGGCGCGGGCATGCGGATGGAAGTGGAAGTCGAGCAGGGTGTGCACGTTCGGGTCGACCTCGAGGATCACATCCCCGCCGTTGCCGCCGTTGCCGCCGTCGGGCCCGCCGAGCGGCTTGTACTTCTCGCGATGCACCGAGGCGCAGCCGTGACCACCTTTACCGGCCCGGACGTGCAGCACGACGCGGTCGATGAATTTGGACATGATGTGATGATCCTCCTTCAGGACATGTCGGCGACGCCCGGTCGGTGCGGGGACGGTCGGCAAACGAAAAGCGGGTCAGGGTGTTGTGTCACCCTGACCCGCTTCGAAGTGTGTGGAGGCTCCGGCGCGGCTCAGGCCTGCGCCGGCTCCGGAACCACGATGTTCACGGTCTTGCGGCCACGCTTGCTGCCGAACTCGACCGCACCCGCCGCGAGGGCGAACAGCGTGTCGTCGCCGCCACGGCCGACGTTCACGCCCGGGTGGAAGTGGGTGCCGCGCTGCCGGACCAGGATCTCGCCGGCCTGGACGGACTGACCGCCGAAGCGCTTGACGCCGAGCCGCTGGGCGTTCGAATCGCGACCGTTGCGGGAGCTGGATGCACCCTTCTTGTGTGCCATGACTAGTACTCCTCGTGCCTGGGGCGGTCAGACCCCGGAAGTCTGTGGGGGGACGTCTCCGTGGAGAGTCCGGGTTACTGGATGCCGGTGACCTTCAGGACCGTCAGCTTCTGACGGTGTCCCTGACGCTTGTGGTAGCCGGTCTTGTTCTTGAACTTGTGGATGCGGATCTTCGGGCCCTTGGTCTGATCGACCACCTCGGCGGACACCGAAACCTTCGCCAGCGCGTCCTTGTCGGAGGTCAGCGTGGCGCCGTCGACGACCAGCACCGGCACCAGCGACACCGCAGTGCCCGGCTCACCCTCGATCTTCTCGACCTTCACCAGGTCACCGACCGCGACCTTGTACTGCTTTCCGCCGGTCTTGACGATCGCGTACGTTGCCATCGGTCGGCTGCCCTTCTTTCTGTACATGTGCTCGGCACTGTGCCGTGCGGCCCGGTCCGGTTCGCACCGGAGGACCGCCGCATCTCTGGTCTGGTAATCACCGCCGCCTCAGTGCCCTGGTAGGCACGGAAACAAGGCCCGCCTTGCGGCACTCAGGTCGCACAGCACATTGCTGTCACCGGGCAGCGACTAACCGAGGTTACAGGACGCCCGCCCGCGCGACCAAACCGGGTCCGGGGCGGGCGTACCCGCTTCAGTCGTTGGACTCGGGAGCTCCCGCGGCCCGGCCTGCGCCGCGGCGTCGCGGCCGGCTGCGCGGGACGCTGACGGGCTCGATCGTGGTGAAGTCCACCGCGGGAGCCGCTTCCTCGTCCGCACTGGACAGCACGAACACCGCGCCCGCGCTGTCGGTCTTGGGCGCCGCGGCGGTCCGGGCGACACGTCGCCGCTCCCGCCGCACACCGGGCTCCGTGGCGGCCGCCGGCTCGGCGACCGGTTCCGGGATCGGCGTCGCCGCCACCGGCTCGGGCGCCGCCACCGGCTCGGCCGGCCGCGCCGGCACACCGTCGGTGTCCACGGACCGCTCGGCCCGTCGCCGCAGCCGCTCCCGCGACCGGCGCGGCGAACGCTCGGCGACCGGTTCCGCGATGGGCTCCGGCGCGCTCTCCTCCGTCTCGTCGTCGAGGTCGACCTCGACGATGTCGTCCTCGAGCGGTTCGACGGCCTCGTCGTCGTCGGTCGTGTGCGCGGCCATCGCCAGCGCCACCGGATGCGCCCGCCTGACGGCCGCCTCCTCCTCGACGTGATGCGGTTCGGCGACCGGCGCGACGCCGTTGGTGGCCGGGGCCGCGACGATCGGCGGGGCCGGGGCCTTCTCCTTGTCCTTGCGGCGGCGACGGCCCTCCCGGCGGCCGCCCACACCCTCTTCCGCGGGTGCGGACTCGACCGGGTAGTTGTGCACGATGATGCCGCGGCCGTGGCAGTGCTCACAGGTGGTGGAGAACGCCTCCACCAGCCCGGTGCCCAGCTTCTTGCGGGTCATCTGGACCAGGCCCAGCGAGGTGACCTCGGACACCTGGTGCCGGGTGCGGTCGCGGCCCAGCGCCTCGGTCAGCCGCCGCAGCACCAGATCGCGGTTCGACTCCAGCACCATATCGATGAAGTCGACGACGATCATGCCGCCGATGTCACGCAACCGCATCTGCCGCACGATCTCCTCGGCGGCCTCGAGGTTGTTGCGGGTGACGGTCTCTTCCAGGTTGCTGCCGCCGGCGCCGGTGAACTTGCCGGTGTTGACGTCGATGACCGTCATGGCCTCGGTGCGATCGATGACCAGGGTGCCGCCCGAGGGCAACCACACCTTGCGGTCGAGCGCCTTGGCCAGCTGCTCGTCGATGCGGTAGCTGCCGAACACGTCCACATGGTCGTGGTCGTATCGCTCGACGCGGACCAGCAGATCCGGCGCGACCGTGCGGATGTAGTTCTCCACGGTCGTCCAGGCCCGGTCGCCCTCGATGACCAGCTTGGAGAAGTCCTCGTTGAACAGGTCACGGATGACCTTGACCAGCAGGTCCGGCTCCTCGTAGAGGGTCTTCGGCGCGGCCCCGCTGTGCCGGGAGTGGTCCTCGATGGTCCGCCAGGTGGCCTGCAGCCGCTCGACGTCGCGGGCCAGTTCGGCCTCGCTGACACCCTCGGACGCGGTGCGGATGATCACGCCGGCGTCCTGCGGGACGATATCGCGCAGGATCTCCTTGAGCCGCTTGCGCTCGGTGTCGGGCAGTTTGCGGCTGATGCCGGTGGAGGTGCCGCCGGGCACGTACACCAGGAAGCGACCGGCCAGGCTGATCTGCGTGGTCAGCCGGGCGCCCTTGTGCCCGACCGGATCCTTGGAGACCTGCACGAGCACGGTGTCGCCGGGACGCAACGCCTGCTCGATCTTGCGTTCCTTACCGCCGAGCCCGGCGGCCTCCCAGTTCACCTCGCCCGCGTACAGCACGCCGTTGCGGCCGCGGCCGATGTCGACGAACGCCGCCTCCATGCTGGGCAGCACGTTCTGCACCTTGCCCAGATAGACGTTGCCGACCATGGACGCGCTGCCGGTGCTGGTCACGAAGTGCTCGACGAGGATGTTGTCCTCGAGCACCGCGACCTGGGTGATATCGGCGGGACCGTGGGCGTGTTCGCCGGTGTCGGCGGCGATGCGCTTCTCGCGGACCACCATGACCCGGTCGACCGACTCGCGGCGGGCCAGGAACTCCGACTCGGTCAGGATCGGCGGACGACGGCGACCGGCCTCCCGGCCGTCGCGCCGGCGCTGCCGCTTGGCCTCCAGGCGGGTCGAACCCGTGATGCCCTGCACCTCGTCGACGGCGCGCCGCTTGTTGCGCGGTTCCCGCTCGTGCACGACCGTATTCGGCGGATCGTCCTCGGAGGATTCGGTCTCGCCATCCTCGCCACCCTTGCGGCGGCGGCGACGCCGGCGCCGGCGGCTCGAGCCCTCGCCGGAATCGCCCTCGTCGGCGTTGTCCTCGGCCGACTCGTCGGCCTCCTCGGCACCGGGTTCGGTATCGCCGTCCTCGGCGGACTCCCCGGCCTCGGCGGAGGTCTCGTTCTCGTCCTGGTCCTGGTCGGCGTGCTGTTCGCCCCGGCCCCGGCCGCGGCCGCGACGGCCCCGGCGGCGCCGGCGGGAGCGGCCGCCGTCCTCGCCGTCGTCCTGCGACTCGTCGTCCCAGTCGGCGGATTCGGCGTCGGTCTCCTCGGCGACCGGCTCCTCCTCGGGGACCTCACGCTCGCGCACATCCCGCGCCTCGCGCTCGTCCCGCACCTCGCGCTCGCGCACGTCCCGCACCTCACGGTCGCGCACCTCCCGCTCGGACTCGCGGACCTCGCGCTCGGACCGGCGCTTGCGGCGTTCCTGCTCGGCCGCGGCGGCGTCCGGCGACAGGAACAGCGGCGCGGTGAACACCGCGGCCGGCTCGAAGACCACCGGTTCGGCGGCTGCGACGGGTTCCGGCGCCCGGAACGGGCTGGTGAACAGCGACTGCCGCGGTGGGGTCGGGTCGGCGGCCGCGGGCGGCTCGCCGAAGGGGTCGGTCCCGGCGGGTAGCGGTTCCTCCGGGACGAGGGCCGCCGTGGCGACCTCGGATACGATGGCGGCCTCCGCCGCCGCTGACGTCTGGGCCGGGCCGGCCTCAGCATTCGTAGCGTCCGTACCGGCCGATTCGGGCTGGGCCGCCGTGGCGGTCGCACCCTCGGCCGCAGTCGCCGTCTCGGCGGACTCCGCCGGGTTCAGTGCTTCACGCACCGACTCGGCGACCGTCCGGTCGAGGCTGGACTGCGGGCTGCGGGCTTCGGCGCCCAATTCGGTCAGATGGGCCAGAATGCGCTTGCTGGTGGTTCCCAGCAATTTGGCCAGCGCGTGCACCCGGATTCGATCGGGCAACTGCACTGCCTCCCCCGCGCCGTTCGCCTCCTGCGAAGCGCGTTCACCGTTGCTCTGCGATGTTCCCTGCGGCTCTTGATCGGCCACGAAATCTCCTCGGGCCCCCGGGCGCGTCCCTCCGTCAGGAGAGTGACGCGGCCGACGCGGGGGCGCTGTCCGTCTGCCTCACGCCCGTGCGGGCGCAAGGTCCTGTGGTCTTCGCCCCGCGTGCCCGGTTATCACCATTCATACGTCTTTCGGCGGGCTAACTGGTCACGCGGCGCCTGGCTGTTGGCTTCCGACACCAGGGTCCGAGCAATCATCCAGCGCGCGCCGGACAGCCGAGTCTTGGTAACCGTCCGGGGCAGCGATGATCGGCGTCGAACCGCGGTGCCATTCGGTAGTGTTTGCCACCCGCTATGGCGGCGGGTATCCAACACTTCCGTTCCCAGTATCCCATATCCGATGGGACACCCTCGCCATCGACGCTGTGTTCGCTGGTCCGGGCCGCTGAGCGGGCCCCCGGGCAGGTCGCTCCCGGGGGCCGCGGGCCGTCGGTTACTGGGCGAACTCGGGGAACCAGAGCGCGATCTCGCGCTTGGCGGATTCGGGGGAATCGGAACCGTGGACGAGGTTGTACTGGGTCTCCAACGCGTAGTCGCCGCGGATGCTGCCCGGCACGGCCTTCTCGACCGGGTCGGTGCCGCCGGCGATCTGCCGGAACGCGGCGACGGCGCGGGGGCCCTCGAGGACGGCCGCGAGGACCGGGCCGGAGGTGATGAATTCGATCAGGGAGTCGTAGAACGGCTTGTCGGCATGCTCGGCGTAGTGGGAGCCGGCCAGGTCGCCACCGACCTGCTTCAGCTCCAGGGCGGCGATCCTCAGGCCCTTGCGCTCGATCCGGGTGATGATCTCGCCGATCAGTCCCCGGGCCACGCCGTCGGGCTTGATGAGTACCAACGTCTGCTCAGTCACGGGCACAGCCTATAAGGCGCCGGACCCCCGCAGCGACGTCGGGACTCGGCGGCCCGCCGGATCACGATCCGGACTGCGCCGCGGTCCGCTGACTCGGCAGCAACCCCTGTTCCATCCGGCGCTTGACGTCGTGGCGCAGCACCAGAATGAAAGCCCACACCGCGGCGAAGATCACGCCGATGACACCGATGGACACATGGATCGCGGTGGCGGCCAGCACCAGCGCCTGCAGTCCCAGGTTGAACCCCAGCGCCCAGGACCGGCGCTGCAGTCCGGCGCCGGCGAACATCAGCACGGCCAGGCCGACCAGGCAGAGCACCGACCACCAGCTCAGCCCGCCGCCGACCGCGCCGACCACCGGCAGCGCCAGCAGTACGGTGATGGCCTCCAGCACCAAGGTGCCGGCCATCACACCGCGCAGGCCCTTCCACGGATCGGTGGCCGGCGGCGGCACGGCCGGCTGTCCTTCCTCACCACTCATTGCGGATCCTTTCCGAACAGCGACCGAGCCGTACCGGCGGTGACCACCGATCCGGTGATGACGATGCCCGCTCCCGAGATCGGCTCGCCGGTGTCACCGGCCTCCTCGGCGAGAGCGATGGCGGTCTCGACGGCGTCGGTCAGCGTGGCGGCCGGGACCACCCGTTCGTCACCGAATCGTTGTACCGCCCGGTCGGCCAGATCGTCGACCGGCAGCGCGCGCGGTGAGCCGTTGGTGGTGACCACGATCTCGTCGAACACCGGCTCCAACGCCGTCAGGATGCCGTCGACGTCCTTGTCGGCCGGCACCGCGACCACGCCGATCAGCCTACGGAAATCGAATTCGCCGCTCAGCGTGGCGGCCAGCGCGCGCGCACCGTCCGGATTGTGCGCGGCGTCGAGGAAGATGGTGGGCGCGCTGCGCATCCGTTCCATCCGGCCCGGACTGATCGCGTTCGCGAAACCGGCCCGCACCGCCTCGATGTCGAGTTGCCGCTCGGCCCCCGCGCCGAAGAACGCCTCCACCGCCGCCAGCGCCAGCACCGCGTTGGCGGCCTGATGCTCACCGTGCAGCGGCAGGAAGATGTCGTCGTACACCCCACCCAGGCCCTGGAGTTCCAGCACCTGCCCGCCGACGGCGATCCGCCGCGACAGCACCCGGAATTCCGATCCGGCCCGCGCGACGGCGGCGTCGGCGGCCACCGCGCGGCGCAGCAGCACCTCCATCGCCTCGGGCTGCTGCTCGGCGATGATCGCAACGGTGTCGCGCGGTACCAGCAGATCCTTCGGGGCGGCCTTGATGATCCCGGCCTTCTCTCCGGCGATCGAGGTCAGGTCCGGACCGAGGTAGTCGGTGTGGTCGAGCCCGATCGGGGTGATCACCGCGACCTGGCCGTCGACGACGTTGGTCGCGTCCCAGGTGCCGCCCATCCCGGTCTCGATCACGGCGACGTCGACCGGCGCCTCCGCGAAGGCGGCGTAGGCCATGGCGGTGAGCACCTCGAACTTGCTCATCCGCGGGCCGCCGGCCTTCTCCGACCGCTCGTCGATCATCTCGACGTACGGCAACAGTTCGCGATAGGTCTCGACGTAGCGCGCCGGGGTGATCGGCGCGTTGTCGATCGCGATGCGCTCGGTCGCCAATTGCAGATGCGGACTGGTGAACCGGCCGGTGCGTCGGTGCAGCGCGGTCAGCAGCGAGTCGATGATCCGGGTCACCGACGTCTTGCCGTTGGTACCGGCGACGTGGATGGCCGGATACGCCTGTTGCGGCGAGCCCAGCAGATCCATCAGGGTGGCGATGCGGGTGAGCGACGGCTCGATGCGCTGCTCACCCCACCGCCGATCGAGTTCCGCCTCGACCAGGGCCATCTCGGCCAGGTCGACCGGGGACGGGCCCGAGTGCAGGCGCCCGGCGCCCCCGTGCTGATACTCCGGTTCCGCGTTCACGCCTGCCCAACTCCCGCCTGTCGTCACTTACCGGCCAGCTTCGCGATCTCGTCCAGCCGCGCCCCGATCCGGGCCACCTCCGCCTCGGCGATCTCCTGCCGGGTGCGGATCTTGGCGACCACCTCGTCGGGCGCCTTGGCGAGGAACGCCTCGTTACCCAATTTCGCTGTGGTGCCGGTCAATTCCTTCTGCGCGGCGGCCAGATCCTTCTCCAGGCGGCGGCGTTCGGCGTCGAGGTCGATCGTCCCGGAGGTGTCGATCTCGACGGTCACCGTCGCCGCGGACAGCCGCACCTCGAGCGCGGCGGTGGCGGCGAATCCGTCACCGGCCGCGGTGAGCCGGGCCAGGGTGGTGATCTCGGCCAGTTGCCCGTCCAGATCCGCGGTATCGATGCCGACGATCCGCGCGGCCACCTTCTGACTGTCGGTGAGCCCCTGATCGCTGCGGAACCGGCGGATCTCCGTGATCAACCGCTGGGTGTCCGAAATGCGCTGCGCCGCAACCTCGTCGGCGGCAATGCCGGAATCCTGTGGCCAGGAGGCGATCACGATCGAGGCGCCGGCGGTACGCACTCCACGCTCGTCGGTGGTCAGGGCCAGCCACAGCGATTCGGTGACGAACGGCATGGCCGGATGCAGCAGCCGCAGCACGGCGTCGAGCACCGTGCCGAGCACCACGCGGGTGCCGGCGGCCCGCTCGGCCGATTCGGCGAACTGCACCTTGGCCAGTTCCAGGTACCAGGAACAGAATTCGTCCCAGGTGAAGTGGTAGAGCGCCTCGCAGGCCTTACCGAACTCGTACCGCTCGAACGACGAATCCACTTCGGCGCGAACCTCGTTCAGCCGATCGAGGATCCAGCGGTCGGCGTCGGTGAGCGCGGCGCGCGCGGGCAGTTCGCCCGGCACGGCGCCGTTCATCAGCGCGAACTTGGCGGCGTTGTACAGCTTGGTGACGAAGTTGCGCGACGCCTGCACGTGCGGTTCGCCGACGGACAGGTCGCTGCCCGGCTGCGCACCCCGCGCGAGGGTGAAACGCGTTGCGTCGGCGCCGTATTCGTCGATCCACACCAGCGGGTCGACGCCGATGCCCTTGGACTTCGAGTACTTGCGGCCGAATTCGTCGCGGATCAGGCCGTGCAGGAACACGTCGTCGAACGGCACCTGGATGCGCTGCGGATCCTTGCCGGTGGTGATCGCCGCGTCCTCGGACACGAACATGCCGAACATCATCATCCGCGCCACCCAGAAGAACAGGATGTCGTAGCCGGTGACGAGCACGCTGGTCGGATAGAACTTCGCCAGTTCCGGTGAGGACTCCGGCCAGCCCATGGTCGAGAACGGCCACAGACCGGAGGAGAACCAGGTGTCGAGCACGTCCGGGTCCTGCACATAGCCCTCGGGGGCCTGCTCACCGGGGCCGACGCACACGACGTCGCCCTCCGGGCCGTACCAGATCGGGATCCGGTGGCCCCACCACAGCTGCCGGGAGATGCACCAGTCGTGCATGTTGTCGACCCACTCGAACCAGCGCGGCTCCTGGCTCGCCGGATAGATGGTCACCTGGCCGTTGCGGACCGCGTCGCCCGCGGCCTTCGCGATCGACTCCACCTTCACCCACCACTGCATCGACAGCCGGGGTTCGATGGGCTCACCGGACCGCTCGGAATGCCCGACACTGTGGACGTACGGCCGCTTCTCGGCGACCACGCGGCCCTCCGCGGCGAGCCGCTTGCGGATCTCGGCACGCGCCTCGAACCGGTCCATACCGTCGAATTCGGTTCCGCTGTCGGCGATCTTGCCGGATTTGTCCATGATGGTGGGCATCGGCAGGTTGTGCCGCAGGCCGAGCTCGAAGTCGTTCGGATCGTGCGCGGGCGTGATCTTCACTGCGCCGGAACCGAATTCGGGATCGACGTAGTCGTCGGCGACGATCGGGATCTGCCGCCCGGTGATCGGGTGGTACACCGTCGAGCCGATCAAGTCGCGGTACCGCTCGTCGTCGGGGTGCACCGCCACCGCGGTGTCGCCGAGCATGGTCTCCACCCGGGTGGTGGCGACGATCACGTGCGGCTCGTCGTCGTTCAGCGAGCCGTAGCGCAGCGAGACGAGCTCGCCCTCCACGTCCTCGTACTTCACCTCGACGTCGGAGATGGCGGTCTGCAACACCGGCGACCAGTTCACCAGGCGCTCGGCGCGGTAGATCAGGCCCGCGTTGTAGAGGCGCTCGAAGATGGTCTGCACGGCGCGCGACAGGCCGTCGTCCATGGTGAAGCGGTCGCGGGCCCAGTCGACGCCGTCGCCGAGGCGGCGCATCTGGCCCTGGATGGCGCCACCGGATTCGCGCTTCCAGTCCCAGACCTTGTCGATGAACAGCTCGCGGCCGAAGTCCTCTTTGGTCTTGCCGTCGACGGCGAGCTGCTTCTCCACCACGGACTGGGTGGCGATACCGGCGTGGTCCATACCCGGCAGCCACAGCACCTCGTACCCCTGCATCCGCTTGCGACGGGTCAGCAGGTCCATGAGGGTGTGGTCGAAGGCGTGGCCCATGTGCAGATTGCCGGTGACGTTCGGCGGCGGCAGCACGATCGAGTAGGCGGGCCGGTCGCTATCGGCGTCGGCGTGGAAGTAACCGGCCGCTACCCAGCCCTCGTACAGGTCGGCCTCTACGTCGCCGGGGTTCCAGCTCTTGGGGAGGTCGTCGGCACGATTGCGTGAGTTCTCAGGGGCTGCGCTGGTCACCGTGCGATTCTAAGGAGTGGAGGGGCTCACAACCTAAAAGGGTCGGCAGAAACCCGAAGGGCGGGGCTTTCGGCGGATGAGGGACACCGAAAACCCCGCCCACGCCAACTAGATTACCGCCGTTTCCGGCCCGGAAACCGAATCCAAAGCCTTTTCTCAGGTTCTGCCCGAATCGTTTGCGTTGCCGCGAGTTTCCCGATCATCATGCCCGCGACCGGCCCGGGATCGGCCCCTGCGGACGGCGCGCCCGCGCGGTCGGCGGTCACCACGCCGGGGGCCGGATCCGCAGGTCGGCGAATTTCCGCATCGCGCCGGATCGGCGCTCGCGGCCTCCGCCGCACGCGAGCGCGACGGCGCGCGCGCAATCCGATCGCTCCGAACGGAGCGGGACACCGGCGGATTTCGGTACTCGAATCGGGCCGCAGCACGTTTCCGGCGAACGCGGATTTCGGCATACGGCTACCGCGGTGAATTCGATCACACCCGTCAATGGGGACATTTCGCCCCTTCGGCACGGCGTGTCACGGAAACACGCGCGGCGAATTCACGCCGGGCACGAGCATCGGACGCGCCGCGGGCAGTGCGCGGAAGACCGCGGGCAACATCCCGATCGGTTCCCCGTCGGCGGTCACCGGCGCCGCCGCCGACACCCGCACCGACGGCGTCCGGTACTGCGTCACCGCCGGATGCTCGATGCGCCGGCCGGCCGCGAGCGCCGGCAGCAGGCGTGCCATCTCGGGCCGGGTCATCCGGCCGACCACGGTCACGTCGAGCAGTCCGTCGTCGACCGCGGCGTCCGGGCAGATCAGCATGCCCCCGCCGTAACTGCGGGTGTTGCCGACGGCGACCATGACCGCCTCCGTGACCGGCCCGGTCGCGATCGGCCCGGTCGCACCGCTGTCGGTATCGACTGTCGTTGCGCTCGAGGGAAATTCGATGCGATACGGCACCGCGAGCCGCCCGGTGAGTTCGAACAGCGCCGCCAGGCTGTAGCGCAGCGAACCCTTCGGACGGCGCATCCGGTTGGCGCGCAGCGTGACTCGCGCATCGAAGCCGGTCGCCGCCACGGTCGCGAAGCGCAGGGCGCCGGGTACCGGATCGCCGAAATCCCGCTCCACCGAACCGGTTTCGGGCGCGGGCAGGTCGTGTTCGCCGGTCTCGACCACACCCAGATCGATGGCCCGGACCGTCCCGTCACAGACGATGTCGGCCGCCCGCTCCGGATCACCCTCCGGAATACCCAGCTCCCGCGCCAGATCGTTGCCGGTACCACCGGGCAGCAGTCCCAGCGGCACGTCGCTGCCGGTCAGGGCCTGCAGCACCACGCAGATCAGGCCGTCGCCACCCGCGCAGACGACGGCGGCGGGCACCGCCGGCGCGGCGACGGCCGCGGCGACCAGCCGCCGGGTCTCGTCCGCCGTCGCTCCGCACACCTCCCGCACCCGCACGCCGCGGGCGTCGAACCGGGCCCGCGCGGCCGCGGCCGCCGCCAGCCCCTTGCCGTGGCCGGACAGCGGGTTGGTCACCAGCAGGATCTCACGCACCACATCACCTCACCGGGCCGAACCGTAGCGCACTCACGGAATCAGCTTCCCGGGATTGAGGATTCCCGCCGGGTCGACCGCGTCCTTGACCGCGCGCAGCACCCGCACCCCCAGTTCGCCGATCTCGGCGGTGAGCCACGGCCGGTGGTCGGCGCCGACGGCGTGGTGATGGGTGATGGTGCCCCCGTCCGCGACGATCGCGTCCCCGGCGGCCCGTTTGGCGCGCTGCCAGCCGGCGATGGGGTCGTCGGCCTGTTTCGCGACGACGGTGAAGTACAGCGACGCACCGGTGGGATAGGTGTGCGAGATGTGGCACATGATCAACGGGGGTGTGCCCTGCGCGGTCAGCTCCTCGGTCAGCGCCGAGGTCACCGCCGCCTTCAGCCGCGCCAGATCGGACCAGCCGGTCGCGGTTTCCAGTGTCTCGCAGAGGATTCCGACATCCAGCAGGGCGTCGCGCAGATAGGGGGCGGCGAACCGGCCGTGCTCCCAGTCGCGCGCGGGCTGCTCGCCGAGCGCGGTACCACCGGCGGCCGCGAGCAGGGCGTACGCCTCGGCGCTGCGTGCGGCGACATGGTCCGCGGTGCCCTCGAAGGTGGTCACGGCCAGGCAGCCGCCGACCGGATTGCCGCCGATGTCACCGGCGCGGGCCAGATTGAGGCCCGTCTCCGCCTCGTCGGACAGCCGCAGCACCGTCGGCGCCGCACCGGTCTGCACCACCCGTCGCAGCGCGGCGGCGCCGGCCGCGAAGTCCGGGAACGACCAGCCTTGATAGGTAACGGTTTCCGGCGCGGGATGGACCCGCAGCGTCACCGCCGTGACGATGCCGAGCGTGCCCTCGGAACCCGCGAACAACTCGCGCAGATCGGGCCCGGCGGCCGAGGCCGGCGCGCGCCCGAGATCCAGTGTGCCCGTGGGCGTCGCGACGATCAGCCGCTGGATCATGTCGTCGAACCGGCCGTATCCCGCCGACGCCTGTCCCGAGGACCGGGTCGCGGCGAAACCGCCGATACTGGCGAATTCGAAACTCTGCGGAAAGTGCCCGAGCGACAACCCGTGCCGGGCCAGCAACCGTTCCGCGCGCGGGCCGGTGAGGCCGGCGCCGAAGGTGGCGGTGCCGCTGACCGGATCCACCTCGGTGAGCGCGTCCAGCCGCCGGAGATCCACGGCCACAACGGATCCGAAGCGGCCCCGGATCGGATCGAGGCCGCCGACCACACTGGTCCCGCCGCCGAACGGCACCACCGCGATCCCCCGGTCCGCGCAGTACGCCAATACTTGCAGCACCTCGTCGTGATCGGCCGGGGTGACCACGGCATCGGGCGCGTCCTGCGGCCCGTCGGCGCGGCGCCGCAACAGATCCGGGGTGCTCTTACCCCCGGCGTGCCGCAACCGGGCCCGGTCGCCGGAGTCGACCCCGGCCGCGCCGACCACCGCCGCCAGCCCGGCCCGATCCTCCGCACCCAGTGCCGAAACCCGTACCGGCACCTCGTCTTCGGCGCGGCGCGCCACCGGCTCCCCCGAGACGCCGAACACCTGGGCCAGCAGGCGCCGGAGTCGTTCCGGCAGCGGAGTGTGCCCCGCCGGCACGCCCCACGCGTCCCAGATCATCTCCGGGCGTGCCTCGATGTCGTCCTCGGAACTCGCCGTCCCGGTATGCATGGTCTCACCCATGCGTTACAGTATGACATAGAACGTAAACTGGTAACGAGGCCATCGGAGCGGCGGGAGTCCGCTCGGCGGGCCGCGTTCCACCCGACACGTCGCAGCCAGATCGCGAACCACCACATCGCGGAGTCCAGATGTCCCCGACCGAACCCACCCAGCACAACGGCAGCACCCACCCCGCGGCCGCCCACGAGGACGCCGCCGCGGCCCTCCTCGCCGACCTCGAGATACCCGCGGACACCTGGTCGAACGCGGAGGCCGCCGCCACCGATCCGTCCGCGGTCGACGTCGCCATCCTCGACGCGGCCCGCGCCTGCGTCGCCGAATTCGGGGTGCGCCGCACGACCCTGACCGAGGTGGCCCGCCGGGCCGGGGTCAGCCGGCCCACGGTGTACCGCCGCTGGCCCGATACCGGCGCCCTGATCGCCGATCTCCTGGTCCGGGAGTTGCGCGATATCGTCGGGCACGCCATACCCACGGTCGGCTGCGCGCGGGGCCGGCTGCTGGACGGAATCGTCATCGGCGCCGACCGGATCCGCACCAACCCGCTGTTCATGAAGATCTTCCGCACCGACTCCGATCTCATGCTGACCTACGTGTTCGGCCGGCTCGGCCGCAATCAGCGCGAGTTGATCCTGCTGTTCGGCGCCGTGATCCGGGAGGGTCAGCGGGACGGTTCGATCCGGGACGGCGATCCGGAACAGCTGGCCACCATGCTGCTGCTCATCGCGCAGTCGGCGGTCCAGTCCGCCGATATGGTCCGCGACATCCTCGACGAACAGCATCTCGACGCCGAACTGGCCCGCGCGATCGACGGATACCTCATCCCCGACGGCGCCGAACGCCTGGCCTGATCCCTCGAACGACAGGAGCTGGATATGCGGATACCCACGAGTTCGGCCCTGAACGCCGACCGGCGGCACCGGGAACTGCACGCGCTCGGCGATGCGGGCATCGTCGACGTCCTGGTCGTCGGCGGCGGCGTGACCGGCACCGGGGTCGCGCTGGACGCGGCCAGCCGGGGCCTGCGGACCGTCCTGGTGGAACGGCACGATCTGGCGTTCGGAACCAGCAGGTGGAGTTCGAAACTGGTGCACGGCGGGCTGCGCTACCTGGCGAGCGGCGGGGTGGCGATCGCGCACGAGAGCGCACTGGAACGGCATGTGCTGATGACCACCACCGCACCGCATCTGACCCGCGCCCTGCCCCAGCTGGTCCCGCTGCTCCCCCGGTTCGGCGCGACCCGCCGGACGGTCGTGCGCACCGGATTCCTGGCCGGAGATGTGTTGCGGCGCAGCGCCGGAACCTCCACCGCGGTCCTGCCGCGCTCCCGCCGGGTACCGGCCGCCGAGGCGCTGCGCCTGGCGCCGACGCTGCGCCGCGGCGGCCTGCGCGGCGGCCTGCTGGCCTGGGACGGTCAACTGGTCGACGACGCCCGCCTGGTCGTGACCATCGCGCGCACCGCGGCGGCGCACGGCGCCGATATTCTCACCCGGGTCGAGGCGCGGGAGATCACCGGCGATTCGGCGGTGCTGCGCGACACACTGTCCGGCGAAACCCTCACCGTCCGAGCACGTTCCGTGATCAATGCCACCGGGGTCTGGGCCGACCGGCTGGATCCGGCCATCGAACTGCGGCCCAGCCGCGGCACCCATCTGGTGTTCGACGCCGCGGCCTTCGGCGGCCTGTCCGCCGCGCTGACGGTGCCGATCCCGGGCAGTACCAGCCGATTCGTCTTCGCGCTGCCGGCCGCGCACGGTCGCGTCTATCTGGGCCTCACCGACGAGGACGCCCCGGGCCCGGTCCCCGACGAGCCGCGGCCGTCCGACGCGGAGATCGACTTCCTGCTCGACACGGTCAATACGGTGCTCCGGGAACCGTTGTGCCGCAGCGATATCCGCGGCAGCTTCGCCGGCCTGCGGCCGCTGCTGCGCACGGCGGCCGACAGCACCGCCGACATCTCCCGCGAACACGCGGTGCTCCGGTCGCCGGGTGGCCCGATCACCGTCGTGGGCGGCAAACTCACCACCTATCGGCGGATGGCCGAGGACGCCGTCGATGCCGCGGTCGCCGGCGCACAGCTGACCGCCGGACCCTGCCGCACCATGCGAATTCCGTTGGTGGGAGCCATCACCGGCACCGCCCGCGACCGCATCGCCGCACCGCCGGCCCTGGTGGAGCGGTACGGCAGCGAGGCGCGCGCGGTGGTCGAACTCGCCCGCCGGCACCCGGACCTGGCCGAGCCGGTCGCCCCCGGAACCGATGTACTGCGAGCCGAATTCGCGTACGCGGTCGGCCACGAGGGGGCCCTCGACGCCGCCGACCTGCTCGACCGCCGCACCCGCCTCGGCCTGGTCGCGGCCGACCGCGAGGCCGCCCGCGCCGCCGCCGAATCCGCCGTGGCCTGACCACGCGGATCGGCGGCGCCGCCGCTGCGATCAGATGTTGTTGCCGCCCAGGCTGAACGGGACGCCGCCGGGATCGACCACGGAGGCGAGCCGGCCGTACGGCGTGTTCTCGGGCTCACGCTCCACCGAACCACCCAGCGCCACCACGGTTTTCGCGGCCGCGTCGACATCCTCGACGCCGAAGTAGACCCGCCAGCCGCCGGGCACGCCCGCGGGCAGGAAGGCCGCCGAATCCATCACGCCGCCCAGCATCGGGGTGGTGGAATGGATGGTGGTGTACCGGAATTCGGGGGTGTCGGCGACCGTGAACGGATCCTGCCAGCCGAAGGCCGTGCGGTAGAAGTCCAGGGCGGTGGCGTAGTCGCGAGTGTGCAGTTCGAACCAGGACGGGCGGCCGACATGGTCGCGCCAGACACCGTCGCCGACGACACCGAACGCACCGAAACCGCGATGCGTGCCCGGCTGCCAGATACCGACGCCGGAGCCCACCGGATCGCCGAGCACCGCCATCTGCCCGAGGTCGCCGACCGGCATCGGCGGCACCACGACCTGCGCGCCGTGCGCGACCGCGGCATCGGTGGTGGCCTGCGCGTCGGTGGCGGTCAGGTACACGGTCCACTGATCGGGGCCACCGGAGGTGCCGTCGTTGTGCATACCGCCGGCGACCAGCTCGCCGTCCTTGCTGAAGTTGATGTATCCGCCGAACTCCTCGGCCCGCTCGGCGGTCCAGCCGAGCAGTTCACCGTAGAAGGCGATGGCGCGATCGGAGTCGGAGGTGAACAGGTCCACCCAGCAGGGGTCGCCGGGTCGGAAGGTGTAGGTCATGGTGTCTCCTCGGCAGTGGGTCGTTCGCAGGTTTGACGGCGGCGGCGGGGAGAATTCATCGGCCCGCGGGCCGCGAGCCTTGACCTGAAGGATAGTTCAGGTTCCACCATGGGGACATGCCCGAAACGACAACAGCACTCATCACCGGCGCGTCGGCCGGATTCGGCCGGGCGCTGGCCCTCGCCCTGGCCGAGCGCGGCTGGGATCTGATCCTCACCGCGCGCCACCTCGAACCCCTGATCCGCGTGCGGGACGCGACCGGCGCCATCGCGGTGGCCGGCGACGTGGCCGATCCGCAACACCGCGACCGTCTGGCCCGGGTGGTCGGGGAACTCGACCGGCTGGATCTGGTGGTCAACAACGCCAGTGCCCTGGGCCCGAGCCCGATGCCGGCCCTCGCCGACCTGGCACCGGCCGAACTCGGCGACCTGCTGACCACCAATGTGGTGGCGGCACTGGCGATCCTGCAACTGACCCGATCGGCGCTGCTGGCCGCGCACGGTATCGCGGTGAACATCAGTTCCGACGCGGCGCTCGGCGCGTATCCGGGCTGGGGCGGCTACGGCTGTTCCAAGGCGGCGCTGGACCAGCTGACCGCGATCTTCGGCGTCGAGAATCCGGACCTGCGCGTCTACAGCTTCGATCCCGGCGATATGCGGACCGCGATGCATCAGGCGGCCTTCCCCGGCGAGGACATCTCGGATCGGCCGGAACCCGAGACGGTCGTCCCGGCATTCCGGCATCTGATCGACAGCCGTCCGCCGAGCGGGCGCTATCTCGCCGCCGATCTCACCCCGGCGCGCTGAATCCGCTGCCCGAGTGCGGAATTCGCTCCCACCGGGCCATCGAGCAACGGCCGGCAGCCGGCCGGAGGAAAGGATGTGCCCCGATGACCGTGGCACTGCACGAATTCACCGTACCCGCCGATCGCGCGGCGACCGCACCGCCGGAGGCCCGCGGCCTGGCCCGCGACGAGGTGCGAATGCTGGTGTCGGACAAGGGCTCACTGACCCATGCCCGATTCCGCGAGTTGCCCCGGTTCCTGCGGCCCGGCGATCTGCTGGTGGTGAACAACTCCGCGACCACGAACGCGGCGGTGGACGCCCGGTATCGCGGACTACCGGTGGTCGCGCACTTCGCCACCGCGCTGGACGACGGCGCCTGGGTCCTGGAACTGCGCGATCCGGCGGGCGTGCCGCTGACCGCGGCCACCCCGGAACCCGGTGCGCGCGTGGAACTCCCGGGTGCGGTGGTGACCCTGCGCCGACCCTGGCTGCCCCCGGCGCGGCGACTGTGGGTGGCCGAGACCGGCGCCGACGTGCCCGCCCTGTTGGCCCGGCACGGCCGGCCCATCAGCTACGCCTACGTCACCGAGCGCTGGTCGCCGCACTTCTATCACACGGTATTCGGCCGCATTCCCGGCAGCGCCGAAATGCCCAGCGCCGCAAGGCCGTTCACCGACAGGCTGGTGACCGATCTGGTGGCCGCCGGAATCTCGATGGCGCCGATCACCCTGCACACCGGGGTTTCCTCCCCCGAAACCGGCGAACCGCCGAGCCCCGAGCGTTTCGAGGTGCCGGCCGCCACCGCGCGCTGGGTGAACGCGACGCATGCGGCCGGCGGCCGGGTGGTCGCCGTCGGCACGACGGTCACCCGCGCGCTCGAATCCGCGGCCGATCCGGCCGGGCAGGTGCATCCGGCGTCCGGCTGGACCGAACTGGTCCTCGGCGAGGATCGTCCCGCGTGCGCGGTGGACGGCCTGATCACCGGCTGGCACGAGGCCGGCGCCTCCCATCTGCACCTGCTGGACGCCGTGGCGGGCCCGGAGCAGGTTCGCGACGCCTACCGGGCCGCCCTCACCGCCGGATATCTCTGGCACGAGTTCGGCGATTCGGCGCTGCTGTTCGCGCCGGGGAGCGCGGCCTAGTCCTCGCGGGCCTCCAGCTTGCCGACCAGACGCTCCAGGATGCTCTCGAGGTGCCGCTCCTCGGCGGACGTCAGCTCGGCCAGCGCCCGCAGCGAACGCGCCTGACCGGCGCGGATACGGTCGGCCAGCGCGCGACCGGCGGTGGTGGCGACCAGGTACTTCACCCGCCGGTCCGCCGGATTCACCGTGCGTCGCACCAGCCCGCGCGCCTCCATCCGGTCCGCCACCCCGGTGAGATTCGAGGGGTCGCAGGTCAGCCGGCTGGCCAGCACCCGCATCGGCAGTTCGGACGGGGGTTCGTTCAGCGCGAGCAGCATCTTCGCCTGGGTCAGGGTCAGGCCGTGCCCCTCGGCGGACGCCAGGAATTCCTCCAGATAGGCCGACACGAAGCGCGCGACCAGCAACGCCAGCGGGCTCGGCGATGTGTCGGGGCTCATAGGCCCGATGGTACCGCCACGTTTGACAACCCTGATCATGGAACCCTTAGATGATTGAGGTCTTCAAGTAATTCGATGCGAGCTTTCCGGAGGTGACCGGGTGGAACGAAAAGGGTTGTCACTGACCGCCGCGCTGGCGTTCGCGGCGATGATCGTGACGCTGATGCAGACCCAGGCCGTGCCGATCCTGGGCCTGATCGCGACCGATCTGCACGAATCGACCACATCGGTGAGCTGGGTGACCACCTCGACGCTGCTGGCCGCGGCCGTGTTCACGCCGCTACTGGGCCGCATGGGCGATCTGTACGGCAAGAAACCGACCCTGCTGGCGGTGCTGGCCGTGGCCGTGGCCGGTTCGGTGGTCTCCGCGCTGGCCGGCTCGCTGCCCGTCCTGCTCGTGGGCCGCGCGTTGCAGGGCGTCGCGACCGCGATCTTCCCGCTGGCGCTGGCGGTGCTGCGCGAACATGTTCCGGCGCGACGGCTGCACGCCGCGATGGCGATCGTCAGCGGCACCCTGGGCTTCGGCGGCGGTATCGGCCTGGTGTCCACGGGCCTGTTGACCAAGGGGCACGACGCCGACTACCACGTCGTGTTCTGGTTCACCGCCGTCCTCGCGATCCTGGCGCTGATCGCGACGGCGATCGCGGTACCGGCCGCCTCCCGGCGGCATCCGGGCAGCGTCGACGTACCCGGCGCGCTGACCCTCGGCGGTTTCCTGGTGCTGCTGTTGCTACCGATCTCGCAGGGCCACACCTGGGGCTGGACCGCACCCGGCACGCTGGGCTGTTTCGCCGCCGCGCTCGTGTTCGCGGTGCTGTGGGTGGTCATCGAGCGCACGGTGCCGGTGCCGCTGGTCGATCTGGACATGTTCGTCCACCGTCCGGTGCTGTTCACCAACCTGTCCGGCCTGCTGATCGGGTTCGCAATGTTCCTGCAGTTCACCGGGGTGTCGTATCTGTCGCAGATCCCGGCCCGCGCCGCCGGTTACGGTTTCGGCGCCTCGATCCTGCGCGCCTCGGTGGAGTACCTGCTGCCCGGCACGCTGGCGATGATGGTGGCCGCCCCGATCGGCGGACTGCTGGTCGGCAGGCTCGGCGGCCGCTGGGTTCTGGCACTGTCGGGCCTGGTCGGAATGATCGGATTCGGCTGGCTGGCACTGGCACACGACTCCACCGCCCCGGTGATCCTCTCCGGCGTGGTGGTCGGTGTGGCGATCAGCCTCGCCTACGCCGCCATGCCCGCACTGATCGCCGCCGGTGTCCCGCATCATCAGAGCGGTGTCGCCAACGGCATCAACTCCATCTCCCGCACGGTCGGCAGTTCCCTGGGCAGCGCGATCATCACCACCCTGCTGACCGGCAAACTGCTCCCGCATCTCGCGCTCCCGCAGGAGGGTCAGTTCACGCTGGCCTTCTGGGTCGGCGCGGGCGCCTGCGCGGCGACGATCGCGGCCGCGGTACTGGGCCTGCGCCCGGCGCGGCCCGGTGCGACCGCCGAGGTCGCGTCGTCGGCCGAGACGGAACCGGCCGTCGTCGGCTGAGCCGTCGTCCACCGATCGGCCCCGGCCCGGATCCGCGACGATCCGGGCCGCGGTCGTACTCAGAGCGCGAAGGCGACCGAGCGGAGGACCAGCGCCAGCAGGAAAACCACGGTGAAGGCCAGGTCGATCGACATTCCACCGGCGCGCAGCGGGGGCAGTACCCGCCGCACCGGCGCGATCACCGGTTCGGTGGAGGCATGGGTGATCCGCCGGCCGCGGCGCGCCCACTCCGAACGGCCGCCGAGCACCTCGACCCAGTCCAGCACCATCCGGGCGATCAGCAGCACGATGAACACCGTCAGGACAATTCCGAGCAGCGTGCCGATGAGGCTCATGACGCACTCTCCTTCGTGATGAGCCGGATCCCGAGACTCGGCTCGATACCTGGTCAACGTGCGACGACGCCCCGGAGTGTCGCCGAGCGCCGGTTCTCAGCAAGTTGTCAGACGGGTGCGGCGGTCCGGTCGCCACCTCCGCCTATTCGATCTGCACGTACGGACGATAAGCCTGGACATATGATGTGCATGAGCTTACTATTTGGCTATGGCTGATATCCGAGCACTGAATCGCCGCGCCGTCGACTACAGCGTCGTCCTCGTCTCCCGGATCACCGCCGGCGATCTCGGGCGGAGCACCCCGTGCGCCGCCTGGAATCTGGCGGATCTGTTGTCCCACATGACCGTTCAGCATCGCGGCTTCGCCGCGGCGGCCCGGGGAGCCGGCGCCGATCCGGAGCTGTGGGTGCCCCGGCCGCTCGCCGCCGACCCGGTGACCGACTACGCCGCGGCCGCGGCCGGCGTGACCGCCGCCTATACCGAACCCGGTGTGCTGGAACGGGATTTCGATCTGCCGGAGATCGGTCCCGGCGTCCGGATTCCGGGAAGTATCGCCGTCGGCTTCCACCTCATCGACTATGTGGTGCACGGCTGGGACGTCGCCCGCACGCTGGGCCTGGAATACCGGCTCGACGATGCCCTCGCCGAACCCGCGCTGCGGATCGCCGAGGCGGTCCCCAACGGCGACGAACGGCTGCGTCCCGGTGCGGCATTCGCTCCCGCGCTGCCCGATAACGACGCCACACCACTCGACCGCATCCTCACCCTGCTCGGGCGCTCACCCGCCTGGCCGCACTGACGCCACCACGGCTTCGCCGCCGATCGGGAACGTAAAGTATGTCCGCATGGCGAAGAAGGAACGCCCGGATCTGGCGGCGATGATCGTGCCGCTGGCCCGCGCCCTGGTGGCGGCGGAACAGCCGGTCCTGGATTCGCACGGGCTCACCATGTGGGCCTATTCGGTCCTGCTCGCCCTCGGCCGTTCCCCGACTCGCGGTCAGGGGTTGCTCGCCGAGGAGATCGGCGCCGACAAGACCAGGATCATCGCCGTCCTCGACGACCTGCAGGAACGCGGACTGATCGAACGCCGCCCCGATCCGGCCGACCGCCGCGCGCGGCTGCTCGCCCTGACCCCGGCCGGCCGGCGGCTGCGCGACGCCACGCAGGCCGCGATCCAGGCCAAGGAGGAACTGCTGCTCGGCCGCCTCGATCCCGCGGACCGCCGGGGTTTCCTCAACACACTGGCCGCATTGACCACTCTCCCTCGCGCGGAGATCATCGGTGACAGCGCCACCGGCGAGTGACGCTGTCAGCGAGCCCTTTCCATCCGCACCCCCCGGATCGCCTCCCGGCATTCGCGGTATGCCCGTACGTCGGACCGGTGACGACCGGTCGGCCCGGCCGCGCCCGTGGCGGAGATCCTCGTCGATCTCCCGTGGTTCGTCGTTGAACCTTGTCCGATACCAATCAGATCGAGTCGCCGGGATCACCCGTTACGACGCCCCGGCAGCCGAATGTTCATCGGCGCCGGATCACGCAGCGGCACCCGGCCGCGCGGTGCGGCGATCACCGCCACCGCCGCGATCGCGACCATGAGCGCCGCCGCGATCAGCATCAGCGTGAATCCGGCCGCGGACATATCCGCGCGATGCGCGGCGTGATAGATCAGATGCGGCACCCCGAACACCAGCCACACCACCCCCGTCACCCGGGACAGCAGACTGTCGGCCAGCGCGAACGCGGCCGCGGCGAGCACCCCCAGCGCGAGGAAGAACGCGCCCGCGTCCACCGCGAGATGCTGGTTGTACGGGCCGCCCATCGGCACCCAGTTCAGCCCGAACGGGAAACTCCTAAACCAGGCCGCGGGCGCGAGCAGCGCCCACACCCCGGTCACCACACCGATCACCGCCAACAGTGCCGTGGCGATCCGCGTGATCAGCCACCGCCGCCGGTCCACATCCAAACGCATGCGTACCCGCAGCCCGTCACCCCACCGCTCCACCGAAATACGCATCGGGCCCTCCCGCCGATCGCCGGTTGTACAGCTACCGTAGCGCGGGGGTCCGACACGAACCGGTCGCTCAGCCGATCGGTTCGAACTGCAATTCGGCGGGATCCCAGTAGGCCCGCATGCTCGTGATCCGGCCCTCGTCGTCGAATTCCATGACGTCGATCGCCGACAGGGTCATGCGGTGGCCGTTCGCCTCGGTGATCAGCGTGAACCAGAACGCCGCATGCGAACCGTTGATGCGCGCGGTGTGCAGTTCCGCCTTGCGCTGTTCCATCACGTCCAGGGCGGCGTACAACTGCTCGATCGCGGCGCCGCGGCGCGGTTCGCTGCCGATCGGATCCACGACCACCGCGTCCGGCGCGTACAGCGCGGCGAGTTCCGGCGCCGGGCCGGTCGTCATCAACTGCACGTACCGCTCGATCGTCTCGCGAATCGCCTGCGCCATCTCGACTCCCACAGAATTGGAACGTGTTCTAGATAGCGAGGGTAGCACTCCGGCGGGCGACGCGATGGGCTCCGGTGTAGATGTTCATGGTCTCGCCGCGGACGAATCCGGCGAGGGTGAGCCCGCTGTCCGCAGCCAGGTCGACGGCCAGCGAACTGGGCGCCGAGACCGCCGCCAGCATCGGAATCCCGGCCATGACGGCCTTCTGCACCAGCTCGAAGGAGGCGCGGCCGGAGACCACCAGCACCAGATCGCCGGCGGGAATCCGGTTCTCGCGCATCGCCCAGCCGATCACCTTGTCGACGGCGTTGTGCCGCCCGACATCCTCGCGGACCGCCAGCGCGACGCCGTCGGCGGTGAACAGGCCCGCCGCGTGCAGGCCCCCGGTCGCGTCGAAAACGGCTTGACGGGAACGCAATTCACCGGGCAGGGCGGACAGCACCGCGGCGTCCACCACCGGCCCTTCGGCGGGCAGCGGATACCGGCTGCGGGCGTGCACCTCGTCCAGCGCGGTCTTGCCGCACAGGCCGCAGGCGCTCGTGGTCGGGAAGCCGCGAGCGAGAATCGGTGTGGCCGTGCGCAATCCGATGTCGAGGACGTTGTAGGTGTTGCGGCCGTCCTGGTCGGTACCGGCGCAGTAGCGGGCCGAGACGATATCGTCGGCGACGCCGATGATGTTCTCGCTCAACAGGAATCCGTGTGCCAGATCGACGTCGTTGCCCGGCGTGCGCATCGTCACCGTCAGCGACTGCCCGTCGATCCGCAGTTCCAGGGGTTCCTCCACGGCCAGCGAATCCGGCCGCCGGATCTCCCCCGCCGGGGTGATCCGCACCATCCGACGGCGGGCGGTGACCCGGCTCATGACGCCGCGGCCGGCATGTGGACGTGCGGTTCGAGCCGGACGGTGACCGCCTTCGAGACCGGCGTATTGGACCGCTCGGCCACATGATCCAGCGGGACCAGCGGATTGGTCTCCGGATAGTAGGCCGCAGCGTTGCCGCGCGGCGTGGAGTAGCCGACGATCCGGAACCCGGTGACCCGGCGATCGCCGTCGGCCCATTCGGAGATCACGTCGACGAGATCGCCGTCGGCGAATCCGAGTGCGGTGATGTCCGCCGCATTGACCAGAATCACCTTGCGCCCGTTGTGAATTCCACGGTAGCGATCGTCCAGGCCGTAGATCGTGGTGTTGTACTGGTCGTGGCTGCGCAGCGACTGCAGGATCAGCCGGCCCTCGGGCACCGGTAGCCAGTGCAGCTCGTTCACCGCGAAATTCGCCTTCCCGGTGGCGGTCCGGAACTCGCGGGCGTCGCGGGGCGGATGGGGTAGCTGGAAACCGTTGTGCCGCCGCACCTTCGTGTTGTAGTCGGCGCATCCGGGCACCACCCGGCCGATCGCGTCGCGGATCAGGTCGTAGTCGGCCCGCAGTCGCGCCCACGGCACCGGATGTTCCGGACCGAACAGTTCCGCCGCGAGCTCGCAGACGATCGCCACCTCGCTGCGCAGATCGTCGCTCACCGGGGTCAGCCGGCCGGTGGACAGATGCACCATGGACATCGAATCCTCCACCGACACCTGCTGTTTGCGGCCGTCGGGGCCCAGGTCGGCGTCGGTACGGCCGAGGGTGGGCAGGATCAGCGCGGTGTGCCCGTGCACCACGTGGCTGCGGTTGAGTTTGGTCGAAACCTGCACCGTCAGTGCGCAACTGCGCAGCCCGGCCTCGGTGACCTCGGTATCGGGCGTGGCGGAGACGAAGTTGCCGCCCATCCCGACGAACACCTTCGCCCGGCCGTCGCGCATCGCGCGGATCGCGTCCACGGTGTCGTATCCGTGCCTGCGCGGGCTGGTGATGCCGAATTCGGAGTCGAGCGCGGCCAGGAACGGCTCGGGCATCTGCTCCCAGATACCCATCGTCCGGTCGCCCTGGACGTTGGAATGTCCGCGCACCGGGCATACGCCCGCACCCGGCTTGCCGATCATGCCGCGCAGCAACAGCAGGTTGGTGATCTCCTCGATGGTCGCGACGCCGTGCCGCTGCTGGGTCAGCCCCATCGCCCAGCAGACGATGGTCGACCTCGACTCCGCCAGCATTCCGGCGGTCCGCGCCAACTGCTCCCGCGACAGTCCCGTCGCCTCCTCGACGATCGCGAGATCGACGGCGCGGCACTGCTTCTCGTATTCGGCGAATCCGGCGGTGTGAGCGTCGACGAAGGCGTGGTCGACCACCGTACCCGGCGCGCGGTCCTCCGCCTCGAACAGCAGTTTCGCCAGCCCCTGGAACAGGGCCATATCGCCGCCGAGCCGGATCTGCAGGAAATCGTCGGCGATGGCGACGCCGGTGGTGAAACCCTTGACGGTCTGCGGATCGCGGAATCCGAGCAGCCCGGTCTCGGGCAGCGGATTCACCGCGATCACCCGCGCGCCGGCCGCCTTGGCCTTCTGCAGCGCCGACAGCATCCGGGGATGGTTGGTGCCCGGATTCTGTCCCGCCACCACGATCAGATCGGCCCGCTCGAAATCGTCGATGGAGACCGAACCCTTGCCGATTCCGATCGAGCCGGTCAGCGCCGTGCCGGACGACTCGTGACACATGTTGGAACAGTCCGGCAGGTTGTTGGTGCCGAAGCTGCGGACCAGCAGCTGATACAGGAAGGCGGTCTCGTTGGCGGTGCGTCCGGAGGTGTAGAACAGGGCCTCGTCCGGTGAGTCCAGCCCACGCAGGGTTTCGGCGATGAGTCGATAGGCGTCGTCCCAGGAGATCGGCGCGTAGTGGGTATCGCCGGGCCGCAGCACCATCGGATGCGTCAAGCGGCCTTGCTGGCCCAGCCAGTATCCGGACTTCCCGGACAGGTCCGCGATCGAGTGCGCCGCGAAGAATTCGGGGGTGACGGTGCGCAGCGTCGCCTCCTCGGCGACCGCCTTCGCGCCGTTCTCGCAGAATTCCGCCGGTCGCCGATGTCCGGTGGGTTCCGGCCAGGCGCAACCCGGGCAGTCGAAGCCGTGCTGCTGATTGACCCGCGCCAGCGTGCGCGCGGTCCGCACCACACCCATCTCCTCGACGGCGCGCTCGAGCGCGACCGTCACCGCCGTGACACCGGCGGCCTGCTGTTTGGGCGGGGTGACCGTGAGCCTGGCCTCGTCGATATCGCGAGTGGGGGCGTTACGGTGCATGGCTCTATCGTCCTCCTACCGGAGCAGGCCCGAACAGTCGGCGTCCGCCGATATCCGAAGCCTACGCCCAGGGGTCCGATTCGTCCCATGACCAGGGGCGCGGACTCGGCACACTGAGATTGCCCCCCATACACGACTCCGCCCCCGGGTGTGCCGGGGGCGGTATCGACTATGCGGACTTCTCGCGCCGCTCCGGCGGCTGCCGCTTGCGCGGCACGATGGTCGGCAGCACGTTGTCGTTGACCGTGTCGGCGTCGACGACCACCTTCGCGACATCGTCGCGGCTGGGGATGTCGTACATCACCGGCAGCAGCACTTCCTCCATGATGGCGCGCAGGCCGCGGGCGCCGGTGCCGCGCAGGATCGCTTGATCCGCAACGGCTTCCAGGGCGTCGGTGGTGAATTCCAGGTCCACGCCGTCCATTTCGAACAGCCGCACGTACTGCTTCACGAGCGCGTTCTTCGGCTCGGACAGGATGCGCACCAGCGAGTCCTTGTCCAGATTGGTGACCGACGCGACGACCGGCAGGCGGCCGATGAACTCGGGGATCAGGCCGAACTTGATCAGATCCTCGGGCATGACGTCGGCGAACCGGTCGCTGGTGTCGATATCGGCCTTCGAGCGCACCTCGGAGCCGAAACCGATGCCGCGCTTGCCGACTCGATCCTGCACGATCCGCTCGAGCCCGGCGAACGCACCCGCCACGATGAACAGCACGTTGGTGGTGTCGATCTGGATGAACTCCTGATGCGGATGCTTGCGGCCGCCCTGCGGCGGCACGCTCGCCTGGGTGCCCTCCAGGATCTTGAGCAGCGCCTGCTGCACGCCCTCGCCGGACACGTCGCGGGTGATCGACGGATTCTCCGACTTGCGGGCGATCTTGTCGACCTCGTCGATGTAGATGATGCCGGTCTCGGCGCGCTTGACGTCGTAATCGGCGGCCTGGATCAGCTTCAGCAGGATGTTCTCGACATCCTCGCCGACATAGCCGGCCTCGGTCAGCGCGGTGGCGTCGGCGATGGCGAACGGGACGTTCAGCATCTTCGCCAAAGTCTGTGCGAGATAGGTCTTACCGCAGCCGGTGGGGCCCAGCATCAGAATGTTCGATTTGGCCAATTCGACCGGTTCGCCGCGATTGTCCCGGCCTTTGTCTCCGGCCTGGATGCGCTTGTAGTGGTTGTACACCGCGACGGCGAGGGTGCGCTTGGCGGAATCCTGCCCGATGACGTACTGCTCCAGGAAGTCGCGGATCTCCTGCGGCTTCGGCAGCTCGTCGAGCTTCACCTCACTGGATTCGGCCAGTTCCTCTTCGATGATCTCGTTGCACAGATCGATGCACTCGTCGCAGATGTACACCCCCGGTCCCGCAATGAGCTTCTTGACCTGCTTCTGGCTCTTTCCGCAGAACGAGCACTTCAGCAGATCGCCGCCATCACCGATGCGCGCCATCTCGTGGGTCCCTACTTCCTTGTCCGCGTGCAACCGTCTGTCCCGGCTGCCGACAAGCCATCTGCGAACAACGCTACCCGTCGCACAACCATCAGTATCTCGCGCCGGCCACATTTCGGCGCGGCCAGATGGGGGTGGGCACAGGTTCGCCTTCGACTCCATTCGGCAACCATGAGCAAAGGTCCCTAGTGTGACCGTACCCGGAACGCGCGATCGAGGTCGACAACTTGAGCACGTTTCTCGTCACGGGAGTGTCCCGGTACGTCACGCCTGCCACTTCTGCTCCGGAAAACCCCTCGCCGAACGGCGCCGACGAGGGATTCGCCACATATTCACTTCTTCTGAGCGCTGAGCTTCCGGTAGTCGAACACCGTGTCGATGATCCCGTACTCCTTGGCCTCGTCGGCCGTGAGGATCTTGTCCCGATCGGTGTCCTTGCGGATCGTGTCGGCGTCCTTACCGGTGTGCCGGGCCAGGGTGGTCTCCATGAGCCGGCGCATGCGCTCGATCTCGGCGGCCTGGATCTCCAGGTCGGACACCTGGCCCTGGATGCCACCCTCCAGCGACGGCTGGTGGATCAGCACCCGGGCATTGGGCAGGCAGGCCCGCTTGCCCGGAGTGCCGGCCGCCAGCAGCACGGCGGCGGCCGAGGCGGCCTGACCCAGGCAGACGGTGGCCACGTCGGCCCGCACGTACTGCATGGTGTCGTAGATCGCCATCAGCGAGGTGAACGAGCCACCCGGCGAGTTGATGTACATCGTGATGTCACGGTCGGGATCCAGCGACTCCAGCACCAGCAGCTGCGCCATCACGTCGTTGGCCGAGGCGTCGTCCACCTGCACGCCGAGGAAGATGATGCGCTCCTCGAACAGCTTGTTGTAGGGGTTGGACTCCTTGACGCCGAAACTCGAGTGCTCGATGAAGGAGGGCAGGATGTACCGCGCCTGCGGGCTCGCCGGCGCGATCCCGGACAGGCCGGCGCGGGGATCGATGAGGGTCATCTTCGTCTCCAAAGTCGGTGGGGTTGAGCTCGTTTCGCTGTGCGGCGCAGGTCAGTTCGCACTGCCGTTGGAGGCCTGCCGGGCGTGCGTGATCACCTTGTCGATGAACCCGTACTCCAGCGCGTCCTTGGCGGTGAACCAGCGGTCGCGGTCGGCGTCCGCGGTGACCTGCTCCACCGACTTGCCGGTGTGCAGCGCCTGCAACTCGTTGAGCTCGCGCTTGGTGTGCGCGAACTGCTCGGCCATGATCGCGATGTCCGCGGCCGAACCACCGATACCGGCCGACGGCTGGTGCATCATGATCCGGGTGTGCGGCAACGCGTATCGCTTACCCGTGGTGCCGGCGGTGAGCAGGAACTGCCCCATCGACGCGGCCAGGCCGATCGCGATCGTCGAGATGTCGCACTCGGCGAACTGCATGGTGTCGTAGATCGCCATACCCGCCGTGACCGACCCACCCGGCGAGTTGATGTACAGCGAGATCTCGCGGCTCGGATCCTCCGCGGCCAGCAGCAGGATCTGCGCGCAGAGCTTGTTGGCGATGTCGTCGTCGACCTGGGTGCCCAGGAAGATGATGCGGTCCCGCAGCAGGCGTTCGTACACCGAATCACTGAGGTTGAGACCAGCGGTCGCGGATGTCATGACCGGCCCTGCCTGATTGATTGTCACGGATACCTGCCCTCTCTCACCGGCTCGGTGCTCGCAAGCACTGCCTTGATCCCATTTACGGTCTCCCAGAGGCGTGTCGTGGTGACGCAAGCCGTCTCCTCGGTGCCCATCGCTCGACCCTGTCCTTGTTCGCTGACACAAACCCTAACGAAGCAGGGCGGCACCGAACTCCCGGTACCGCCCCGCTTCGCTAACGGCGAACCTCGCCGACGCGCGGCACGCCGCTCATCATCCCGTGACAATAGCGCCGCGAACGCAACTCGTTACTCCGCACTCGCCTCGGTGGACTCGCCGGCCGTCTCGTCGTCGACGATCTCGACGGCCTCGTCGTCGGCCTCCAGCGTGCCGAACATCTCCTCGGTGTCCACGGTGTTGCCCTCGGAGTCGGTGACCGTCGCCTGGCCGACCACGCCGGCCAGGGCCTTGCCGCGACGGACGTCGGCGAAGATCGCGCCGAGCTGACCGGCCTGCTGGACCTGCTGCAGGAACTGCTCCGGCGACAGGCCGTAACGCTGTGCCTGGAACAGGATCCGCTCGGTGAGTTCCTGCTGCCCGACCTGAGTCTGCTCCGCTTCGGCGATCGCGTCCAGCAGCAGCTGGGTTTTCACCGACTTCTCGGCGGCTTCCTTGGCATCCTTGTCGAACTCCTCGCGGGAGGAGCCCTCGGCGGCCAGGGCGGCGGCGAACGCGTCCTCGTCGTGGTCGAAACCGTGCACCGCGTCATGGGTGACGGCGTCGATCTCGCCCTGCACGGCGCCCTCCGGCAGCGGCACCTCGGTCTGCTCCAGCAGCGCCTCGAGCACCTTGTCGCGGATCTCGCCGGCCTGCTCGACCTTCTTGACCTGCTCGACGCGGCCGCGCAGATCGGTCTTCAGCTCGTCGATGGTGTCGAATTCGCTTGCCAGCTGAGCGAATTCGTCGTCGGCCTCGGGCAGCTCGCGCTCCTTGACCGTCTGCACGGTGACGGTGATGACCGCATCCTTGCCGCCGTGCTCACCGGCGACCAGAGTGGAGGTGAACTCCTTCGACTCGCCGGCGGACAGGCCGGTCACGGCCTCGTCCAGGCCCGCGATCAGCTGACCGGAGCCGACCTCGTGGGACAGGCCGGTGGTGGCGGCCTCCTCGACATCCTGCCCGTCGACGGTGGCCGAGAGGTCGATGGAGATGAAATCGCCCTCGGCGACCGGGCGCTCGACGTTCTTCAGGGTGCCGAAGCGCTGCCGCAGCGACTGCAGCTGCTGCTCGATGTCCTCGTCGCCGACCGTGATCGGGTCGACGGTGACGGCGATGCTGCTGTAGTCGGGCAGGGTGATCTCCGGGCGGACGTCGACCTCGGCGGTGAAGGCCAGCTCCGCGCCGTCCTCGATCTTGGTGATCTCGATCTCCGGGCGGCCGATGACCTTCACGTCGGCGGTGGAGACGGCCTCGCTGTAGCGGGCCGGCAACGCGTCGTTGACGACCTGCTCGAGGATGGCGCCGCGGCCCAGTCGCGCCTCCAGCAGTCGCGCGGGCGCCTTACCCGGGCGGAAGCCGGGGATGCGCACCTGGTTCGCCAGCGCCTTGTAGGCCCGATCGAAGTCCGGCTTCAGCTCCTCGAAGGGCACCTCGACGTTGATGCGGACCCGGGTCGGGCTCAGCTGCTCGACGGTGCTCTTCACGGACATGCTCCTTGTTCGTTGTACTTTTCCGTTTGACGTTCTGTGGGTCGGCCGACATCGTCCGGTCGGCGTCAGGGTCCCCCCGATCGCATCCGGACCAGATTAGTCGACCGACCCCGGTACTCCCGGCCGGGGGCCGCACGGCATCGGTCAGCTGCCGACCTGGACCGCGTCGGTCACGAAAACGAGCGTCTCGTTGGGCTTGACACCGTTGCCGCCCTGGCCGTAGCCCAGCTGCGGCGGCACGATCAACAGGCGGCGGGTGCCCTTCTGGATGCCGGCCAATCCCTGATCCCAGCCCTGGATGACCATGCCCGCGCCGAGGGTCAGCGGGAACGGCTGGCCGCGGTCGAACGAGCTGTCGAGCTTCTGCTTGTCCGACCAGGTGACCAGGGAGTAGTTCATGAGCAGTTGCTGACCCGCCTCGGCTCCCGGGCCGCTGCCGGCGACGAGGTCCTTGGTGACCAGACCGGTCGGCGGATCGCAGCTGTCGGGCAGCGTGATCTTCGGCGTCGCGCCGAAGCCGCCGTCGACCTTGACGTCGTCGGCGGTGCAGGCGCGGCCGTGGCCGCCGCCCTGCGATTGCGCGGCGGTTGCGCCGGCGCTCGTCGCCGCCGACGACGACGAATCGCCACTGCTGCCACACCCGGCCAGTACCGCCGTCGCGACCACCGCGGCCGCGACCGATCCGATCCTGCCCACTCCGCGCATTCGCGCACCTCCTCGATGTCGTTGCACATCCGTTCGGCGACCCCGCCGGGCCGCCGGGGCGAACCTACACGGCCCGGCCGACAACAGCGATGTCAACACGGCCGATCCGGATGGCCGCAATCCGCCAGTGGCACAAAGTGAAACACTAGCTACCGCACAGCTGACGAAGGGTCTGACCTGGCGATTCGTGAGTCCACTCAATAAGAATGAAACACATCCGCTTAACCCACTTCGGAGGTATAGGCTCCGCATCACTCCCGACGACGAAACCGGTTGGGACGCCGATGAGGATTGGACGAACATGGAGCTCCGCAGCACCACCGCGGTGGCCCCCGCCCCGCGGCCGGCCGCACCGTCACACGGCATCACCACCTCCTTCGCCCTGCGCTTCACCGGTTACCTCTACGCCGTGGGGCTGCGGGACGCGCTCGCCGACCTGATCGCCCGGCACGAACCGCTGCGCGCCGGTCGGCACGGCGCTGCGAATCCGGTCCCCGACCTGGTCCCGCGGCTGATCGCCACCGCCGAATCATCAGCCGCGATAACCGAATTCCTCGGCCGCGACACCGACGGCCCGATCGGGGCCCGCTCGTTCCGGTTGCTCGGCGACCCGGCCGACCTGGACGCGCTACCGGAACACGTACTGGTGCTGAACCTGCACCGGCGCGCCGCGTACCGCGTGCCACCGCCCCAGCTCGCCCGCGACCTGATGACCGCGTACGCCGCCCGCCGCCGCAACCGGCCGCCGAACTGGGCGGTCCGACGCCTCGACGGCCACCTGCACGTGCACGAATTGCGTTCGGTCCAGCTGTATCAGCCCGCGACCGCCGTCTTCGACCGGCTGGCCCCGCTCGGCACGGCGGTCTGATCGGTTCGCCGTGTCCTGATCCGGCGAGTCCTCGGCAGCGGGGTGCGAGAACCGGAAACAGCTTGCCACACCCGTCGCTCCCGGGTGACGATCTCGACATGCTGTTGACCATCACCTGCACGCGACCCGACGATGCCGCTTGGGCGGCAACGGATCTCGGCTACCTGCTGCACAAGCACCCGGACCGCGCGCAGGTGTTCGATCAGTCCTACGGCACCGCCCACGTGCTCTACCCCGAGGCCACCGAGCAGCGGTGCACCGCGGCGCTGCTGCTGGAGATCGACCCGGTCCGGCTGGTACGCGGAAAGACCCGTGGCACACCGGAATTCAGCCTGGCCCAGTACGTCAACGACCGCCCCTACGCGGCGACGTCGCTACTGGCGGTGGCCATCTCCACGGTGTTCTCCAGCGCCCTGCACGGCCGCTGCGCGCGTCGCCCGGAGCTACCGGATACCATCCTGCCCCTGCGCATCGAACTACCGGCCGTTCCGTGCAAGGGCGGCCCCGACCGCGCCGAGCGGATGTTCGCACCCCTGGGCTGGTCGGTCACGGCCACACCCGTCGTTCTGGACCCCGCATTTCCCGAGTGGGGCGATTCCCATTACGTACGACTGGAATTGGCGGGCACCCTGCGCCTCGCCGACGCCCTGACCCATCTGTACGTCCTGCTGCCGGTCCTCGACGGCGGCAAGCACTACTGGCTTGCCGACGACGAGATCGACAAACTGCTGCGCGCCGGCGCGAACTGGCTACCGGCCCATCCCGAACGCGACTGGATCACCCGCCGTTACCTGGCCCGCCGCCAGTCACTCGTCCGCACGGCGCTGGCCCGGCTCGCCGAAATCGACGACGCCGCACCCGAGGAATTGGATGCGGTCGACGAGGTGGAGGTGGCCGATGACGCGGGCTCGGACTCGACCGGGCCGGTGACCGATGTCCATCCGGCACCCCGCCACGACGGCACGCGGTCGCCTCTGCCGGAACCACAACCGGCCCCGGTGTCGCTGGCGGTGCTGCGGCGGCGAGCGGTGATGAGCGCGTTGCGGGCCACCGGGGCGCGGCGGGTGCTCGATCTCGGGTGCGGTGAAGGAGTGCTGCTGCGAGACCTGCTGGCAGACAAGATGTTCGAGGAGATCGTGGGAGTGGATGTGTCGACGCGAGCACTACAGATCGCGCGACGGCGGCTCGACCGGATGCCGGGTGCGATGGCACACCGGATCCAGCTGCGCCAGGGTGCGCTGACCTACACCGACGCCGCACTGCGCGGCTACGACGCCGCCGTGCTCATGGAGGTGATCGAGCACATCGATCCGCCACGGCTGCCGGCCCTCGCACACTCGGTGTTCGGTGCGGCCCGGCCCGCGACCGTGGTGGTCACCACACCCAACGGCGAGTACAACTCGCTCTACGAAAACCTGTCCGCGGGCGGATTCCGGCACACGGATCACCGATTCGAGTGGAGCCGGGCCGAATTCGCGAGCTGGGCCGCGAGCATCGGCCGGAACTACGGCTATTCGGTGCGCATCGAGTCGGTAGGTCCCGAGGATCCGGCGCTCGGATCGCCGACCCAGCTGGCGGTGTTCGGCACATCCGAGCGTGCCACGACCATGGCAGAGGAGGCCCGGCGATGACCGAACTGTCCATTCCCGAACTGTGCCTGGTGGCCCTGGTGGGCAGTACCGGTTCGGGCAAATCCACGTTCGCGCGCAAGCACTTCCGGCCGACGGCGATCCTGTCGTCGGATACCTGCCGCGGCATCGTCAGCGACGACGAGAACGACCAGTCGGCCACCGACGAGGCCTTCGCGCTGCTGCACCACATCGCCGGGGTGCGGCTGCGCCGCGGCCTGCGCACCGTCGTCGACGCCACCAATGTCCAGGCGAGTGCCCGCCAGGAGTTGGTCCGGGTCGCCCGCGCCCACGATGTGCTGCCGGTGGCGATCGTGCTCGACGTCCCGGAACAGGTGTGCCTGCAACGCAATACGCTGCGCCCCGAACGCAGCCACCTCACCGCCCATGTCGTCGCAAGGCACCAGCGCGATCTGCGGCGCAGCCTGCGGGGCCTGGAGCGAGAGGGCTTCCGCCGCGTCTACGTACTGCGCGGAGTCGACGAGATCGATGCCGCCACCGTCGTCGACGAGAAGGCCTGGACCGACAAGCGTGAGCTGACCGGCCCCTTCGACGTCATCGGCGATGTGCACGGCTGCCGGGCCGAACTGGAGGACCTCCTCGGCACACTCGGCTACCGACTGCACCGCGACGACCACGGCCGGGCAATCGACGCGCGCCACCCCGACGGCCGCACCGCCGTGTTCGTCGGCGATCTGGTCGACCGCGGCCCCGACACACCAGGTGTCCTACGCCTGGTCATGGGCATGGTCGGGGCCGGAAACGCGCTGTGCGTCACCGGCAATCACGAGAACAAGCTGGTGCGGGCCCTGGGCGGCCGCAAGGTCACCGTGGCGCACGGCCTGGCCGAGTCGCTGAGCCAGCTGGACGGGGAGTCCGACGAGTTCCGGTCCACCGTGCGCGATTTCTGCCACGGCCTGCTCAGCCACTACGTGCTCGACGGCGGCAACCTGGTGGTCGCCCACGCCGGCCTGAAGCAGGAGTACCACGGCCGTGCTTCCGGCCGGGTGCGCTCGTTCGCGATGTACGGCGAAACCACCGGCGAGACAGACGAATACGGTCTGCCGGTACGCCATCCGTGGGCCGAGGAATACCGCGGCCGCGCCACCGTCCTGTACGGCCACACCCCCGTCGCCGACCTGCACTGGGTGAACAACACCCTCTGCCTGGACACCGGCGTGGTGTTCGGCGGCCGCTTGACCGCACTGCGATACCCGGAGCGCGAGCCGATATCCGTTCCGGCACAACAGGTCTGGTATGAGCCGGTGCGCCCGCTGGCATCGACCGGAGTGGACGGTGTCCGCCACGGCGACCCCGGTGTCCTCGATCTGGACGACGTGATCGGCCGCCGCGTGGTGGAGACCGGGTATCTGGGCCGGGTGAGTGTCCAGGAGGAGAACGCCGGCGCCGCACTGGAAGTCATGAGCCGGTTCGCCGTCGACCCGCGCTGGCTGGTCCATCTGCCGCCGACCATGTCGCCGTGCGCCACCACGAACTCCGGCGACCTGCTGGAACATCCCGCCCAGGCCTTCGACTACTTCCGCTCGGAAGGCGTGACGACGGTCGTGTGCGAGGAGAAGCACATGGGCTCGCGCGCGATCGTGGTACTCGCACGCACCGCCGAGGCCGCCCGCGACCGCTTCGGCGTCGACGACGGCACCACCGGCGCCCTGTACACCCGCACCGGCCGCCCGTTCTTCGACGACCCGGCACTGACCGAGACGCTCCTGTCCCGCACGCGCGCCGCCGCCGAAAGCGCCGGCCTGTTCGACACATTGGACACGTCCTGGCTGGTCCTGGACACCGAGTTGCTCCCCTGGTCGGCAAAGGCGATGGGTCTGCTGCGCGAGCAGTACGCCGCCGTCGGCGCCGCCGCCCGCACCGCCCTGACCGCGGCGGAGGCGGTACTCGCCGCCACCGCCACCCGAGGCGTGGACGTCGCCGAACTAGCCACCCGCACCACGACCAGACGAGCAGACGCAGACGCCTTCACCGCCGCCTACGGCCACTACTGCTGGACCGTCGACGGCCCGGAGGGCGTCCGCCTGGCACCGTTCCAGATCCTGGCCGGAGAAGGCGTCAACTACGCCGTCCGCGACCACCCCTGGCACCTGTCCCAGCTGGACACCCTGGTCACGGCCGACCCGGCCCTGTTCACACCCACCGCGAGAATCCTGGTGGACCTGACCGATCCGGACAGCGAGGCAGCCGCCACCGCCTGGTGGTCCACCCTGACCACCGCCGGAGGTGAGGGCATGGTCGTCAAGCCGACCGATGCCCTGGTCCACGGAACCGCCACGCGCAGCAACCGTCTCGTCCAACCGGGCGTGAAATGCCGTGGCCCGGAATACCTCCGGATCATCTACGGCCCCGAGTACCGCCACCCCGACAACCTGACCCGCCTACGCAGCCGCGGCCTGGGCCGCAAACGCTCCCTGGCCCTACGCGAATACGCCCTGGGCCTCGAAGCCCTGGACCGCCTGGTCGCAGGCGAACCACTCTGGCGCATCCACGAAGCGGTCTTCGCAATCCTCGCCCTGGAGTCCGAACCGGTAGACCCCCGCCTCTGAAGTATCCGCGTCCCAGCCGCAGCCGGGCCATCGACCACACACCGGCCCGATGGCCCGGCACAACCGGCCAGGTTCGCCGAACACACCGGCCCGACCGCCGGACACACGACGCCCGACGGGTTGTACACGCACCGCTTTACCGTCGGACACACGCCACCCGACCGCCGGGCTACGGCTGGCGTGACCGTCAGGGACATGCCGGACCGACCGTCGGGGATGATGCCGACCCGATCGCCGGACACCGGTGCGCCGTGTGTTCCCGGGTTCGGGCGCACGCGGCGAAACCCTTTGGGCCCGGCGGGTTTCGCGCTCGGGTTACGAGATTCGGGGAGCTGTGAGGTCGTAGACCGTGCTGTCTCCCACTACGGTCCCGGTGTAGTGGTCCTTGGTCCACTGGCTGATCTTCGCCGCCGCCGAATCCTTGTTGCGGCCCGGACCACCACCGCCCGGTCCGCCGTTACCGGTCACGAAGTAATGGATCCGGTGCGCAGCCACGTACTGCTGGAATTGTTCGAGGGTCGGCGACGGATCGCCACCACCGAAGCCGCCGATCGGCATGACCGCCTGCCCACTGTCCAACTGCAGATCCGCCTGGCTCATCGAGCCGATCGTGGCGGCGGCCCAGGTATATCCGGAGCCACCCGCACGCAGCAGCGCCACCACTTGATCGTCGGGTCCGTCGAACCCGCGCCGCCCACCGGAACCACCCGGGCCACCGGGGCCGTTGCCGGGTATCCCATTGCCGGCCGGCGCCGGTTGCTGTGCTGCGCCTCCCGCGCCGGGAAGACCACCAGGCCCACCCGGACCCGCTTGACCATTCGGTCCACCGGGCCCACCAGGCCCCGGCCCCCACGGAAAGCCGTTGCCCGTGCGGGGACCCGCGAGGACGATGCCGCCGTTGTGCGGAAGGGCAATTGTCTGAATCGAATACGCGACCGGGGCGGCGAGCCCGGCTACGGTTGCCAGTACCGCGGAGCCGAGGGCCAGGCGCCGGGGGTTCGGGATCAGCAGTGCGATCGTGGCGAGCACGCCTGCCACGAGAACGATCCAGCGCAACCAGGGCACGAACGACGGTGTCCGCCAGAGGAATACGACTGCGGTGGCAGTGGTCAGAGCCATCGCCGAAGCGAGAGCCGCACGCACCCAGAGCTTTTCGCGTTCACGCCAGGTCAGCACGACACCGAGGCCGAGTGTCCCGGCGACGGCCGGGGCCAGTGCGACCGTGTAGTACTGGTGGAAGATGCCGCGCATGAAGCTGAACACCAGTCCGGTCACCAGGGCCCAGCCACCCCACAGCAGCAGGGCGGACCGCTGGGGGTCGGTGCGGGGTGCCCTGCCGCGCAGGACGATCGCGACGGCGAACAGCAGTAACGCCGCCGGGATCAGCCAGGCGACCTGACCGCCGACCGTCTCGCTGAACAGGCGCGGCAATCCCGGCTCGGAGCCGAAGAAGTTGAAGCGCGGGCGACCGGAACCACCCCCGGGTGGCGGTCCGGGGAATCCGCTGTTGTCGCCGACTCCCAGCCGATCCAGTCCGTTGTAGCCGAACGCCAGCTCCATCGTCGAATTGTGTTCCGACCCACCGAAATACGGACGGGACCGGGCCGGCCACAACTGCGCCGCCAGCACCCACCAGCCCGCACCCGCCACCAACGCCGCACCCGCGGCCAGCAGTTGCAGCAAGCGCGTTCCCCACCGCGGCGGACCCGCCACCAGATATGTGAGGGCCAATGCCGGGAGCACCAGCATCACCTGCAACTGTTTCGCCAGGAACCCCAGTCCCACGAACAACCCGCACAGCATCAGCCAGCGCCACCGGCCGTCGGCCAGCGCACGGGTCATCGCCCACACGGCCGCCAGCATCAGGAACACCAGCGCCGCATCCGGGTTGTCGAACCGGAACATCAACGCCGCCACCGGCGTCACCGCCAGCCCGAGACCACCGAGCAGGCCCGCGGCCGGTCCCACGGTCCGCCGCAGCGTCACCCAGATCAGCGCCACCGACCCGACACCCAGCAGCACCTGTGGCAACAGCAGGCTCCACGAATGCAGGCCGAACGCCCGCACCGAGATCTCCATCGGCCACAACGAGGCCGGGGTCTTGTCGACCGTGATCGAGTTACCCCAATCCGAGGACCCGAAGAAGAACGCCTTCCACGATTTCGCCCCGGCCTGTACGGCCGCCGCGTAGAACGAATTCGCCCACCCGTTGCTGCTCAGATTCCAGAAATACGCGACAGCCGTCCCCACCAGCAACAACGCCAATGCGGCGTAATCGCGGATCGAGGTTGTCCGGTCGGCGGGTCGATCCGGCTCCGGGGGTCCGGATGCAGCGCGGCTAGGCGCGATCGCGGTATCGGTCATGGCGCCCAGCCTCGCAGACGTACTCCGTCCGCCGCTGCGACGAAGCTGGGAGAACACTGGGAGCCCGGCTCGCAGGCGAGCCGGACTCCAGGTCGGGGGCGGATTCACACGTCGGCGTAGACGCGGTCCAGTCGGTCGGCGGCGGCCTGTTCGCTGCGCACCGCGTCGGCGGGCACTTCGTTGCGGAACACGAACCGCAGCCCGACGAAGCGGGTGACGGTCGCCACCAGGTTCGCCACCACGAGCACGACCAGTTCCAGGTGTACCGCCGCGTCCGGCGCCCAGCGATGCAGTGCGAACAGCGAACCACTGGTCACCACCCAGGCGAACACGAACAGCAGCAGACCCTGCACATGCTGCGACACCAGTCGCGAGGATCCCCGCACCCCGAACGTGAACGCCCGGTTGGCGGCGGTATTGCCGACCGCGGTGATCAGCAACGACAGGAAGTTGGCCGCCTGGGCCCCCGCCAGCGGCTGCAGGAGCACATAAAGCAGCATGTAGGCCAGCGTCGACGCGACGCCGATGATGCCGAAGCGCACCAACTGCCCGACCATACCCAGCGGCACCCCGTCGACCAGCGGCTCCCGCCCGATCGCGGCGCGCAACTCGTCCACCGGGAGTGCTCCGGTGGCCAGACCCTTCGACACCCGCCAGACGCCCAGCAGGTCCTTGCGAGCGGTATCGACGATGTCCACCCGCGAATCCGGATCATCGATCCAATCCACCGGGACCTCGTGGATCCGCAGCCCGGACCGCTCGGCCAGCACCAGCAACTCGGTGTCGAAGAACCACTCCCCGTCCTCGACCAACGGCAACAACTTCCGCGCCACCTCGGTCCGCATCGCCTTGAACCCGCACTGCGCATCCGAGAACCGCGCCTGCAACGACGCCTTCAGAATCAGGTTGTAGCACCGGGAAATGAACTCCCGCTTCGGCCCCCGCACCACCCGCGACGACCGCGACAACCGGGTACCGATCGCCAGATCCGAATGCCCGGACACCAGCGGCGCCACCAACGGCAGCAACGCGTTCAGATCCGTCGACAGATCCACATCCATATACGCGACCACCTCCGCATCGGAGGCCTCCCAGACGGCGCGCAGCGCCCGGCCCCGGCCCTTGCGATCCAGATGAACCACCCGGACCCCGTCGAGCTCCGCCGCCATCAACCGCGCCACCTCCAGGGTGGCATCGGTCGACGCATTGTCGGCGATCGTGATCCGGGCCGTGAACGGGAAACCGCCGCGGAGGAATTCGTGCAGCCGGCGCACGCAGACGCCGAGATCACGCTCCTCGTTGTAGACGGGAATCACCACGTCCACCACAGGTGCGGTAACCGCCGCACCGCGGCGATCGAAAGCGGGAACAACGGTTGAAATCTCGGTCATGACTCAAGCATCGGGCCCGATGCTGCAGCGTCACTGGATAAACTCTGGGAGATCGCTGTGCCGTATGTGCCGAGGTCAGCGGGGCAGCACGACGCTGAAGGTCGCGCCGGCGCCCGGCTCGCTGGATACGCTCACCTCGCCGTCGTGCGCGGTCACCAGTGCCCGCACGATCGACAGCCCCAGCCCGCTCCCGCCACTGGATCGGGTCCGCGAGGCGTCGGTGCGATAGAACCGCTCGAACACCCGCGCCACGGCCTCCTCGGACAGCCCGGGGCCCTTGTCGGCGACGTCGATGCGCACCCGCTCCACCTCCGGGGTCAGCCGCACCGTCACCGGCGTACCGGGCGGGGTGTGGGCCAAGGCGTTGCCGAGCAGGTTCGCGAGCACCTGCCGCAGCCGGGGCTCGTCGCCGCGAACCTCCAGAGTGCCGGTGCCGGAAGCGATTTCGAGGGAGATCGGGCGGGGTGGACTGTCCGGGCCGGCCTGCTGCGCGGCCATCGCCTGGGCATTGTGCACCGCGTCGCCGGCGAGGGTCAGCAGGTCGACCGGCCTGCGTTCCAGCGGCCGTTGCGCGTCCAGCCGGGCCAGCATCAGCAGATCCTCCACGAGCAGGCTCATCCGGCCGGCCTCGCCCTCGATGCGTTCCAGCACCAGTCGCGGATCCTGGCTGGCGCCTTGCCGATACAGCTCCGCGAAACCACGGATCGTGGTCAGCGGGGTGCGCAACTCATGGCTGGCGTCGGCGACGAACTGCCGCATCTTCGCCTCGGACCGCCGGGCCGCCTCCTCCGACGCCTCGGTCGCGGTGACACCGTGCTGGATCTGACTGAGCATGGCGTTCAGCGACTGGGCGAGGTGATCGACCTCGGTCTCCACGTTGCGGACCGGCACCCGCCGGTTCAGATCGCCACCCGCGATGGCCGCGGCGGTCTCCTCGACCTGCCGCAACGGGCGCAGGCTGCGCCGCACCACCAGATATCCGGCGGCGCCGAGCAGGGCCAGCCCGGCCAGTCCGGTGCCGAGTTCGAAGGCGATCAGCCGCGAGACGGTGTCGCGATTGTCGGTCAGCGGCAGGCCCACGGTGTTCGAGCCGTACTGGTTGCTCATCGTGACGATCCGCCAGGTGGTGGTCCCGTCCACCGAGGGGACGGTGACCGGTCCCGGCACCGGCTTCTCCGGCAGCTTCGGCGCGGAGACCCGCGGTCCCTCCTGCTGATAGATGTCCCCGCTGGGTGACAACCGCAGTTCGAAGAACCGCCGCGGCTGCTCCGCGTTCGACGACGGCTGCGGCGGCGGTGGTCCCTGCAGATCGGCCGGCACCCAGCGCGTCCCGTTCACGGTGTCCACCTGCTTCATCGGCCGCGGCCGCGCCCAACTCTGCACCGCATCGGTGATCTGATCGTCGGTGCGAGCGGTCAGCGATTTCGACAGCGACGAGGTGACCGCGAATCCACACGCCAGGAGAACCAGCCCGGTGAGGGTGACCATCGCGACCACCAGACCGATGCGCAGCGGGATCGAGGACACCCGGCGCCGCAGCGTGCGGTGCAGGTTCATCGGCGCCTCGTCCTCGGCAGCCCATCGGTGGCGAGCCGGGGATTCTCGGCGGCGGGCGTGTCGGCATGCGACGTCGGGCTGTTCACGTACCCCATTGTTCCGCACTCAACCTGGGAGAAAGCTGGACGCGCGGTCAGCGCGGCAGCGTGCCGTCGGCATGGGCGGCGATCCGGTCGAGAAACGGCCGCTGCCCGACCCCGAGCTTCTCCCGGGCCGCCGCCAGCCCGAGCCAGGCCGCCCGGTCGATCTCGGGAAAGGACTGGATACGACCCGATCGGGGCGGCCACTGCATCTCGAAGGTCCCCGGCACCACCAGTGCCGGATCGAGATCACCCTCGACGGCCCAGACCGTCACCTGTTTGGCGCGGCTCCCGGCGCCGTACCGCACGTCGCCCAGCGGCACCCACTCCCCCGCCGGCACCGGCAGGCCGAGTTCCTCCTCGAACTCGCGCGCGGCGGCCGCGGCCGCGGTCTCCTCCTCGGGCAGATATTCGCCCTTCGGGATCGACCAGGCGGCGGCGTCCTTCCGTTCCCAGAGCGGACCGCCCATATGCCCGAGCAGGACCTCGAGTTCGGCATGCCGCCGGAACAACAGGACTCCCGCGCTGAACCTCATACTCACCCCGGCAGTCTGCCCCACTCCGGCGCGGCGCGGTACCGACCCTCCGGCGCGCCTCGAATCCCCTTGTCCGCCAATCGTTTCACTGCGGACGATACGGCGGAACCTCCCCGTACGGACCACCCGGCGGCGGATAGCCCGGCGGTGCGCCCGTGAACCGTACGGGCGCAGGCGCGCTGGGGCGCAGGAACAACTTGCCGTGGCGGCTGCGATCGCGCAGTGCCCACATGCGCCAGGTCAGCACCGGATGCGAGGCCATCGCATTGACGACCCAGATGAAGAATCCCTTCTCCCGGGGTGCGCGGTCGGCCATCTCGTCGAACTGCACGAGGCTGTTCAGGTATTTGCCGGCGGCCAGCGTCCGCATCGCGCCGGGGGCGCCGACGTGCCGGTTGCAGTACCCGTGATTGTCGGCGGTGTACTCCTGCGCGCGGATCAATGAGGAGCCGAGCAGCGGCAGGAACGGCCCGACGAACATGCCCAGTTGCCGCCAGTACGAGACGTGCCCGGCGGCGATGTGACCGACCTCGTGGCCGATGATGAACGCCAGCGCATCGGGATCGCGCGCCGCGCCGCCCACCTCGAACAGATCGCTGTAGACACAGACGTACCGGCGGAAACCGTGACCGGAGGCGAAGGCGTTGATCTGCCCGTTGCCCAGCACCACATAGGCATCGGGCACCTTCGCCATCCCGAACCGCCCGGCCGCCTCCACCACCAGCCGATAGCCCTCCGGGAACTGGGTCGGCGACATCTGCACGGCGTTCAGGCGCTGCTGCGAATAGTTCATGCCACGACCCGCCCACAACAGCACCGGCGCGAACAACAGCAGCAGACCGTACTGATCGATGTGGCCGTAGAACGCCAGCAGGATCACGACCAGATACGCCAGGATCGTCACCACGATCACCACCACCAGCAGCGGGATCTCCCAGCTGTGCCGGGCCGGCATCCCGAACGGCGACAACCCGCGTTCCCGCTGGTGCGGCGGGATCTGCGGTGGCGCGTAGGGCTGTTGCGGCGCCCAGCCCGGCGGTCCCAGCCGAGGATCCCAGCCGGTCATCCCGGTGACGGGATTCCAGCCCGGTGGTGGCGGCGGTACGGCCGGTGGACGCCAGTGCTCGTCGGACATGATCTCGACTCTATCGAGGGTCGCGAAGCCGTGATCCCGCGGCGAATGTCGTGTCGGACGCCTGACACAATCGGTACCCATGCGCGTATACCTGGGTGCCGACCATGCCGGCTTCGAGCTGAAGAACAACGTCAAGGATCATCTGCAGCGCGCGGGCCACGACGTATTCGATTGCGGTGCACACGAATACGACGCCCTGGACGATTATCCGGCCTTCTGCATCGATGCCGCGCGGCGCGTGGTCGCGGACGAGGGCAGCCTCGGCATCGTGATCGGCGGCAGCGGCAACGGCGAGCAGATCGCCGCCAACAAGGTCCCCGGCGCCCGCTGCGCGCTGGCCTGGAGCGTCGAGACCGCGCGACTGGCCCGCCAGCACAACAACGCCCAACTGATGGGCATCGGCGGCCGGATGCACAGCACCGAGGACGCGCTGCAGATCGTCGACGCCTTCCTGGCCACCCCGTGGTCGGGCGAGGAGCGGCACCAGCGGCGCATCGATATCCTCGCCGACTACGAGAAGACGGGCGTGGCACCGGTCGTCCCGAGCTGATCCGCATGCCGGAAGGGCATACGCTGCATCGCCTGGCACGGCTGCATCACAAGCGGTTCGCGGGTGGGGTCGTGCGGGTCTCCAGCCCGCAGGGCCGCTTCGCCGACGGCGCGGCGCTGGTGGACGGTCACGTCCTGGTGCGCGCCGAGGCGTGGGGCAAACATCTGCTGCACCGGTACGAGTCGGGCCTGTTCGTGCACGTCCATCTGGGTCTGTACGGCACCTTCACGGAAACAGCCGGGCCCCTGGGTGATCCGGTGGGTCAGGTGCGGATGCGGATGATCGGCACCGGCCGCACGGCGGGTCCGCTGTGGGGTACCGATCTGCGCGGCCCCTCCGCCTGCGAGGTCCTGTACGGGCCGGAGGTGACCGCGCTCACCGGGCGGCTCGGCCCGGATCCGCTGCGCGCCGACGCCGAGCCGGACCGCGCCTGGCACCGCATCCATCGCTCGGCGCGTTCGATCGCGGCGCTGCTGATGGATCAGTCGGTCGTCGCCGGCGTCGGGAACGTCTATCGCGCGGAACTGCTGTTCCGCCACCACATCTCACCCCATCGTCCCGGCCGCGACCTGCACCGCGACGAATGGGACGCGATGTGGACCGACCTCGTCGAGCTCATGCGACTGGGTGTCCGCCGCGGCAAGATCGTCGTCGTCCGGCCCGAACACGACCGCGGCGCACCCGCTTACGCCGAGGGCAAACCCCGCACCTACGTCTATCGCCGCACCGGCGAACCCTGCCGGATCTGCGGCACCCCTGTCCGCCACGCTGTACTCGAGGCTCGAAACCTGTTCTGGTGCCCCACTTGTCAACCCGACGGCACGTAGCGGACGGCGTCCGGTGACGGGTCAGAAGCCGCCGTCGAAACCGCCACCGCCGCCGTCGAAACCACCGAAATCGCCACCGCCGCCGAAGCCGCCCGAATCGTATCCGCCGGAGTCGTAACCACCGCCGTCGTAGCCGCCACCGAAGTCACCGCTGTAGTCGCCGCCGCCGTAGTCTCCCTGGCCCGCGTCGAAGCCGTCCTGATACCCGGTGTCGTAGCCGCCGTCGCCGTAACCACCCTCGAAACCGGTGGCGCCGTAGGCCACTCCGGACATACCGCTGAACAGGGCGTCGAACAGCAGCACCGAGCCGACGCCCCAGGCGCCAGCGACCAGCGCGGTCTTCCACCACGGTTCGGAGTACCAACCGGCCGGGACGGGGCGGCCCGAGACCATACCGCCCGGATAGTAGTTGGGCGTCTGCTGAGTGGGATTGGGGGACGCTTCGACGCGCCGCCCCTCGAAGTCGATGCTGCGGTCCTCGGTGACCGAGCCGGCCGACCGCTGGCCGTCCAGTTCCGGGATCGCCGGGCCCGGATCCATGCCCATGGCGGTCCGGGCGGCGCGTACGTAGTAGAGGCCCTCCAGCGCCGACTCCTTCGCGAGTCGAACCTGTGCGACGGTGGTCGCCTGGTCGATCTGCGATCCGGCGGCGTTCAACCGCTCACCGGCATCGGCGAGGGCCTGCTTGGAGGCCTCGTCGGTCCCGGTCAGGTTGTACACCTGACCGCCGAGCCGCTCGGTGAGCCGCCGCGCCTCCGCCTTCGCGTCGGCCAGCGCGGTGGCCGCCCGCGTGCGGTTGCCCCGGCTGACGAAGGTCGTCGCGAGGAATACCAGCAGGACGAGAACCAGAAGTATCAGCAGTAGCGCCACGCCGTCCAGAGTACTGCGAGTCCGAATTTCGCCCGGAAATTGCTGAATACCGCCCGCTCATCCCGCCACGGCGGCTCCGTAGCGCAATGCGACGGTCGGCAGGCCGCCGGTCTCGATGTCCTCCTCGTCGTCCTCCACCGGCGCCAGGGCGAACCGGCGTTTGCCCGCCGTCTTCGCCGAATACATGGCCCGATCGGCGCTGCGCAGCAGGTCGGCGAAGTCACACGCGCGGTTCGCCGGACAGAACGAGGTGCCGACGCTGGCCGAGGCCGGGACCGGCCCCACGGCGGTCCGGATCGGCTCGTGCAACGAGGACAGCACCCGCATCGCGGTCTCCCGCAACGTGTTCCGCCAGGCCGGGAGCGCGACCACGAACTCGTCACCGCCGTACCGGCTGACCACCGCGTCGGCCGGCGCGGCCGAGAGCAGCCGGTGTGAGATCTCCACCAGCACCTCGTCGCCGACGGCATGGCCGTAGCAGTCGTTGACCTGCTTGAAATCGTCCAGGTCGATCAGCAACAGCCCGACCCCGCGGGACCGGTCGGCCGCCATCGACAACACCCGCTCCTGCAACAGCGAGCGATTGGCCAGATCCGTGAGCGCGTCGTGCGTGGCCTCGTGCCGCCACCGGTGCTGCAGGGCGGCGATCTCCTGAACCCGCACCGACACGGCGGCGTTCAGGTTGCGCTCCTGCAGCGCCAGCGCGCGTTGTTGCAGCGCCTCGGCATAGCTGTCGATGGCGTGGCTGGCCACGAACGGCCACCGGGTCGCCACCAGCGAACCCGGTTCGCCCGGAGCGAAACCCAGCAACGCACGCGACGCCGGGGCCAGCATCCGGGTCCGTTCGAACGGCTCCTCCGCCAGCCGCCGCCCGATCGCCCGGGCAGCGGCCACCGGAAACGGTTCCGAACCCGCCAAGGTCAGTAATTCGCCGATCAAGGAGCCGAATCTGCGTTCCAGCTCCTCGGCCGACGCGGCGATGCCACTACCCGGACGCACGGCACGGGCCCAGTCGCGAGTGGTGGCGGCGATCTGCGTATCGAGCTCGGTACGCATGGCCCCTCACCCCGCGCAGACGATGCCGGTGCCGGCCCTCCGGCCGGTCACGCCCTCCCGGTCGTGCTCACTGTCATGCGGTACGGCACACCTTGTTCGGCGCACGCTCACCGCCCCCTTTCCAGATACCCCCGTCCGGCAAAAAGGATCCTAGCAAGCCACCCGGTGTCGAAAAATGCTGTTTCACAGCCTGTTCGGCACCTCGCGAATGGCGATTCGCCGATGAGATCGTGACAGCCGACCTGGCGTTACAGGGTTCTTGAGCGTGTCGCAGCGCGCCACGCCGGAAAACAATCGAACCGGACACAACCCCCGCCACAATTGCCCGCTTCACCCGTTCCCACCCGTCACGGCCAGGTCGATTGGCGTTCGGTGAGTGACGTTCGGTACAGTCTCAGGCGCAGACGACATCGTGGCGATCCCATCGGTGTCGGATGCGCGCGGGCGTAGTTCAATGGTAGAACCTCAGCCTTCCAAGCTGATGGTGCGGGTTCGATTCCCGTCGCCCGCTCTGGTGGGACCGTCAGTCGTCCCCCGGGACGCTCCGGCCCACCCCCCGGGATGTAGCGCAGCTTGGTAGCGCATCCGCTTTGGGAGCGGAGGGTCGCAGGTTCAAATCCTGTCATCCCGACTCGGCCGGGCCACCGGAGTTCACCCGGATGGCTGTCCGGCCTCGTCGATGATCCATTGTCCGTGCGGTTCACTGCCCGGCTCCGGTCAGTTTTATGACGCTCACCGGATTCCCGTTGTTGTCGGCATAGATCAGCAGTGCGTCGTATTCGGAGCCGGCTTGTACCGGGGTGAAGCCGATGCTGATCGTGCAGGGCGTGTCGTAATGACCCGCTGCGCAGGTCGAGTCCTCCGGGACGACCTTGTAGGCCGCGGAAGTTATCGTCTTGCTGAAAATGCACTGCCGCCAGGTGATGGTGAAGGATTTCTCCGACCTGGTGTGAATCGGGACCGGGCCGAAAGCGAGCGCGGACGGATGCGGGTCGGGTACGCAGGGACCCGGTGGTGGCGTCGTAGTCGTAGTCGTCGTGGTGGTCGTCGTGGTCTCGGTGACGGTTCTCGTCGATGTCATGAAGATCGGATGTGTGGTGGTGGTCGTCGATGAGATGATCGGAACCTGTTGCGCCGCATTCCGCGTCGTAGAGATCTCGCTCGAGGCGGTGGGCGGATCCGGTTCCGTCGTTGTGGTCACCGGTACGACGCGTCCCAGGCCCAATGCCTCGTCCGGTGGTGACGCCGCGATCCATACGGCGATCAGCGCGACCATCAGCAATGTCGCGGCCACGATGGCAATACGGCTCACCGCCCGGCTGCCACTCGTTCCGCGGCGGACCTGCAGCCGCTCGATGGTGGCCTCGACCTCGCGGGTGACCGGATGCTCGGAACCCAGGGCAGCGCCGAATGCCGGCAGCCATGACTGCCACAGTGCGAGCTTGTCACCGGCACTCGCGGTGCCGATGCCCGCGAGGAAGGTCAGTGCGCCGTTGGGATCGCCGGCCCCGAGATAGTGGTGAATGGCAGCCACCTGCCGGTAGGCCTCGGCATGGGCGGTTCCGGATTGTTGTGCGGCCACCAGGATTGCCAGATGCACGCGCGATGAGGGCACGCGATGCTGCCCCGTCGCCGTTTCGAGGGACGGTCGGAGCGTGGTGTGCGCGATGCCGAGATGTTCTGCGGGTGAGCCGGGGGCGCGCCGGCTGATCAGGACGCCGAGGAACACCGCGAGATCTCTGGCCAACGGCGCGTGGAATTCTCGCTCGATCTTCCTCTCTCGCACGAGAAGTAGTGCCGCACGGCAGAGGACATCGATCGGCAGGACGGGGCCCGGTGCGGGAGTGTCGAGCAGAACGCTCAGGAAGATGTCGAGCGCCTCGACCGTGGCGGAATTCTCCGACAGGTCCAGAGCGCCGCGAGCGATATCGATCCGGTGCCGGACCAGAGCGTCGAGGCTCAGCCGACCCGCGAGCGCGGATTCATCGAGGCGAGGCGCCACCTCGACGATCAGCCGGGCCAGCAACCACCCTCCGGGTACCGGCCATGGACGATCGCCGCCGGCCGCGGTCGGATTACCGTCGGCGGGGGTGACAGCGTTCCACAATGCGGTGAATTCGCGTTCCGGCCAGGGCGCCGACCGTTCGTCGACGACGTGCGCGCTCAGATACTGCCGCACATCGGCTTCCGACGGCATCGGCACCGCGAAGATTCGCATCCCGGGCACCTGCGGCAGCAGCGGGGCGTCGGTATCGGTGCACGCAGTGGCGACGATCCTGATCTGCTCGTATTCGAGCAGCGCGGTGAGGGTTTCGATGATCTGCTCGCGCCTGCCCTCCTGAGGATGGTCGAGCCCGTCGACGAGGATTGTGAGCGATGTCCTCGTCACGTCGCGTCGATTCAGCGCGGTGCGCAGCGGCAGCGGCAGCGGCATGCCGTCGTCGGCCGTGCCCGGACCGTCGGCCGTGGCGTCGTGGGCGCCTGTGAGTTGACGGGCCAGTTCCGACGTGAAGGTCTCGCGCGTACTGGTTCCGGTCAGGAACACCGCGGCATGCACGGCCTTGGCGCCGGTGTCCGCCAGATACGGTCGCAACAGCAACGCCAGCAACGTCGACTTGCCACTGCCGCTCGGCCCGATGATGAGTCGCAGGCGCGCACGCGGATGATCGGTGATGTCGTCGAGGAGATCGCGCATCGTGTCGGTGACGACCAGACGCCGGGTCAGGGCATTGACCGTGTCGGAGTCCGGCCTTCTCGACAAGACGTCGACCATCGGCGTGACATTGCGAGCCAGCCACAGACCGGGGTCACCGGCGTCGTCCGCGGAACGCTGCCCCAATCCCAATGTCAGGTAGCGGGGCACCTGGTCGCGGCACTGTTCGGCGATCGGTCCCGCCAGGTTCGACACCGAGATGTCGACACCCTTGCCCGGGAGACCGGTGCGGATAGTACCGATCAGTTCTCGGGTGAAGCACCCTCGGTACGCGGCGTCCGCACCCGTGGCAACGAGAAGTTCGGCCCTTCCGACCGCGGGGGCCAGGATTCCTGTCCAGTCACGGCCGGCGCGCTTCACGACCGTCTCCGTGTGGCAGGTGTCGAGTATCAGGATCAGCCCGTCCAGCCCGTTCGAGCCGCCGACCAGTTTCCGGATCGTATCCGGCAGATCCACTCCCGACAGCGGCCGATCGGCATCGGAATCCGCGCAGAGAAAGAAATAGTCGCCGTCGGCGGTGGTTTCTCCGTGCCCGATGAACGCGAGCAACAGGGTCGCTTGCTCCGCGGATGCGATCCGGACAGCGTCGGTCAGCCGGCTCTCCAGGTCCTTCGCGGACGGATCGGTGACAACGGTTCTGTCCGGGAGCACCGGATTCCAGTCCCCATATTCCGCGAGCATCGATGCCAGTTCGGCCGCCAATGGCGCCGGAAATCCCAGACGCTTGCCGGGATCACTACATTCCGATGCGACGACGAGAGCCAGCCGTTTCCCCACTCCGTAATCCTACGGTCGCACAGCCTCCCCGTCCTGTCGAATATCACCGTAATCCGGCCGGAGTACAGATGGTCCCATTCGAGTTCATACGAGTCCTTACAGGATGATTTACTTGCCTTTCAGATACGAAAACGTTCCTCATCGGACGAACTCACAACCGGTATGTCCGGTGCCTGCGGACAACCTATACGAAGCGGCCGTTCGTTAGTATTTCACGGTAACAACCGACCGGTGTGTATTCATAACCACTCCGGTGAACATGTGCGGATCGAAGCATCGACCGAGGCGATTTCCGATTGCGGTTCGAATTGCGCGTCCTGTGAACAGAATGCAAACGTACCCGCGAATCGAGACAGGGCAGTGTGCATCGTGCGAGAATGTTCGCCGGATGTTGTCAGACGAATCCGATCAGCACGGGGGTGGGTCTTGGCCACGATCGTTCTGGTACACGGCATCGCACAGTCCCAGAAAAGCGCAGATGCGCTCGAAAAGGATTGGATCCCGGATCTGGCAGGCGGCGTTCGCAATGCCGGAGCACCCGAACTCGCCGACCGGATCTGGCGGCAGAGCAGGCCCGGCGATCTCGAAACCAGAATGGCCTTCTACGGTGATATCTATCTCGATCCAGGCGCGCAAGGAGACAGCGGTTCGACCGGCCTCGGCGACGGCGGGATCGACCTCACCGAAAAACTCGCACTGGCCTGGCTGACCGAGGCGGCGAGGCGCGCCGGCGACCGACGAGATCGCCAGGATGCCGAACGCGAGTTGAACCTCCTCAGCGCGCCTCCCACAGGCGCCCAGGGGCGTGGCGCAGTCCTGCGGCCGGCGGCCCGAGCACTGTCCCGGCTACGGTGGTTCGCACCGTTCGGTATCGCCACCGCCGAGAAATTCGTATTCAAGGCCCTGGGTGAGGTCACCGGATACCTCACCGACGACAAGATCCGCGAGTACGCCCAGCAGCGGGTCCTGGGCCTGATCAGCTCCGAAACCCGCCTGGTGATCGCCCATTCCCTCGGCTCGGTCGTGGCCTACGAAGCGCTGCACCGCACCGACCGGCCGGTCACCTTCGTCACCCTGGGCTCGCCGCTCGGGTTGCGAAGCATCGTGTACCCGAAGCTGCGGCCACAGCCTCCGACCGTCCCCTCGTCGATGACCCGCTGGTACAACATTGCCGACCGGGACGACCTCGTCGCCACGGAACTCGATCTCGACTTCGAACCCGTCGCGGGCCACACCACCAAGCCCGAAACCATCGACACGATCGACAACGGCTCCAGCCCGCACGACGCCGCCCGGTACCTGACGAAGCGGACCCTCGGCGCGATCGTCGTCCGAGCGCTGGAGGGCACCGGCCACTAGCTCAGGCCGTGCGGCGGCGGAGGGTGCGGTCGTAGTCCTCGAAACGGGCCTTGGCGATCGTGGCGCGGTCGGGGGTGCGCAGGACGATGCCCTCCGGGTGGCCGCCGCCGGCGGCGTCGAGCCGGCAGCGGGTCTCCGGCAACCGCTCGCCCAGGAATTCGCGCATCGCGCCGATGTCGGTCGGCAGTTCGGCGGCGTCCAGCGTGAACAGGCGGGGCGTGAGTTGCAGGCCGAAATCGGTTGCGGTGGTGGTCAATTCCGGCTCGGCGGCGAAGGGTTGACCGCCCGACTCGCGCCAGGCGGAGATCTCCGCGAGCGGGCGGGTGAACAGGTTCGCCCATTCGCGCAGTACCACCATGTCGAACAGGCGGAATCCGACCGCGCGTTCGCCGGTGTACTGCTTGCTCGCGGCGGTGACCTTGCCGCCGAACAACTCCAGGTACAGCACGCGCACCACGCCGTCGGCCGGGGGCATGGCGTCGGCCAGGTCGCGTAGGGCCGACACGATGCCCTGGGCCGGGTTGCCGATGAGATCGCCTCGGGCACAGAGCAGTTCCTCGCGGCTGCCGAGCAGCCAGGAGCCGTCGGGCAGGGCGATGATCCGGGAGTTGGTGCCGTCGACCTTCTCCGTGCCCAGTACCGGGCCGCGGAACTCGACGACGGCGCCGGTCAGCGATCCGCGTTCGCCGAGTCCGTGGTAGGTCGGGATCGAGGGGTACTTGGTGGCGCTGTTGATCGCGTCGAGGTCGGCGGTGCGCAGGTCGAAATCCACTCGCTCATGGTCGCGGGCGACGAGCCGGGCCGTCCATCGAATTTCGCTGGGGCCCAGCGCCGTCCGGCTCGCATCCGGCGTGGATGCGAGCCACCGCGGTGCGGGTCAGTCGAACTGCGGGCCCTCGGTGCGGGTGCGCTTCAGTTCGTAGAAGTGCGGGTAGGCGGCCAGGATCACGGATGCGTCCCAGAGCTTGCCGGCCTGCTCGCCGCGCGGGATGCGGGACAGCACCGGTCCGAAGAACGCCACGTCGTTGATGTGGATGGTCGGCGTGCCCACATCGGGGCCCACCTTGTCCATGCCGGCGTGGTGGCTGACGCGGAGTTCCTCGTCGTAGTCGGTACTGCCGGCCGCCTGCGCGAGTTCGGCGGGGAGGCCGACCTCGGCGAGGGCGTCGGCCACGACCGCGGCGAACGTCTCGGCGCGGTCCTCGCGCTCGTACTCCTCCTTGCGGTTGTGGATGCGGGTGCCCATCGCGGTGTACAGCGGGGACAGCACCTTCTCGCCGTGCTCCTGGGCGGCGGCGATCGCCACGCGCACCGGGCCCCACGCCGACTTCATCATTTCCTGATACTGCTCGGGCAGGTCACGGCCCTCGTTGAGCACCGCGAGGCTCATCACGTGGAAGCGGGTCTCGATGTCGCGAACCTTCTCGACCTCGAGGATCCAGCGGGAGGTGATCCAGCACCACGGGCACAGTGGGTCGAACCAGAAGTCGACACGGTCCTTGGCACCGGTCTGTGCGGTCGTCACGTCGGTAGTCCTCTCCGGAGGTTGATGTCTGTGTGGCGGCACACTACGGCCGTCGACCGACATCAACGCCGGAAACTTCCCTTTATTTCCGGGGTTGTCGGTGCCGCCCAGTAGTGTCGATCGGGCAGGGTCGGGTAGTCCCCGACAGATCACCGACGACAGAGGTTCGACCACACCGAGTACGTACGATGCCCGCGGCACGGCCGGCGCAGGAAGGTCCGCACATGACCGAGGATTCCAGGTTCGTCATTGTCGGCGGCGGGCTCGCCGCGGCGAAGCTCGCCGAGCAGTTGCGAGCCCAGGAGTACACCGGAGCGCTCACGCTCATCGGCGCGGAGTCGCATCCGCCGTACGAACGGCCGCCACTGTCGAAGGACCATCTGCTCGGCAAGAAGGCGCTGGTGGACTTCACCGTGCATCCGGCCGAGTGGTATCGCGAGCACGATGTCGATCTGCGCCTCGGCGCCACCGTCACCGCCATCGATCGCGCCACGAAAACCGTTGTGCTGCACGATGGTTCGACCGTCCCCTACGATCGCCTGGCACTGGCGACCGGCTCGCGGCCACGACGACTGCCGATTCCGGGCACCGATGCCGCCGGCGTGTACGAGCTGCGCACCATCGAACAATCCGATGCGCTGCTCACCCTGTTCGGCGCGGCGCATCGGCTCGTCGTCATCGGCGGCGGGTGGATCGGCCTGGAGGTCACGGCGGCGGCGCGGGAGGCCGGTCTCGAGGTCACGGTGCTGGAGGCCGAGGATGTCCCGCTGCAGGCCGCGCTCGGGAAGCAGATCGGTGAGGTGTTCGCCGACCTGCATCGCGAGCACGGGGTCGACCTGCGCTGCGGCGCCCGGGTCGCCGAGATCGTCACCACCGACGGGCGCGCCACCGGCGTCCGGCTCACCGACGACACCGTGATCGAGGCCGACGCGGTGCTGCTGGCGGTCGGCGCCCGGCCCAATGTCGAACTGGCCGTCGACGCCGACCTGCCGACCGGTGAGGGCGTCCTGGTGGACGAGAGCCTCGCCACCTCCGACCCGGCGATCGTGGCCGTCGGCGATATCGCCGATCAGCAGCATCCGCTGCTCGGCCGCCGAATCCGGGTGGAGCACTGGGCGAATGCCCTCAATCAGCCCGAGGTCGCCGCGGCGACCATGCTGGGCCGTCCCGCAGTCTACGACCGGTTGCCGTATTTCTTCACCGACCAGTACGACCTGGGTATGGAGTACAGCGGTTACGTCGCCCCCGGACAGGACGCCTCGATCGTGATCCGGGGCGACGCGGGCCGCCGCGAATTCGTCGCATTCTGGCTGGATTCGGGTAACCGGATCCTCGCCGGGATGAATGTGAACATCTGGGACGTCACCGATCGCATCCGGGAGTTGATCGTCACGGGCCGACCGGCCGATCCGCAGCGGCTGGCCGACCCGGACGTCGAGCTGTAGCGGTCAGCCGGCCGCCGGCTCGGCGGCGAGTGCCCCGACGCGGAGCAGCTGTTTGCGGACCCTGCCGATGACGGTGCGCGGCAGGGTGCCGACGACCTCGATCCGGTCCGGAACCTTCGCTCGCGGCAGCCATTCGATGCAGTGCGCGAGCAGCTCCGAGACGTGCGGGACCGGTTGATGGCAGACCACGTAGGCGACGATCGACTCCTCCCCGTTCGGAACGGGCACACCGATCACGGCACAGTCGGTCACGGTCGGATGATCGGCCAGAACTCGCTCGACCTCGGCGGCGGAGATGTACTCGCCGAGGCGCCGGATCACATCGTCGGCACGGTCGTGGAAGGCGATGAAGCCGTCCGGTCGCAACCGGACCAGGTCGCCCGTGCGCAGCCAGCCGTCCGTCAGCACGGCCGCGGTCGCCTCGGGGTCGTCGTGGTAGCCGGCCATCAGCGTGTACCCGGGCAGGCCGCCGACCAGCAGCTCGCCCACCTCACCGGGGACCACGTCGACCCCGTCCGGATCCACCACCCGCACCCGGCCGGATGCGGTGGGCAGGCCGAGCGTGGCGTTGTCGTGCGGGCCGAACAACGGGTTGAGCAGCGGCGGCGCAACCGTCTCGGTCATGCCGTACAACTGCCGCAGCGGGCATTCGAAGCGGGTGCGGAAACGGACGAGCTGGGCCTCGGAGATGTTCTGCGCGAACAGCGCCGCGCGCAACCGGTTCTGGGCGTCGTACGGCGTTTCCGGCGCGGCCAGGATCATCCGCAGCGACGAGGCGAACAGACTCGTCAGCGTGGCGCCGTGGATACACGCCTGGGCGGCCCAGCGGGTCGCCGAGAAGCGCGCCGTCACCGCGATCGACGCGCCCGACACCAGCGCGGACATGGTGCAGTAGTACTGGGCATCCGCGTGGAACAGCGGCTGCACCACCAGCCAGCGGTCGTCGGACCGGATCCGCAGCCCGTGCGCGACGGTGAGTCCGGCGGTCAGATAGTTGGCATGCGTGACGATCACGCCCTTGGGCCGGTCGGTGGTCCCGGAGGTGTACAGGATCGCCAGCGGATCCTCCGGCCGCACCCGTACCGGTGTCGGCACCAGACCGGCCGCGCGACGGTCGAAATCGGCGCCGGTCACCACCACCGGTAGCTGGGTCGCGGCGCGCACCGGTCCCGCCTGCGCCGGTCCGCAGACCACCGCCGCGCAACCGGCATGCTCGAACGCGTAGCCGAGATCGTCGGCCCGCAGCTGTGGCGACAGCGGAACGATCACCGATCCGGTCAGCGTCGCACCGAACCAGCAGGCGAAGAACTCCACACTGTTGTCCAATACGAGTGCCACCCGGTCGCCACGGCCCACCCCCAGCCCCGACAACACGGCCGCGCCGCGCCGGGCGAGCGCCATCGTGCCGCGATAGTCGACCAATTCGATGTTCCCCGCCAGATCGTCGAACACCAGGAACGGCGCCGACGGGGTCTCCCCCGCCCAGTACGCCAGTAACGTGGCGACCGTCTGTGCGCCGGTCATCGGATGGTCCATGGTCGTGCTCACCTCACCTCGAACTCCACTGCGCAGACCGTCCGGTCCGCGCCGCGCACGGCACCCGGGCCGGCGGCCGCGGTCGTGCGTGTGGAATCACGGTAATGCCGAATGCACTGTCCCGGCGCGGCGTTCGCGAGGCGTCACTGAGACTCGCCGCAACAGTGGTCATTCCCAGGTGTCGCCGGTGACCAGTTCGTACGCTTCGACGTATTTCTGCCGGGTCGCCGCGACCACCTCTGCGGGGATCTCCGGACCCGGCGGTTCCTTGTCCCAGCCGGTCGATGTGGCCCAGTCGCGGACGAACTGTTTGTCGAAGGAGCGCTGCGCCCGGCCCGGTTCCCATTCGTCCGCGGGCCAGAACCGGGACGAGTCGGAGGTGAGCACCTCGTCGCCCAGGGTGAGAACATCCCCGTCCCAGCCGAATTCGAGCTTGGTGTCGGCGATGATGACGCCCCGGCCGGCGGCGTGCTCCGCACCGCGGGTGTAGATCTCCAGCGTGAATTCGCGCAGCCGCTCGGCGACCTCGCGGCCCTCCTGGGCGATCACGTCGTCGAAGGTGATGAACTCGTCGTGCCCCTCGGCGGCCTTGGTGGTCGGCGTGAAGATCGGTTCGGGCAGCCGGTCGCCCTCGCGCAGGCCCGGCGGCAGCGTCACCCCGGAGATCGCGCCGGTGCGCTGGTACTCCTTCAGACCCGAGCCGACGAGGTAGCCGCGCGCGATGCACTCCACCGCAACCATCTTCAGCGGCTTCACCCGTACCCCGCGGCCCGCGAACTCGGCAGGCACGTCGGTGGTGGACACGATGTGATTGGGCACATCGGCGAAGAACTCGAACCACCAGTCGGACAGCTTGGTCAGCAGGGCGCCCTTGTCCGGAATGCGGGTGGGCAGCACCACGTCGTAGACCGACACACGATCGGAAGCCACCAGGATCAGCGAGTCGCCGTCCTCATACAGGTCGCGCACCTTGCCTGCATGGATGTGCTTCACGCCGCTCCTCCGAATCCGCCGCCGACGACCCTTGTCGCGGTCACCTTACCGGCCGGTTCCGACACCGCTCGGGCACCGGGCGGTGTCGCCGCCGCGGCGGTCCGCTCCGGAACCCTGCACACAGGTTTCAACAGGGCGGCTTCCGCGCGACGAGAACTCGGCGAACGGAACGTGGCATTCTGGGCTCTGGCCGCGATCCGTATCGCCGACGAGCGAAGGAGTCCCATGTCCGCACCGAACCTCACCCGCGAGCAAGCCGTCACACGTGCCGCGACGGTCCAGATCGAGAACTATCGTGTCGAACTCGATCTGACCGGTCCGGTCACCGCCGGCGCGGAGACGTTCTTCTCGCGGTCGACGGTGACGTTCACCGCCTCGCCGGGTGCGGAGACCTTCGTCGACATCGTGGCGTCCGGCGTCCGGTCGGCGGTGCTCAACGGCGCGGCGATCGAGGTGGGCGACTACGACGAGTCGAAGGGGCTCACCCTCACCGGGCTGGCCGAGCGCAACGAGCTGGTGGTGGAGGCCGACTGCGAGTATTCGCACACCGGCGAGGGCCTGCACCGGTTCGTCGACCCGACCGACGACAAGGTGTACCTGTACTCCCAGTTCGAAACCGCCGACTGCAAGCGGCTTTTCGCCTGCTTCGACCAGCCGGACCTGAAAGCCACCTACGATCTGACCGTCACCGCACCGGCGGATTGGCAGGTGATCTCCAACAGCGCCGCCACCGCCACCCGGACCGTCGGCGACGCGGTCGAGCACACCTTCGGCACCACACCCCGGATGAGCACCTACCTGGTGGCCCTGATCGCCGGCCCGTACGCGAAGTGGACCGACGCCTACACCGACGAGCACGGCGAGATCCCGCTCGGCATCTACTGCCGCGCCTCGCTGGCCGAGCACATGGACTCCGAGCGACTGTTCACCCAGACGAAGCAGGGTTTCGGCTTCTACCACCGCAACTTCGGGGTGCCGTACGCGTTCGGCAAGTACGACCAGCTGTTCGTGCCGGAGTTCAACGCCGGCGCGATGGAGAACGCGGGCGCGATCACCTTCCTCGAGGACTACGTGTTCCGCTCCAAGGTGACCCGCGCCTCGTACGAACGGCGTTGCGAGACCGTGCTGCACGAGATGGCGCACATGTGGTTCGGCGATCTGGTCACCATGAAGTGGTGGGACGACCTGTGGCTGAACGAATCCTTCGCCACCTTCGCCTCGGTGCTGTGCCAGGTCGAGGCGACCGAGTACACCAACGCGTGGACGACCTTCGCGAACGTGGAGAAGTCCTGGGCGTACCGGCAGGACCAGTTGCCGTCGACGCATCCGATCGCCGCCGACATCCCGGATCTGGCCGCCGTGGAGGTCAACTTCGACGGAATCACCTACGCCAAGGGCGCTTCCGTGCTGAAGCAGCTGGTCGCGTACGTGGGCCTGGAGCCGTTCCTGGCGGGTCTGCGCGACTACTTCACCGCACACGCCTACGGCAACGCCACTTTCGACGATCTGGTGGGCGCGCTCGAAAAGTCCTCCGGCCGTGATCTTTCCGACTGGGGCTCGCAGTGGCTGAAGACCACCGGCCTGAACATCCTGCGCCCCGATTTCGAGGTCGTCGACGGCGCGTTCACCCGCTTCGCCGTCGTGCAGGAGGGCGCCGCGCCGGGGGCCGGTGAGCACCGGGTGCACCGGCTGGCGATCGGCGTCTACGACGAGCAGGACGGGAAGCTGGTGCGCACCGAGCGCATCGAGCTGGATCTCGACGCCGCGGAACGCACCGAGGTACCGGAGTTGGTGGGGGTCGCCCGCGGCAAGCTGGTGCTGATCAACGACGACGATCTCACCTACTGCTCGGTGCGGCTGGACCCAGAGTCGCTGGACACCGTGGTGACCCGCATCGCCGACATCGCCGAATCGCTGCCGCGCACGCTGGCGTGGTCGGCGGCCTGGGAGATGACCCGCCAGGCGGAGATGCGCGCCCGCGACTTCATCGCCCTGGTGCAGAGCGGCATCGGCGCGGAATCGGAAATCGGTGTGGTGCAACGCCTGCTGATGCAGGCGCAGACCGCGCTCGGCAGCTACGCCGATCCGGACTGGGCGGAGCAGGTCGGCTGGCCCGCCTTCGCCGACCGTCTGCTGGAACTGGCCCGCGAGGCCGAGTCCGGCTCGGATCACCAACTGGCCTTCGTCAACGCCCTCACCGGCGCGCGTCTCTCGGCCTGGCACACCGAGGTTCTCACCGAACTGCTGGACGCCGACCCGGCGACCGTCGGCCTGCCCGGTCTGGTCGTGGACACCGACCTTCGCTGGCGGGTCGTGTCGGCCCTGGCCGCGGCCGGTGAGGTGGACTCCGACGGCGTCGAAACCCCCTTCATCGACGGCGAACTCGACCGCGACCCCACCGCCGCGGGACGCCGCCACGCTGCCGCGGCCGCCACGGCCCGCCCGCAGGCCGAGGTGAAGGAAAACGCCTGGCAGACCGCCATGAACAACGATACGGTCCCGAACATCACCGCCCGGGCCATCGTCAGCGGCTTCGCCCCGAGCGGCCAGTCGGACCTGCTCCAGACCTACATCGAACGGTATTTCGCCGAGATCCCGAACGTCTGGGACCGCCGCTCCAGCGAGGTCGCCCAAACCGTCGTCGTCGGCCTCTACCCGCACTGGGCGATCACCGACGAGGCCGTCGCCGTCGCCGACAAATTCCTCTCCACCGACCACCCCCCGGCCCTGCGCCGCCTGGTCGTGGAGGGTAAGGCCGGTATCGAACGCTCCCTGCGCGCACGGGCTTTCGACGCTCGGTAGATCCGGGACGAAGCCGGGGCGCGATTCGATGGATTCACGCCCCGGCTTCGTAACCTGACAACAAGCTCGAGCCGTCGCCCGAGCCGCAAATCACAATATCGATCGAATATTCATTTCTGCGAAATTCACGATACGAAGACGTCCTCGACCCGTTCGGCGGCGAACACGTTGTGCGCCCAGGAATCCAGTTCCTCCGCGGTAGCGGCCCGGACAACCTCGGACTGCACTTCGCTCAGTGGACCGAATTTCACCTCGAGCACCAGAAGTATGCCCTGGCGAAGCCCATCGAGCCTGCCCTCGATCCTGCCTTCTGCACGAAGCCGTTCAGCGGTCGTCATCAATACCTCCGTCACTCGTGGATCGAACTTACCCAACACTCGTTGTACAGCTGCCAACCCGATATCCGCGACTCCGTAAATATACGTCGCCGCCGTCCGTAGGTCATCACTTCCGTTCGTCGTGCCCAAAAGCTCCGACAGCAAATGGTCGAGCCTCGCCAAATCCTCCAGCACTCGCGGATTCCCGGGCGCGATCTTGTGCAGTATGAATACCAGGACCACCGCCGGTTCGAGCCCGCGCTGCAGCAGGTCGTCCACCTCCAGTAGCGCCACATCGTCGAGCACGAACCACTGACTCGAGAGCCACGGCCCGAACAGCCGCTGCCCCTCCGGGGCCAGTAGCTCCGCCAACTCGGTGGCGGTGTCCCATTTCCGATGGGCGTGGCCACTGTGCACAACCACGGGAATCACCATCGGCAAGGGCACTCCCGGATACTCCTTCCGATGCTTGTTCCAAATGGCCAGAACGTATTCGGATATTCGAATCGGCATCCACCGATCCGGACGACTCTGATGTTCCAGCAGTAGGTAGACCAGCTCGCCACTGTCCCGGAACCGGGTTCGGAACAGCAGGTCCGTCTCGCGCTGCTGGAGACGGTCGGACAGAAAGACACCAGGGCACAACTCGAGCTGATCCCAGTCAACTTCAGCAATAACCCAGGCGGGCAACGCAGTCTGCAGCTCACTCGCCGCATTGCCGGGTCGCTGGAGCACGGCACGAAACAATCTGTCGTGTGGAGTGTTCAGCTGTTTCATCGACACCTACAAACCCCCTCAACTATTTGCTCACCGATCGGAGCGCCGCCACCATAATGCCATCGGAGCATCGGATGCAAATTGCACGGAAGGCGCCGATCATCACTTTCCAGCCGCCACCGACCAGCGGAATCAATGATTCTGCGGCGTTGGAAATTCGCATTGATCGAACCTCGAATCGAATTATTCCACGGCGGCAGGTGAACCCGTTTCCGTCGGAATTCCCGCTGCTCACAGCAGATCTGCTCACGGCAGCGCGGTATGGCTCGGGGCCGGACAGGCAGGCACCGTGGATTCATGGCTGAAGACGACAAGGCCCCGCTGTTCGGCTGGCGGGCACGGGAACAACTACTGACGCAGCGGATCCTGGTGCTGGACGGACCGCTCGACGACGACAACGGGACGTTGCTGGCTACGCAACTGCTGACGCTGGCGGCGGAGGATTCGGAGGCGGGGATCTCGCTGTGGATTCATTCACCGGGTGGGTCGGTGCCGGCGATGCTGGCGATCCGGGATGTCATGCGACTGGTGCCGTGTGCGGTGTCGACGCTGGCATTCGGGCTGGCGTGCAGCGCCGGGCAATTCCTGTTGTCCGCGGGTGAGCACGGGCGGCGGTTCGCGTTGCCACATGCGCGGATTCTGATGCATCAGGGATCGGCGGGGATCGGTGGCAGCGCGGGTGAGGTGGAGGTGCAGGCCGACGATCTGCGGCACACCGTGAACACCGTGCTGGGGTTGATCGCGGACGATACCGGGCAGCCGTTCGATCGGATCTACGAGGATTCGCTGCACGATCGATGGTTCACGGCCGAGCAGGCGCGGGAATACGGGTTCATCGACGGGATCGTGGATTCGTTCGCACAGGTGATGCCGCAGCGGCAGCGGGTGGGAATCTCATGACCAGTTACACGATTCCGAATGTGATCGCCCAGCATCCGCGGGGCGAGCGGATCATGGACGTCTATTCACATCTGCTGACCGAGCGGATCGTCTATCTGGGCACGCCGATCGACTCGGGGGTCGCGAACGCGCTCATCGCCCAGCTGCTGCATCTGGACGCGGACAGTCCGGGGCAGGAGATCAATCTGTACATCAACTGCGAAGGCGGCGAACTGCCGGCGATGCTCGCGATGTACGACACCATGCAGCACATCCAGTCCCCGGTGGCGACCACCTGCGTGGGGCAGGCCATCGCCGTGGGTGCGGTGCTGCTGGCCGGTGGTGCGTCCGGGCGGCGGGCGATGCTGCCGCATGCGCGGGTGGTGCTGCATCAGCCCGCCACCCGCGGGCAGGGCGCGATTCCGGATCTGATCCTGCAGGCCGACGAATTGGTGCGGATGCGGGCCGAGATCGAGGCGATCCTGTCGACCCACACCGGGCAGGCCGTGGAGACGCTGCGGCACGACACCGACCGGGATCGGGTCTTCACCGCGACGAGCGCCATCGAATACGGACTCGTGGACAGCGTGCTCGGGCCGCGCGCCTGACGGGCGACCGGTCAGGCGCCGAGCGGGCGGAAGCGCACGGCGTCACCGTCGGTGACGAGGTGCCCGGCGCCCGGCGGCCGGAAGTGGGTGCCGATGATCAGTACGCCGGAGTCGGCGTATTCGGCGACCAGCCGCCGCCGGGTGTCGCAGGCCTGTTCGCGATCGAAGTCGGCGAGCGAATACCACTGCGGCTCGGCCAGTTGTACGGGATGGTGCGCGCAATCGCCGGTGACCAGCGCCGTTTCGCCGCCGGAGGTGATCCGCACGGACAGGTGACCGGGTGAATGGCCCGGTGTCGCCACCAGTTGCAGTGCCTCGCTCACCCGGTGGCCGGGTTCCACCAGGTCGACCTGTCCGGCGGCGAACAGCGGTTCGACCGCGTCGGCCAGGTTGAAGACGTTGGATTCGGCCTGTTCCGGTTCCGGCGTGGCCCGCCAGTGCTCGTATTCGGCGCGGCCGATCACATAGCGGGCCTTCCGGAAGGTCGGCACCCAGGAGTCGTTCTCCCACAACGTATTCCAGCCGACATGATCGAAATGCAGATGGGTGCAGAGCACCACGTCGACATCGTCACGGCCGAAGCCGGCGGCGGTCAGTTCGCCGAGCAGTCCCGAATCGCCCGCCACCCAGGCATATTCGTCCGGCAACTGCCGCGGGCCGATGCAGGGATCGATGAGGATGCGCTGATCCCCCACTGCGAGGCACAACGCCTGGATGGCCAGCAGCAACTCGTCGTCGTCCGTCAAGGCCCAGGGCCGCAACCAGTCCCGATGCGGCGCGAGGGCACTGGTCGTCGCGGTGGGCAGGAAGGCGAGCGGGATGCGCGTGGTGCGCTCGACCACGCGGTGAATGGTGACGTCGCCGATCCGCCAGGGTTCGTATGCCATACCGACCTCCTCGGGTACGGCCGGGCAACGTCACCCCCGAACGACCGTGCGCCCGTTCGACAGTCGCGGCGACTCCCGAACCGCCCGATCCGGACGGTATCACCTACCTTCGCCGAAACGATCCGGAACGTCGAACACGATGCGACAGAACGTATTCCGACGCGGCCGGGACCGAGGACCGGACGCGCCCACCCGCACCGTCCGCGACGTGCCGGACCATCTCGGCTCAGGCCGCGAGCATGACGGGCCCGGTGAGCCGCTGTGGCGACAGACTCGTCCGAAGCCTCCGCAGTTCGTAGGCGACCTGTTCGGTGAGACCACCGAGATCCGTCCCCAGCGCGCCCGCCAGTGCGGCGATCATCTCGCTGGACGGCTCCTTGCGGCCGCGCTCGATCTCGGACAGATACTGTGGCGAAACACCGGCCCGCCCGGCGGTATCGGCGAGCGTATCGCCCTGCTCCTGTCGCAGCACACGCAGTCGCTGCCCGAGCACCTCACGCCACAGCGGCTCGGGTGCGGCCGGTTCGGGGTCCGGCCGGCCGCCGGGAATGGCACGCAATTTCGGATACTCGCCCACATTCGGAGCCTACGGTCCCCCGCGTGGCCCGCTCCCGGAATTCCGCTGTGAGCGTAACGCCGTCCGGCGAAAAGCACTCCGACCGGCAACAACGGCTGCCGGTCGGAGGTCGTGGAATTCGGGTCAGTTCGGCCGGCCGATGGCCGCGGCCATCACCTTCACGGCCGAGACGAGACCGTCGACGAGTTCGCCCTGCCGGAACGAGCTCAGCGCGGCAGTGACACCCAGCTGGCACACCCGATCGTTGACGCGATCGGCGACCTCGCGGCCGGAACGGACCTCGACGGCACGGGCATTCGGCGATACGGCCAGCAGCACCGAGCGCTCGGCCTCCGGCGTGCCCGGGAACAGCGCGTCGGCGCCGGCGGCGGGATCGGTGGTCAGGTCACCGATGTAGATGTTGAAGCGCACCTTGGTGGCCCGGGTGGCCTCGGTGAGCGTGTTGTCCATCAGCAGCCGCTCGTTGTCGCTGAACGGCGCTTCGTTGAACACCTCGCCGGACTCGTGCACTCCGGACACCCGGCCGCTGGTGGTGACGACCCATCCGTGCGGCAGATCGGATTCGATCACCGCGGGCCAATTAGAAGTTGCCACTTGCCCGGCCTCCGATCAGGTCTGCACCCGCTGTGATCGCGGCGTGATCATCATGCGCAGTGGCCGCATGGTGACCGAACGAGGTCTGCTCGTCGGTCGCACTCCACAGCACCGGGTCCGCCGTCCACTGATCACCGAGGTTGTAGTGGACCGGCTTCTCGCCGGGCAGGGGCTTGCCGAGGTACGACAACCCGGCAATCACCACGTAGATGACCAGCGGAATGCCGCCGAAAATCAGCACTGTCTCGAGAATGGTCACAGCCCAACGGTAGACGATGCCTCCGAGGGGTGCTCGACCGGTGAGCCTCCGTACCCGTGTCGTCGTCGTGACCCGGACCGTCAGACCACCCAGGCCGCGGCATCGGGCGGCAGCAGCCCGTCCACGAGCGGCGCGCTGGCGAGCAGCACCTCGCCGGCCGGCAACGGGATCGGCGCGTCCGACGCGTTGAGGACGCAGCGCAGCCCGCCGGGCCGCCGCAGCACCAGGCAATCCGCCGGAGCGGCCTGCCACTCGACCGATTCACCGGCGAATTCCGTTCGCGTGCCGTGCATTTCGATTGCCAGGCGATACAGCGAGAGCGTCGAGTCGGGCCGGGTGGACTGGGCCGCCACGGTCAGTTCCGACCATTGCGGCGGGATCGGCAGCCACGGCCGGCCGGTGGTGAATTCGAACGCCGGGGCCTCGCCGCCCCACGGCATCGGCACCCGGCAACCGTCGCGGCCGCGTTCGGTGTGCCCGGATCGTTCCCAGGCCGGATCCTGCAGAACCTCGTCGGGCAGATCGTCGACGTTGGGCAGGCCCAGTTCGGACCCGTTGTACAGGAAGACCGTGCCGGGCAGGGCCAGTTCCAGCAGCAGCATCGCCCGCGCCCGCGCGGTGCCGAGCGCGCCGCCACCGTAGCGGGTGACCTCGCGCTCGATGTCGTGGTTGGACAGCGTCCACGTCGGCGAGGCGCCGACGGCGGCCACCGCCTCGATCGAATTGTCCACGGCGGCACGGATTTCCGTGGCGTCGAAGCCGGTGTCGACGAGGCGGAAGTTGAAGGCCAGGTGCAGTTCGTCCGGTCGCACGTATTCGCCGAACCGGACGTTGTCGTCGACCCACACCTCCCCGATCGACACCGCGTCGGGATATTGGTCGAGCACCTTGCGCAGCTGCCGGTGGATCTCGTGCACGGCCGGATTGTTGAACCGCGGATCATCGTCGTCGTGCAGCAGCAATCGGGTGTCGACCGTGGCCATATCGGGCAGGCCGTCGGGCTTGGCCATACCGTGCGCGACGTCGATGCGGAATCCGTCCACGCCGCGATCGAGCCAGAACCGCATGGTCCGCTCGAAATCGGCCAGCACCTCGGGCTCGGCCCAGTTCAGATCGGGCTGCTCCGGCGCGAAGATGTGCAGGTACCACTGGCCGGGTGTGCCGTCGGGCTCGGTCACCCGGGTCCAGGCCGGGCCACCGAAGACGCTGGGCCAGTTGTTGGGCGGTTCGGCGCCGTCCGGCCCGCGACCGTCGCGGAAGATGTAGCGGGCCCGCTGTGGGCTGTCCGGCCCGGCGGCCAGCGCGGCCGCGAACCAGGGATGCTTCTCGCTGGTGTGATTCGGGACCAGGTCCATGGTGACCCTGATCGCGCGCTCGTGGGCCGCGGCGATCAGATCGTCCATCACCGCCAGATCGCCGAACAACGGATCGATGTCGCGAGGATCACTCACGTCGTAACCGCCGTCGGCCATCGGCGAACGCATCACCGGGCACAGCCACAGCGCGTCGATCCCGAGGGCCTTCAGATAGTCGAGCCGGTCGCGCAGCCCGCGCAGATCGCCCACCCCGTCGCCGTTCGCATCGGCGAACGAGCGCGGATAGACCTGATAGAACACCGCCGCGCGCCACCAGGCGTCCGATCCGGTCGCGGCTGGTACTGCTGAGGAGGTGACCACACCGGCCATAGTGCCAAAACTTTCCGACTACGGCGCAGCGACCTCAGATCGGTGAATTGATCAGCGAGTCGGCGGCCATCTCCAGATATCCGAGCAACTGCCGTCGGTGTTCGTCGTCGAGCACCTCGGGCTCGATCTCCGCGACGCCGATCCGCATACAGCGCAACCAGGCGTCCCGCTCGATCGGGCCGATGCGGAACGGGTTGTGCCGCATACGCAGTCGCGGGTGGCCACGCTCGTCGGAATAGGTGCGCGGACCACCCCAGTACTGCTCGAGGAACATCCGCAGCCGCCGCTCGGCGGGGCCCAGATCCTCCTCCGGATACAGCGGGCGCAGTACCTCGTCCGCGGCCACCTCGCGGTAGAACGCCGCCACGATGCGCCGGAACGTGTCCGCTCCGCCGATCGCCGCGTAGAAGGATGTCGCCGTCTGCTCGCCGGAAGTCATCGACCCTCTCGTTCCCGTTGCCGTCGTCCGCCGGAGTCCATTGTGCCCGCGCGGCCGGACCTACCCCCAGCGGAGGCAATACACCATCGGATGGCGTGCCGCGAATCGATGTACCGTCGGACAATGGCAGACAAGTTGCCGGTCGAGCAGAACTCGCCCTGGTCGAGCCACTCCCCCGACCCGCGGCGCGCTCGGGCGCACGCGTCGCACCGATCCACGTTGCAGACGACGGCTCGCTGGCGCACCATCTCCCGGCAGCTCGCGCCCCGACCGGCCGAGGACCCGGAGGGGACACCCGAGCCGGCGCGGAGTCGCCCCGAATCGCTCCCGGAAACGGCCGAACTCCTCGCCGTCCCGGCGACCGAGACAGCCCCGGACGAACCGGCGGCCCCGGATCCCGAGCGGGTTACGGCCAGGTGGACGGATGTCGTCGAGATCGCGCTGACCCATCGGCCGGGCAGAGGGGAAATCGTGGCCGCCGCGCTGGCGGTCGCGGTGCTGCTGGTGGTGAGTTGTGTGCTGCTGGCGCGTCCGCATCCGCACGCCGCCGCCGCGCAGACCTCGGCGGTACAGATCAACCGCGGCTTCACCCTCGGCCGGGTTCAGAGCAACGACGGCCGGAAACTGCAGGTCCAGGACGCGCTGGGCGCGGTGTCGACGATTCGCACCACCCCCGACACCGAGGTCCTCGTCCTGCTCGCGACCCGGGTGCCCGACATCGCGACCGGGGCGTTGATCATGGTGCACGGCAACCGCGAGGCCGACGGATCCATCACCGCGAACCTGATCATGGGGGTCGGAACCGACGCCGGTGGCAAGTGAGTCGCAGGTCACGGTCTGTTAACCCGAATGTGCCCCACAATGTGTGAAATCAGGGTGCATTGGTTCGGGTTCCATGGTCAACTGAGTGACAGTGTCTGCCCAGATACCATATGAACCGGACAACACGAATTCGGGGTTCTCATGAAGCAGCGGCACGGCGCCCGACCACACGAGGCGCGAGCACATCGACAACTCGAGCCCGCCGACGTCCACAATCGTGGGTCGGGGGCCACTCCGCTGCATGTCATGTCCGAACATTCCCATCTCGGTGCCCTGCCGCATCGAACGCTCGAGACCCCAACCGCTACCTGGGTGAAGCGCCGGGTGTTGCTTCTGAACGCCACCTACGAGCCGCTCACCGCGCTTTCCGCGCGCCGCGCCATCGTGTTGCTGATCTGCGACAAGGCCGACCCCGTCCACGACGATCCCGAAGGTCCGGTCGTGCATTCCGCCGAGTGGTCCGTCGCATTGCCGTCGGTGATCCGCCTGCGCACCTATGTCCGTGTTCCGTATCGCGCCCGGGTTCCGATGACCCGTGCCGCGCTCATGCATCGTGACCGATATCGCTGCGCTTATTGCGGCGGTAAGGCCGAAACCATCGACCATGTGATCCCACGCAGCCGGGGCGGCGCCCACAGCTGGGAGAATTGCGTCGCGTCGTGTGCGCCCTGCAATCATCACAAGGCCGACAAACTGCTCAGCGAACTGGGCTGGACCCTCCACCAACCCCTGGTCTCGCCCAAGGGCCCGCACTGGCGACTGCTGTCGACCACCAGTGATCTGGACCCCGTGTGGCTGCAGTACCTGGGCGAGGGTGCCGCCTAGTCACGGGTAGTCGCTGACCATCACCGCCCAGGTGCCCGGCGCCAGGGCGTCGAAGACGTGCGGTAGATCGCCCGGGTAACAGATGTAATCGCCCGGACGCAGTTCCACCGGCGCGTCCACCGGGCCGACGAGCGCGCGGCCCGCGGCCAGCACCACGTGTTCGACCACGCCGCGCTGATGTGGGTCCGACACGCGCCGGCCGCCGGGTTCGGCGGTGATGCGGTAGACATCGCGCGGGCTGCCGGGCCGGGAGGCCGCGAGCACCGTCGCGTGGTAGTCCGCCTGTGACGATCCCAGCATCGGGCCCTCGCCCGCGCGGATCACCTGCACGGTCGGCTGCGGCGAATCCAGCAGTCCGGAGAACGGGATGCCCAGCGCCACGCACAGTGCCCACAGGGTTTCGATGCTCGGATTACCGGAGCCCGACTCCAGTTGTGACAGTGTGGATTTCGCGATCCCGGCGCGGCGCGCCACCTCGGTCAGCGACAGCCCGGACCGGGTGCGCTCGCGGCGCAGCGCGGCGGCGATCACTTCCTGCGGGGTCCGGCCCCCGGCGGTTTCAGGCACGCTCATGGTGGTTGTCGACAGTACCCGGACGAGCCCGGGACCACGTTGACGAACCCGGCACGCATGTTCATTATAGAAGTCGTGCGTTCGATATGGCGAACACTGGATCGGGGTGATCTCACCGGTATCGCCGCCGTCTGCCTGGCGGTGGGGATGATCGGCGTGTCCTACGGCGCCACGGCCGTCACGTCCGGTCTGCCGTTCTGGCTGCCGCTGGTGCTCAGCGTGCTGGTGCTGGCGGGCGGTTCGGAGTTGCTGTTCATCGGCATCGTGGCCGCCGGGGGCAGTGTGATCGCGGCCGTACTCGCCGGTCTGCTGGTCAATGCGCGGCATCTGCCGTACGGGCTGTCGTTGCCCGATGTGGTGGGCACCGGCCGGCGACGGCTGCTCGGGACCCACATCATGAACGACGAGGCGGTCGCGGTGGCGCTGGCCCAGCCCGACCCGGATCGGCGGCGGGCGGCGTACTGGATGTGCGGGCTCGGGGTGCTGCTGGTCTGGCCACTGGGAGCATTGCTCGGCGTCGCCATCGGCGCCGCGGTTCCGGACCCGGACGCGTTCGGGCTGGACGCCGTTTTCCCCGCGGTGCTGGTGGCGCTGGTTCTTCCGGCGATCCGCGGCGACCGTGCCACGCGATGGCCGGCGCTGCTCGGGGCCGCCGTCGCGGCGGCCACCGTTCCGCTGCTGACCGCCGGACTGCCGGTGCTGGTGGCGTTGCCGATCGCGCTGGTGGTCGCGGTGGCGCTCACCCGCAACCCGGCCCCGGGCCGAGCGGAGGCGGCGCCGGAGGATCGGTGCAATGAAAGATGTTCGGCCGCAGGTGAATCCGTGCCTGCCGAGGTCGACGGACAGCGGGAGACGCTCGCGCACAACACCGTTCCCGGCACTGGATCGGGCATCGGCGGCGGCGAATGAACGGGCCGGTGGTCGCCGGGGTGGCCGCGCTCTCGATGGGGACGTACCTCATTCGGTTCGCGGGGCCGATGGCGCGGCGGCGCATGAGTGTTCCGGCGCGGGTCACGCGACTGCTGGAGATCGGCTCGGTCGTGCTGCTGACGGCCCTGGCCGCGACCCTGATCGTGCCGGCGGGCGGGCATCGGGCCGGATTCGCCCTTCCCGCGGGTGTTCTGGTCGCCGGTGTACTGGCGTGGCGGCGGGTGCCACTGATCGTGGTCGTACTCGCCGCGGCCGCAACGACTGCGCTGCTTCGCATCTGCGGAGTGCCCTGAGGCCGACGCGGACGACCGCCGGAGGAACACGGGAACGACCGACCCGGGCCGCGGCCGTGGAGATGGACCACAGCGAGTGGCTGTCGGAGCCCGGACACGGGTCGTTGCCGGACCGGCGCCGATGGAATCGGTTGCCGGAGGCTAACTGAGGACGCGCAGGGAGGGGCCGGCACCGGCGCGGCGGCGGGCCACCGAACCGTAGCGGGCGTCCAGGCGCAGCCACGCGGTGGTGGATCGGACCCGGACGATCTCGTCGGCCGGGATCCGGCGGGAATCGGTGCGGTCGCCACCGTGCGGGATGAAATCCATGGCGGTGAGGGCGAAGACGACGCGCATCGGCACCTCGACCCGATCCTCACCGTTGGTGACGGTGAGGACCATCTGATCGAGCAGTGACGCGGGCGGCCCGTGACCGCCCGCGTGCTCTGCCGCCACCTCCGCACCGCGCTCGGCCAATTCGATCAGGCTGCGGGCCGGCACATCCTCGACGTGCGCGAAACCCGACACCGGCGGCAGTGAGGTCCGCCAGGCCGAATCCATCGAATAGCCCAGGTCGATCGGGGCGCCCGCGGCCGGGCCGGACAAACTCGACAGCAGGACGTCGCCGGCGACGGTGATGTCGTCCGGCGCCAGCTCACCCACCACGGTCCGGACCGCGAGAACCTCGAAACCGGTTGCCGCCCAAGCGGAGACATAATGCTCTCCGCGACGGCGGAGGCGGATCACCGCCGCGGGATCCAGCCGCACCGCGTGACCGGCGAAGGTGGCCAGATTCTCCCGTTCGGCGGGGTCGTGCACAGACAGGGTGGGTGTCACTACACCTTCCACAACGACAGATAATCCCGCTCCGGAACCGTGAGCCGGCGCAACCGCTGGGTATCGATGTCGAAGGCCGCCAGCTGCGTGGTGGCGATCACCGCGGCCGGCGAATCCGGCGCGGCATCGTTGGCGCGCACCTCGTAACCGATCGTGAAGTCGACGGCGCGCAGCTTCTCCACCCACATCGCGATGTCCAGCGGGGTGTCGCGGTGCCGGAGCTGGCCGCGGTAGCGGACGTGCAGATCGGTGAGCACACAGCCGGACCGCAGACCGGCGGTCGGGCGATCGTCCTCGAACAGCCAGGGAATTCGCGCCTCCTCCAGCAGCGTCACCATGCGGGCATGGTTGATGTGCTGGAACACATCCATATCCGACCAGCGGACCTCGACCTTGGCGTGGTATCGCTGGGGCAGCAGGGCAGTGCTCGCCACGTGTCCGTTCGTCACCGGAGCACCGACATTCGACATGCGTTACCTCCCATGAAATCACCGCCCCGCTCGACAATTCGCGGTTCGTGCCACAGTGCACAGGAAACGGCACACGCCGACGGTCCCGGCGGGGCAGTGGCCGGAAACCTTCCTACGGCTCACCAGTATGGCGGTGGCGCAGGAAGGTTTCCCGTGGGGGTGAGGTCAGCGCGGTACCTCGGACTGCGCACCCACACCGCTGACCATGCTGCGCACCTGCCGCGCGGCCACCGAGAGCGTCGCCAAATCGTGTGTGCCGGACTCGAAGAGCTCCGACAGCGCCGCGCGGGCACGGCCGAGCCGGGACTGGTTCTTCGACTCCCAGTACGCGATCTTCTCCTCCGCCGTCTCCTCCGGATCGCCACCGGAGAGCACGTCGAGGGTGAGCGAGCGCAGCGACCCGTACATGTCGTCGCGCAGCGCGAGCCGGGCCAGCGAATGCCACCGGTCGCCGCGTTCCAGATGACTGACCGCGGCCAGCAGCCAGTCGATCTTGAGGTGCTCGTTGAGCGCGTAGTACAGCGCGCCCACCTCTTCGCCGCTGCGGTCGGTGATGTCGGCGATATCGATCACGTCCAGCAGCGAGAACAGGTTGAGCAGCCCGAACACCTCGATCGCCAGATCCGCCGGGGCGCCTTGGGCGATCAGTTCCGCGGACTGCTGCTGGAGGCTGTCGATATGGTGGCCGCGCAGCCAGCCCGGCACCTTCGGCGCCAGTTCGGCGACCTTGCCCGCGTACCGGTGGATCTCGGCACCGACCGCGACCGGCTGCGGCCGGTTGGACAGCAGCCAGCGCGAGGCCCGGTCCAGGGTCCGCTTGGTCTCCAGTTCCAGTTCGTCCTTGACCTTGGTGGGTGCCGAGGTCTCGCGGATCCGGTCCCAGACCGCGGACAGGTCGAAGATGGTGGTGGCGGCCGCGAAGGCGCGCACGGCATCCGATCCGGTGGCGCCGATCTCCTCACCGAGCCGGAAGGCGTAGGTGATGCCGCCGTAGTCGACCATCTCGTTGACCATCATGGTGGCCAGGATCTCCCGGCGCAGGCGATGCTTCTTGATCGCGGCGGCGAACCGGTCGCGCAGTGGCGTCGGGAAGTACCACGGCAGCCGGGCCGCGAAGTAGGCGCTGTCGGGCAGGTCGCCGTCGAGCAGATCCGACTTCAGCGCCAGCTTCACATGCGCCATCAGATTCGACAGCTCCGGCGAGGTGAGGCCGGCCCCGGCGTCGAGACGCTGCTGCATGTCGGCGTCCGAAGGCAGGGCCTCCAGTTCCCGGTCGAGTCCGCGCCGGGTCACCAGATCGTCGATCAGCCGCATGTGCACGTTCAGCATCCGGGGCGCCTCGGTGCGGGCCATACCCATCAGGAAGTTCTGCGAAATATTGTCCGCGAGAACGAGTTCCGACACCTCGTCGGTCATCGATGCCAGCAGTGCGTTGCGCTCGGCGGCGGGCAGCTCACCCGACGACACGACCGTGTCCAACAGCACCTTGATGTTGACCTCGTGGTCGGAGCAGTCGACACCGGCGGAATTGTCCAGAGCGTCGGTGTTGCACTTACCGCCGTGCGCGCAGAACTCGATGCGGCCCAGGGCCGTGACGCCGAGGTTGCCGCCCTCGCCGATGACCCGCACCCGCAGTTGATCGGCGTTCACCCGGACCGCGTCGTTGGACTTGTCGCCCACCTCGGCGTTGGTCTCGCCGTGCGCCTTGATGTAGGTGCCGATACCGCCGTTCCACAGGAGGTCGACCGGGGAGTGCAGGATGGCGCGGATAAGTTCCGGCGGGGACAGCGATTCGGTGTCCGCGGCCAGTCCCAGCGCCTCGCACATCTGGGGACTGACGGGCACCGATTTGACCGTCCGATCCCAGACGCCGCCACCGGGGCTGATCAGGGACGTGTCGTAATCGGCCCACGAGGACCGCGGCAACTCGAACATCCGCTGCCGCTCCCGGAACGAACTCGCCGCCACCGGATCCGGATCCACAAAAATATGCCGATGATCGAACGCCGCCACCAGACGGATGTGCTCCGACAACAACATGCCGTTACCGAACACGTCGCCCGACATGTCCCCCACACCCACCACCGAGAAATCCTCGGACTGGGTATCCACACCCAACTCCGCGAAATGCCGCTTCACACTCTCCCACGCACCACGCGCGGTGATCCCCATCGCCTTGTGGTCATACCCCACCGAACCACCCGACGCGAACGCATCACCGAGCCAGAAACCGTACTGCCCCGCAACATCATTGGCGATATCCGAGAACGTCGCCGTGCCCTTGTCCGCCGCCACCACCAGATAGGTGTCGTCGCCGTCGCGGCGCACCACCCGTGCCGGCGGCACGACCCGGCCGGTGGGCCGGTCCACATTGTCGGTGACATCCAGCAGGCCCGAGATCAGCGTCCGGTAGCAGGCGACGCCCTCGGCTTGCAGCGCTTGCCGATCGGCGACCGGATCACCGGTCGGCGCAGGGGGCTGCTTCACCACGAAACCACCCTTCGCACCCACCGGCACGATCACCGCATTCTTCACCGCCTGCGCCTTCACCAAACCCAGAATCTCCGTCCGGAAATCCTCCAACCGATCCGACCACCGCAACCCACCACGCGCCACCGCACCGAACCGCAGATGCACACCCTCCACCCGCGGCGAATACACGAAAATCTCGAACTGCGGACGCGGACGCGGCAACTCGGCGATCTCCTGCGGTTCGACCTTCACCGACAGATAGTCGCGTGAGCGGCCCTCACCGTCGACGACGAAGTAGTTGGTGCGCAGCGTCGCACGCACCAGGCTGAGCACCGCGCGCAGAATGCGATCGGCGTCCAGGCTCACCACGTCGTCGATACGCGCGCGGACCTCGGTCTCCAGTTCGACCGCACGCTGGGCCGATGCGGCATCCGGGTCGAACAGCGCCGCGAACAACTGCACGAAACCGCGCGCGGCATCCGGCGAGCCGAGCAGTACCCGCGCGGTATTCGCCTGACTGTAGGGAAAACCGGCCTGCTGCAAGTACTTCGAGTACGCACGCAGGATCGACACCGACCGCCACGGCAGTTCGGCGCGCAGCACCAGTTCGTTGAGCGCGTCGGCCTCGGCCCGGCCGTACCACAGCGCCTCGAACGCCGCGGTGAACCGCTCCCGCAGCCCGCGCTCGCGCGCGTCGAGCAGGGCGAGCCGGTCGGCGGTCTCCACCAACTCGGAATCCATGTCCCGATCCAGCGAGGCGCGCAGCAGATCCGGCCGGGCCTGCAGGCCGAAATCGTAGATCCAGAACTCGTTTCCGTCGGCGAGCTGCAGGTGGTACGGCCGCTCGTCGACCACCTCCACGCCGAGACTCTGCAACAGCGGCAGCACCTGGCTCAGCGAGATACCGGTGCCGATGTAGAGGGTGAACCGCCACGAGCCCGGCGCCGATCCGACCCGGCGATACAGGTGCTGATGGATGCCGTCGTCGCCCAGCCGCTCCAGCCGGACGATGTCGGCCAGCGCCCGGACCGGTTCGAAGTCCTGCTTGTACGCCTCCGGGAAGGCATCCGAATAGCGTTGCACGACAGCGGGATCCAGGACCGCGGAGGTGGCCGCCTCGTCGCGCAGGCGATCGTCCCAGGTGTGTGTGGCCTCGGCCAGCAGCGTCTGGATGCGCAGCCGGTTCTCCTCCGAGGTGTCCACCGTCGCACCCGGACCGGGCATCCGGACGGTGAAATACACACTGGCCAGGTCGCTTTCGGACACACGGGCCGAGTACTCGATGGACACGCCACCGAACTCGCGCACCAGGATGTCCTGCATCTCCAGCCGCGCCCGGGTGGTGTAGCGGTCACGCGGCAGATACACCATGCAGGCCACGAAGCGGCCGTAGGAATCCGAGCGCAGGAACAGCCGCACCTGGCGGCGCATGCTCACGTTGAGGACCGCACCGGCGGTGCGGCGCAGGGTTTCCACATCGGAGGAGAACAGTTCGGCGCGCGGGAAGGACTGGATCACCTCCAGCATCGCCTGACCGGAGAAGGAGTCCAGGTCGAACCCGCTCTGCTCGATCACGGTGCGCACCCGGCGCTCGACGACCGGGATCTCCAGGACGTTCTCGTGCAGCGCGGTGACGGTGAACACGCCGACGAACAGATGCTCGCCGACGATGGCGCCGGACGGATCGGATTCGGCCACCCCGACGAAGTACGGATACACCGTCCGGTGCACGGTCGAGGGCACCAGGCCCTGCGTCAGGGTCAGCAGCGGACGCTCGCCGCCGTTGACCGGGACCTCGAAGTCGGTGCCACGGCCCTGGTCCGGGCGCAGCACGCCCAGGCAACTGTCCGGTACCACAACGGATTTCGCCGGCCCGCCCGGTGCGGCGCGATGGAATCTGGCATAACCGAGCACCGTGAAGTGCCCGTCGGCCAGCCAGCGCAGCAGATTCGCGCAGTCGGTCAGGTCGTCCGGCGGGAACGGGGGTGCGCCGGCGTCGGCGGCGGCGTCCAGCAGCCCGATGAGCCGCTCCTGCACGGTCCGCATCGCCTCGGTGTCACCGATCACGCGGCGCACGTCGGACAGCACGTCCGGCAGATCGGATTCGATGCGGGACAACAACTCCGGACTCGTGGCCGGATGCAGTTGCACATGCATCCAGGACTCCCGCAGCCCGGTCGCGCCGTTGCCGTCGACCTCGTGCGGCGCCGCCGAGACGAGGTGGCCGTCGGCGTCACGGGTCACCTCGAAGATCGGATGGATCACCTCGCTCACGCTGACGGCCCGGCGGGCCAGCGCGGCGGTCACGGATTCGACCAGCAGCGGCATGTCGTCCGTGACGAGTTGCACGGCGGCGCCGAGACCGGTGCCGTCGTCGGGGTGGTACACGCGCATGCGGACCTGCCCCGACCGGCGTTGCATACCTAACTCGAGGTGTCGTCGGAACACTTCCATCGAATCACCGGTGATGGCACAGTCGAGATCGCCGGCGTCCACATGGCGGAAATACGCCTCCTCCAGGGTGGCGAGATCGCCGCGCAAGGGGTCGGGCATACCGGCAACCCATGCGGCTGTGGACAATTCGGACGAGACTGTCATTCTTCGCCAGCTCCTCGGACTCGGTTCCGTAACAAAGTGACGCCGGGGTCGAGAGTAGCTGTGCGACACGGCAGGCGGAGTGGATTCTTTCCAAAGCTGGGGTGTCGTTCAGTTATCAAGACGGACCGGTCGGTACGACCTCACCCACGCACTACCCGAAATACCAGGTAGCGAGCGACAAACGTTGCGCCGATACGACTTTGGCGCACGTCCGACATATGACGAACAACACAATTCGCCTGATGGTAACCGGCCGATAACCGGTTTGCTGCCAGGTAATCGAAGGGGCCGTTCCGGAGCGTGTCGGCGCTCCGGAACGGTCCGAACCCCCGGACGATCAGTCGCGGGTCAGCTTGCGATGGGTGACCCGGTGCGGCCGGGCCGCCTCGGCACCCAGGCGCTCCACCTTGTTCGCCTCGTAGGCCTCGAAGTTGCCCTCGAACCAGAACCACTCGGCCGGATTGGCGTCGTCGCCCTCCCACGCCAGGATGTGGGTGCAGGTGCGGTCCAGGAACCACCGGTCGTGGGAGATGACCACGGCACAGCCGGGGAACTTCTCCAACGCGTTCTCCAGCGAGCCGAGGGTCTCGACGTCGAGGTCGTTGGTCGGCTCGTCGAGCAGGATCAGGTTTCCGCCCTGCTTGAGGGTCATCGCCAGGTTCAGCCGGTTGCGCTCACCACCGGAGAGCACCCCGGCCGGCTTCTGCTGATCCGGGCCCTTGAAGCCGAACGCGGAAACATAAGCGCGGGAAGGCATCTCCTGATTGCCGACCTCGATGTAGTCGAGGCCGTCGGACACCACCTGCCACACCGTCTTGGCTGGGTCGATACCCGCGCGGTTCTGGTCGACGTAGCTCAGCTTGACCGTGTCGCCGATGCGGACCGTGCCGCTGTCCGGCGACTCCAGCCCGACGATCGTCTTGAACAGCGTGGTCTTGCCGACACCGTTGGGGCCGATCACGCCGACGATTCCGTTGCGCGGCAACGTGAACGACAGATCCTTGATCAAGGGGCGGTCGCCGAAGCCCTTGTCCAGATGGTCGACCTCGACCACCACACTGCCCAGTCGCGGCCCGGCCGGAATCTGGATCTCCTCGAAGTCCAGCTTCCGCATCTTCTCGGCCTCCGCGGCCATCTCCTCGTAACGGCCGAGGCGGGCCTTGTTCTTGGCCTGACGGGCCTTGGCGCCGGAGCGCACCCAGGCCAGCTCCTCCTTCAGCCGCTTCTGCAGCTTCTGGTCCTTCTTGCCCTGGACCTCGAGCCGCTCGGCCTTCTTCTCCAGATAGGTGGAGTAGTTGCCCTCGTACGGATAGGCCCGGCCGCGGTCGAGCTCCATGATCCAGCCGGCCACATTGTCGAGGAAGTACCGGTCGTGGGTGACGGCCAGCACGGCGCCCTGATATGCGGCCAGATGCTGTTCCAGCCAGTTGACACTCTCCGCGTCGAGGTGGTTGGTCGGCTCGTCGAGCAGCAGCAGGTCCGGCTTGCTCAGCAGCAGCTTGCACAGCGCCACCCGGCGGCGCTCACCACCGGAGAGCTGGGTGACCGGCTCGTCCGGAGGCGGGCAGCGCAGCGCGTCCATGGCCTGCTCGAGCTGCGAGTCCATATCCCACGCATCGGCGTGGTCGAGGTCCTCCTGCAACTTGCCCATTTCGTCCATGAGCTCGTCGGAGTAGTCGGTGGCCATGAGTTCCGCGATCTCGTTGAAGCGGTCCAGCTTCAACTTGATCTCGCCGAGGCCCTCCTCGACATTGCCGCGAACGGTTTTCTCCTCGTTCAGCGGCGGCTCCTGCTGGAGGATTCCGACGGTCGCGCCGGGGGCGAGGAATGCGTCACCGTTGTTCGGCTGGTCCAGTCCGGCCATGATCTTCAGCACGCTCGATTTACCGGCGCCGTTCGGACCGACTACGCCGATCTTGGCGCCGGGGAGGAAATTCAAGGTCACATCGTCGAGAACGACCTTGTCGCCGTGCGCCTTGCGAACCTTGCGCATTTGGTAGATGAACTCAGCCATGTTCGAAAGCCTATCCGTGTCGGGATGTGGGTGAAGAGGCGGAGCCACCGCCTCCCGCCCAGCGGAAAAATACCTGGTTATCGGGCTTCTACCGGGGCCTCGGCGGGCGGGCCGGGCGGGCTCGGCTCCGCCACGGACGGCCCCGGGAGGTGACCGACGGGACTGCGACGACGAACCGTCGCGCGGCACCGGCTCAGGTCCGGGCCGAGCGCGGAGGCCCGCATCTCCAGATCGTGGCGCTCCACGCCGTCCTTGGTGCGGTACTCGTGCGACCGGAGCTGACCGTACGCGATGATCGGATCGCCCCGGCGGATCGATCCGTCCACCCCCTCGCCGAGCCGCCGCCAGCAGTTCACGGTGAGATACAGAGTGCCGTTGTCCACCCATTGCCCGCTGATGCGATCGAGCCGACGGGAGTTGCTGGCCATCCGGAACGTGACCACCTGATCCCCACCAGGCAGCGTACGCCGCACCGGATGCGTCACCACATTGCCGACGATGACCGTGTTCGCCTCGTACATGACTCCACCCCTCGACCGATGCGCTGTGACCAGGACTCCTCCAGCCTGCCCAGCGGCACCGGCCCGCACCAGGCCGGATCGCAGAATGTGGATGAAAATTCGAATGTGGACACCGGATGTTCCGGACCGGTCTACAGCGTGCCGAGATCGGTGTTCGCCCCGCACAGCACGATGACCGGCCGCTCCCCCGGCTCGGGTACGTACGCGCCGGTCTGCAGCGCCGCGAGCGCCGCGGCACCCGCCGGTTCCACCACGATCCGGAATTCGCGCCACAGATATTCGCGGGCCATCGCGATCGCGTCGTCGGCGACCAGCGTCGAGGTGATGCGGTAGCGCTGCGCGATCTCGAAGGCGATGTTGCCGATCCGGGTGGCGCCCAGCGCGTCGGCCGCGATGCTCGACACCTGCACGTCCACCGGCCGCCCGGCGGCCAGTGCGGCGTGCAGGGTCGGCGCGCCCTTCGGCTCCACCCCGACCACCCGGCCGCGCAGGCCCAGCGCCGCGGCGATCCCGGCGGCCAGCCCGCCACCACCCACGGCCACCAGCACCGGCGGCCGGCCGCGCACCTGATTCTCGATCTCGAGCCCCACCACCCCGGCGCCCGCGACCACCGCCGGCAGGTCGTAGGCGTGCAACTGCAACGCCCCGCGCTCGACCGCCACCTCGGTGGCGCGCCGGAACGCCTCGGCGTAGTTCGTGCCGAACCACTGCACTTCCGCGCCGTTGGCCCACATGGCGGCCACCTTGGTGTGCGGCGCCGATTCGGGCACCACCACCGTGCAGGGCCGCTGCTGCATCGCGCAGGCCAGTGCGGCGGCGATCCCGGCGTTGCCGCCGGAGGCGATCACCACCGGCCGCTGGTCGTCGCGCGCCTCCAGCAGGGCGTTGAGGCTGCCGCGCACCTTGAAGGTGCCGCCGTGCTGCAGATATTCGAGTTTGAAGGTCACCGGCAGCGGTCCGTGCGGACCGACCACCTCGGTATGGAACACCGGCGTCACGCGCATCCGGCGGCCCAGCCGCAGCCGGGCGGCCCGGACATCGGAACGGTAGAGCCGCTTCACCTTCGGCTCGGCGGCCGCATCGGTCACCGGTGGGTCTCCCGATCATTCTCGGCCAGCTGCGCGAACATCGCGTTGTGCGCGGCCAGATCGGCGTCGTGGTCCCGGTCGGCCGCCCGATCCAGGCGGACCGCGAGCCGCTCGTCGCTGCGCGACCACTGGGTCAGCAGGGCCAGCATCACCACCACCAGCGGCACCTCGCCCAGCGCCCAGGCCAGGCCGCCGCCGGTGCGCTGATCGCCGAGCAGGTCACTGTTCCAGGTCAGGCCGAGCGAACGGTAGAACCAGCCGCCCAGCACCGTGGTCATACTCATCAGCGCCACCCCGAAGAAGGCATGGAACGGCAGCGAACCGAACACCATGCCGACCTTCATCAGCGGCTGCGTCTGCCGCGGCTTCGGGTCGATCCCGACGACCACCCAGTAGAACAGGTAACCCGACAGCAGGAAGTGCAGATTCATCAGCAGGTGAGCGCCGTGCTCACCCACGACGGAGTCGAAGATCCCGCCCAGGTACAGCGCGTAGAAACCGATCACGAACAGCCCCGTCGCCACCACCGGCTGGGTCAGCACCCGCGACACCGGATTGTGCACCGCGGCCAGCACCCATTCGCGCGGTCCCGGTGGCCCGTCCCGCCCGGCCGGCGGCAGCGCGCGCAACGCCAGCAGCACCGGTCCGCCGAGCGCCAGCAGAATCGGACTGAGCATGGACAACAGCATGTGCTGCAACATGTGGACGCTGAACATCGCGGGCGCGTACCGGCCCACCCCGGAACTGGTGGCGATGAGCAGCGCCGCGCAACCGCACAGCCAGGCGGCGGTCCGGCCGATCGGCCAGGCGTCGCCGCGGGCGTGCAGTCGCCGCACCCCGGCCAGATACAGCCCGGCCAGGACCAGGGCGAGGGTGCCGAAGATCAGATCGAAACGCCAGTCGAACAGCAGCCGCGTGACCGCCGGCGGCCCGGCGAGGTGATAGCCGAGGGCGACCTCGTCCGGCGCGGGAACGTGCCGCAGATCCGGCGGCGGGGTACGGCCCAGGCCGACCGCGAGCCCGATCGTCGCCGCGAACAGCAGTATCTCGACCCCGGCGTAGCGGATCAGCGCCGACCGGTCGCGGCCGTCGGCGATGAGCGCGGGAATCGCGCGACGCCGCTGCAGATATCCCAGGACGCCCAGCACACCCAGCGCCGCGGCCTTACCGAGCACCAACCGGCCGTATGTCGTGCCGAACAGATCTCCGAACGGCACCCGCAACCAGGCGTTGACGACGCCGCTGGCCGCCACGGTGACGAAGGCGCAGACCGCGACCACCGAGAAGCGCCGCGCCGCCAGCCCGGTGTGCGCGCCGTCGCGCAGCGCGTGGACCAGCACCGCGAACAGGCCGCCCACCCAGACCGCGACCCCGACCAGATGCAGGATGAGGCTGTTGGTGGCGAGATCGTGCGCGCCGCCGGCGGAGGAGTGCCCGGTCAGCGCGATCGGCATCAGGCACAGCAGCGACCAGCCGAACAGCACCGGCATCCAGCCCCAGCGCAGCGCCAACCGGCAGCCGATCGCGAGCAGCAGCGCCATGATCGCCGTCGTCCGCCACGATCCGGCGACCGCCACCTTCGGGATCGCATCCCAGATCTGCTCCGGTCGCAACGTGTTCCGCAGGGGTTGCCCGCTGGTGTCCGACAGGGTCAGCGGTAGCAGCAACACCGCCGCACCCGCCCAGCCCAGCGCCGCCACCCCGGCTCGCCGCAATGCCCGGAAACCGGCCACGTCCAGCAGCCCGTCGGCCTGCGGTGGGGTCAGGAACGCGGCGAACAACAGCGATCCGACCGCGACGGCACCGGCCAGATCGGCCAGCGCGCGCACGGCGGGCAGCCCGTAGGTGGTCAGCGGACCGGGGTCGGGGATACCCAGCAACGTCAGCGCCTGAGCCGCCGACAGCGCCACGACCAGGGGTGCGACCAGGGCGGTCAGCGCCGGTGCCAGGACCGTCAGTACCGGGAGGCTCGCCGCGGACTCGGACCGGACGGCCTGTGATTCAGGTGCGGCGGACGGGTCCTGCGGTGACGACATGCGATTCAGCCTAGTTCGGTGGTCCGGGGCCGACCCTGTGGGTCGCGCGGAATTCGTTCCGGGGTGTGACCCAGCTGACATGCCGAACGTTCGCCCGCAAACTGCGGGGAATGATCTGGACGGTCGCTATAATCAACCCGCTGGACAACCAAGCCACAGACGCGGCAAGGTGGTTTGGTGTTTGCACACTGCCTCCGTAGCTCAGTTGGATAGAGCAAGGGCCTTCTAATCCCTAGGTCGCAGGTTCGATTCCTGCCGGGGGCGCACGTGGCCTCGAGCAGCAACAACGACGTTGCTGCTCAGCACTTCCCATGAACGCGAACGTTCGTCACCGAGGGAGTTTGCCCGACGCGTTCGCGCCGATGACGGAATATCGGCAACCGCACCGCATTCCCACCTGCGCGGGATTCGCCGCGAAGTCATTCACCGGATGCGCGCGATATTCGTCGCCGGAGTCATTCCCGGACTTCACCCGCCGCAAGATCCGGGCCGGCGTAGGTTCATCCGGACTTCCGAGGTCCGGCGGCAGACGATGACCCGCCGGATGTGCCGCGCCGGGCGACCGGCCCGCCACCGGATGCGCGGACCCGTCACGGCCGCCCGACTGTGGCCCGCAACCAATCGCCCGACCACGAATTGTCGGATGTAACGAACCGCTTGGTACCCGAATGGCCCCGGCGATATGTTGACGACAATTCCTACCGCCCAGTAATTTAGGCGGATTCGATCGACGCAACGGAGCGACGTGACATGACCGGACTGCCGGGACGATCGGTGAGCAGCACCTCGAAGCCCACCCGGCGACGCCGGGCACGCCTGCGCCGGACGCTGACCCTCGGTGTCGCCGCCTGCGCCGGCGCCGCGCTGACCGGTGTGTCGACGGGACCGGGCGAGGCGGCCCCGATCGACGACTTCTACACTCCCCCGGCACAATTCGCGACCGACCCCGGATCCGTCATCAAGTCCGAGCCGATGCCGATCTTCCTCGCTCCCCCGGGTATCGGGCCGTGGCCGCTGAACGCGCAGAAGGTGATGTACACCTCGCGCACCCAGGACGACGTACCGGTCGCGGTCAGCGGCACCTACATCGAGGCGACCCGTCCCTGGCAGGGCACCGGACCGCGGCCCACGATCGTCGTCGCACCCGGCACGGTCGGGCAGGGCCGGCAGTGCGCCCCCTCGCTGGCCTTCGCCACCGGGCTCTACGCACAGATCACGCCGCCGAGTATCTCCGCGAACCAGGAGGCGTTGTCCGCGCTGGCGTGGAACGCGCTGGGTGCCAGGGTGTTCGTGACCGACTACATCGGACTCGGGACCCCCGGCGTGCACACCTACGTCAACCGGGCCGAGGAGGCGCACGCCGTCCTCGACGCCGCACGCGCCGCCGACAACCTCTCCGGCACCGGACCGGAGACGCCGCTGGCGTTCTGGGGGTACTCCCAGGGCGGTGGGGCCACCGCCGCGGCGGCGGAGTTGCAGCCCTCGTACGCACCCGAACTCGCGCTGAAGGGCGTGTGGGCCGGGGCGCCGGTCGCCGACCTCGCCGCGGTGCTCGGACAGGTCGACGGCAATCTGATCGGCGGCGTGACCGGCTACGCCCTCAACGGATTCCTCGCCCGCTATCCGGAACTGCAACCCGAACTCGACAAGCGCGTCACCCCCGAGGGCCGCGCACTGCTCGAGGAGTTGCAGGGCGAGTGCATCGGGGATGTCATCCTGGAGCATCCCTTCCAGCACACCACCGCCATCACCGTCGACCACCGGCCGATGCTCGACGAACTGAGCGATATCCCCGCGGCGATGGAGATCCTGCGCGAGCAGCGCATCGGCGACCGCACCCCCACCGCGCCGGTCCTGATCACGAGCGGGATCAACGACGACACCGTCCCGTACGGCCAGGCCCGGCAACTGGCCACCGACTGGTGTGGCAGCGGCGCCACCGTCACGTTCCGGACGAACCATCTGCCGCCGATCCTGCCCGGCTTCACGCTGCCCAATCACTTCGGACCCGAACTGATCGACGGGTACGGCACCAACGGCGCGATCGGTTACATCGTCGACCGGCTCGACGGCAAGCCCGTGCCGGATTGCACCTTCGACTGAAATCGCGTCAAGAATCGGCATCCATCGATGCAGAATCGACTCATGAGCGCCGATCGGCGTTAGAGTCGGCTCGTGGGCATCGAATGTTCCAGCGTCGTCGCGGAGCCTCGGGCGGAGGTGTTCGCCTGGCACACCCGGCCGGGCGCGTTCACCCGGCTGGCGCCACCCTGGCAGCCGGTTACCGTTGCGTCCGAAGCGGATTCGCTCGCCGACGGGGTCGCGGTGTTACGCCTGCCCGGCGGATTGCGGTGGGTGGCGCAACATCTGGCGGCGGACTACGACCCGCCGCATCGCTTCGCCGACCGGATCACGGTGCGCGACATCGCCTCCGCACCCACCGGACTGCTGCCCTGGCGGCACATCCACGAATTCGACGAACTCGGCCCGGACCGGACCCGGGTATCGGATCGCGTCGAGACACCCGTACCCGCCGCGGTGCTGCGGCCGATGTTCGATTACCGCCATCGGCAGCTCGCGGATGATCTGGCCGCTCATCGGGCCGCGGCCGAACACGGCTACGGACCGGCGACGATCGCGATCACCGGCGCGTCCGGCCTGGTCGGCACGGCACTGGCCGCCTTCCTGACCACCGGCGGGCACACCGTCATCCGCCTGGTGCGCGGGCCGGCCGGGCCCGGGCAGCGGCGCTGGGATCCGGCCGATCCGGCACCCGATCTCCTGGACGGCGTCGACGCGGTGATCCACCTGGCCGGGGCGTCCATCGCGGGCCGGTTCACCGAGGCGCACAAGCGCGCGGTGGCCGACAGCCGCATCGGCCCGACCGAACGGCTGGCCGCCCGCGCGGCCGAGGCCCGGGTCCGGGTGTTCGTCGGCGCGTCGGCGGTCGGCTATTACGGCGCCGATCGCGGTGACGAGCCGCTGGACGAAACCAGTTCCCCCGGTTCGGGTTTCGTGGCCGACGTGGTCCAGCGCTGGGAGCGCGCCACCCGCGCCGCCGGAGATGTCCGGACCGTCACGGTACGGACCGGCATCGTGCAATCACCCCGCGGCGGCACCCTGCGCCTGCTGCGACCGCTGTTCACCGCCGGGCTCGGCGGCCGCATCGGGGACGGCCGCGGTTGGCTGCCCTGGATCGGTATCGATGATCTGGTGGACGTCTACCACCGCGCGCTGTGGGACGAATCCCTGTCCGGCCCGGTGGATGCCGTTGCGCCACACCCGGTTCGGAATTCCGAGTACACCGCGGTCCTGGCCCGGGTGCTGCACCGGCCCGCCGTCCTGCCGGTACCGTCCTTCGGCCCGGAACTGTTGCTGGGCAAGGAGGGCGCCGCCGAACTGGCCACCGCGAGCCAGCGGGTGCTGCCCGTTCGGTTGCAGGCCGCGGGCCACCGGTTCCGCACCCCCGAACTCGAACCGGCCCTGCGCCACCTGTTCGGCCGTACCCGGCACGAGAACGACTGAGCCGCACCGGCTTCAGAGCAGATATTCGACCGCCTCGAGCAGCGATCCCACCGGCCGGACACCGTCGGGCAGCAGCGCCGTCGACCAGCCCGGCCCACCGACCAGCACCCGCGCGCCGGTATCGGTGCAGGCACGGATCGCCGAGACCAGGGCCGTCGATTCCTGCTGGGACCACAGCAGTACGGCGGCCGGGCCGGGTGTGCGGCCGAGGGCGTCGCGCAGCGCCTCGGTGGGCACGTTCGCGCCGAGCATCAGCGCGGCGACCTCCCGTTCGGCCAGCGCGGCGCGCAGCGCTTCCAGTGGCAGCGAATGGGTTTCGCCGCTGGTGCAGGCCAGGATCACCGCCGTGCGCGCCGGCGACGCGGGGAAGGTCTGCTGGAACGCCGACGCGATACACCACGACAGCAGGTGCTCGACATCGATACAGCCTGTGCCACGGGCCTGTTCGGCGACGATCTCGCCGAATGCCGGGCGGCACAAGCCCTCCCAGGTGTCGATCACCCCGTAGGCCCGCAGGTGTGCGATGAGCAACCGGGTCACGGTCTCGGCGTCCAGCGCGAATCCGGCGGCCAGCAGGGCGGTGTGGTCGCCGACCACCGGTAGCGGACCGCGGGCCGCCTCCGCGGCGCCGGCGGGGCTGACCCCGGCGCGGACCAGCTGCAGCATGCGCTCCAGCGCGGCGATATCGGTCTCGGTGTACAGGCGGTGTCGGCCCGGCTGATGTCCGGAGGGGCCGATGCCGTAGCGCTGGGTCCAGCTGCGCAGCGTCGCCGTCGGGACGCCGAGCCGCTCGGCTACCGCGCCGACGGTGTACCCGGCGCGTGGATCTGAGACGGAACCGGCGGGCATGCCTTCATTGTGCCTGCGGGCCGGTGATGTGGTTCCCCGAACGGACGCATCGTTTGTGCATCGATAGTGCGCTATGGTGGAGCAGAGGTGTCGAGTCCAGGCACGGGCCGCACCGCGTCGGCGAGACGGGATCCGCGTCATGATCACCCGCCCCGGCCGCACAACGAATCCCGGAAGGAAGTACGTCGATGTGCGTGACCATCGCCCTGTTCACCCGCGATCTGCGGGTGCACGACAATCCGATGCTGGCGGCGGCATGCAGGGAGGGCGCCGCCGTGGTCCCGCTGTTCGTCGTCGACGACGAATTGATCGAGCGCACCGCCGCCGCACCCAACCGGATGCGATTCCTCGCCGCCGCGCTGGCCGAACTCGACGAGGGGCTGCGAGCGCACGGCGGCCACCTGGTGGTCCGGCACGGCGACGTCGTGGACGTGGTCGACCAGGTCGCCGCGGAGGCGCATGCGGAGAGCGTGCACATCGCCATCGATGTCAGCCGGTACTCCCGGCACCGCGAGCAGCGGTTGCGGGAACGGCTGGAGGAGCGCAACTGCCTGCTGCACACCCACGGCTCGTCGATCACCGCCGTGGACCGCGCGGACCTGTCCCCGGCGACGGGCCGGGATCATTTCGCCGTCTTCACCCCGTACTACCGGCGGTGGCAGGAGATCCCGCTGCGCAAACCGATGCGGCCGCCGCACGACCTGGTGGTGCCGCGCATACCGTCGGATCCGCTGCCCGATTTCGCGGACGGCGCCGAGGGCAGTTCGCCCGGCCTCCGGGTCGGCGGCGAGGCGACCGGTCGCAAACTGCTGAACCGCTGGCTGGCGGGCCCGATCGAGGAGTACGACACCCGCAACGACGAGCTGGGCGCCGACGCCACCTCGCATCTGTCGCCGTATCTGCACTTCGGCTGCCTGTCGGCGACGGAGATCGTGTCCCGGGCCGACACCGCGCAGCCCGGCGCGGAGGCGTTCGTCCGGCAGCTGGCCTGGCGTGACTTCCATCACCAGGTGCTCTCCGCGCGGCCCGAGGTGGCCTGGCACGACTACCGGCCGCGCGATGTCCGGTGGCGCGCCGATCCCACGGCCGTGGCGGCCTGGTGCGAGGGCCGCACCGGATATCCCGTGGTCGACGCGGGCCTGCGGCAATTGCGGGCCGAGGGATGGATGCCGGGTCGCGCCCGGTTGATCGCGGCCAGCTTCCTGACCAAATCCCTGGGCGTGGATTGGCGGGTCGGCGCGCGGCATTTCCTGCACTGGCTGGTCGACGCCGATGTCGCCAACAACCAGTTGAACTGGCAGTGGGTCGCCGGCACCGGAACCGACACCCGGCCCAACCGGGTGCTCAATCCGATCCTGCAGGCACAGCGGCACGATCCCGAGGGTGCGTATGTCCGCCGGTGGATCCCGGAGCTGGCCGATGTCCCCGACGACGCGGTGCACCGGCCGTGGCGCGCACCCATGGCGGCGCCGTCGTATCCGCCGCCGCTGATCGAGTGCAAGGGCATGTGATCGGCCGGTCCGGCGTGGTGTTCGTCGCGTTCGTCCGTGGTGACGTGGCAGGCTGGGACGAGTGCGGGCGACGCCCCGACCGAGCCGAGAGGATTCATCTCCATGTGCCAACCCGTTCCCTGCACCACCTGTGGCAAGACCACCTGGGCCGGTTGCGGCCAGCACGTCGACCAGGTCCGGGCCGCCGTCCCGGCCGAGCAGTGGTGCCCCGGCCACCCGGCGGCGGGCCCAGGTAAGAACCTGTTCCAGCGCGTCCTCGGCCGCTAGACGGTCACCGCACTCCACCGCGGATCGCGGCCGAGGAGTGCGGCGATGTTGTCCATCGCGGGGCGGTCGGGATCCTCGGCCAGCCGCGCCGCGTAGACACCGTCCGGACCGTTGAGCGGACTTCCCGCAGCGGTCGCGACACGGGCCATCGGCAACGCCGCGGCGGTGAGCCGGTCCGGTACGGGACAGGGACGATCCAGCGCGCGGGCGATGTCCCAGCGATGGACGAGCATGTCGACGACATGGATCGACAGCACGCGATCGACCGGCACGGCGCCGCGGTCCGGCAGCGGCACGGTGTCACCGGTGCGTTCCATGGCGGCCAGCCAGCGCCCGCCCACACGGGCGAATCCGTCCCGGGGATCCGCGGCGTCGTCGGCGGTATCGGCGAATATCGCGGTGGTGACGGCCTCGTGCCGCTCGTTCATGTGCCGCAGCAGATCCGCGACGTTCCAGCCGGTACAGGGGGTCGGCCGGTCGAGTTCGGCCTCGGTGAGCATCGCCACATCGTGGGCGATCAGGGCCAGGGCGGTCGCGTCGAGTCGCAGCAGGGCAGTCATGGTCCACCTTCGGAGAAATAGCGTACGGTCGTTCTCCATCTAACATTAGCGAACGATCGAACGCTATAGTGGAGCCATGTCACCCCGCCATTCCCTCGCCGAGGCCGCCCGCACCCGCGACCGGATCGTCGGATACGCCGTCGCGGAGGCGTCGCGGGTCGGGCTGGAGGGGCTGACCATCGGCACCCTGGCCGACGGGCTCGGCATGAGCAAGTCCGGGATCGTCGGCCCGTTCGGCTCCCGTGAGCAGTTGCAGATCGAGGCGCTCGACCGCGCGGGCGGAATCTTCCGGGCGGCGGTGATCGAACCGGTGGCGGGACTGCCGGCGGGTCCAGACCGGCTGGCCCGGCTGATCGACGCGTGGATCGGCTATCTCGCCGACTGTCCGTTCCCCGGCGGCTGTTTCGTCACCGCCGCCTCGACCGAATTCGACGGCCGGCCGGGACCGCTGCGGGATCACCTGCGCACCGCGGTCACCACCTGGCGTTCCCGGCTGTCCGGCGAAATCGCCGCCGCCCGAGTCGAATCCGCGCACCGCTCGCCGGACGAGGCCGCGACCGTGCTCATCGGCATCTCGATGGCCGTCAACCAGGAGATCCAGCTGCTCGACGAGCCCGACGCGGCCGAACGCGGACGGGCCGCCATGCGGGCCGCCGTGGGCCTTCCGCAATAGTTTGCGAAAAGCGTTTCAGCACAAAGGAATCGAGACTGTTACGGACTCGGTTGCGGCAGCACGCATTCCGACATCTTCGGGTGGATGCCGATGTAGTTCAACGGTCCCGCTACCACATTCAGCAGGACGGTCGCGAAATCCGCGCAGTTGTCGGACGGATGGGTCAGATATCCGCGCTGGAGCGCGGCGACGAGGCCGAGGATCAGCCAGACGAAGACGAACAACGAAAACCAACGGCTCACCACGGCAGCTCCTGTCTCCTACCGGAAACAGTACCGTACACGGCTGAACCTGTCGCGAAACACGTTGCGCCACAGCCATTCTGCAAACCCGCCGAGCCGGATTCCGTGATCCGCCGGTGGCCGGGATCGGCGCGGCCCGCCCGTCACTCCGTCCGGCGCAGCCCACCCAGCAGCCGGAGCATCACGTCCGAACATTCCGCGCGGACCCGTTCCTTCTCGGCCGGGTCCGCCTCCGCGATCACCAGGCCCGCGCCACCGATCATCTCGTAGAACAACCGGATCGTGGTGGTCTCCGCCCGGCGCTCGAGATATCCGTTGTTCATCAACGCGAGTACGAACGCCTCGACCAGGGCGTAGGAATGTTCGTGCTCGCATCGGCGCCAGCCCTCCCAGCCCAGCGCCAGCGGACCCTCCTGCCAGACCAGCTTGCCGTACACCGGATCGCACGATTCGGTGAGGAATGCGTCGAGCGCGGCCGTCGCGGCCACCACCGGCTCCGGGAACTGTGCCGCCACCAGGGTCACGCGCTGCACCACCGCGGTACCCAGCCGATCCAGCACCGCCTCGAAAAGCGCCTTCTTACTTGCGAAATGGTGATAGACGGCACCACGGGTCAGCAGGCCGGCGGTCGCGATCTCGTCGAGCGAGGTACCGGCGAAACCCTTCTCGGCAAACAACCGGGTGGCCTCGTCGAGCAGTGCTTCCCGGGTGGCCTCGGAGTACAGCTCGCGACGACTCTTCACGTTCGACACGGGTCAAGCATACTCATCGGTCCAGCATTGACCTACGCAGAGTCATCTCACATACTCCGCGTATGAGCTCTGCTTCGGACATGTCGCCGTCCGCGGATACGAGCAGGTGCGTCGACCGCGTCGACCCGCACGACAGCAGGGGGATCGCGCCGCGTATCCGCCCGACCCACCGGATGGTGCGACGGGCGGATGCGCCGGGGTGATCAGCCGATGTTCGCGGACAGGTCCGGCACCATCCGGTTGACCTCACCCGCCCAGTTGTTCCACTCGTGGATTCCGGCGGCCGGGAAGTCGTAGGTGATGTTCGAGCCGCCCAGGGTGCCCATCCGCACCTGGAACGCGCGGGTGTTCACCAGCGCCAGCGCCTCCAGGCCCATACCGTTGACGGTGTTCAGGTTCGGGCCGTCACCGGCGGCGGGCAGGCCGCTGGCCGCGGACACCCACATTCGGGTGCCGTTGTGGATCAGCTGCGGTGCGAAGACGAACGGATCCATGCGCAGCCACTTCTTGTCCCACGGCGGGGCCATCGAGTCGACGTTGTAGCCGCCGGCGTCGATCATCGCGGTCCGGATCGCATCCCGCATACCGGGTGCGGACAGGTTGAGGTAGCCGGAGAACGATCCGGCGTAGCTGAACTGGTCCGGGTGGTAGGCCGCCAGGGTCAGCGCGGCGCTGCCGCCCATGGACAGGCCGAAGATGCCGTTGCGGGCGGCGGCGAAGCCGAGCCGGTCCCGCAGCGCGTTGCGCAGGTCCTGGGTGAGGAAGGTCTCCCACTTGTAGGTGTAGGACTTGCCCGGTCCGGTGTTGGCCAGCACCTGCAGGCCGCCGGAGCCCGACGACGACCCCGAGGAGGAGCCGTTGCCCGAACCACCGGACGAGCCGCTGCCGGAGCCGGTGCCGAAGAAGCTGCTCGGCGCGTTCCAGTCGGTGTAGAAGCTGGACTGGCCGCCGATCGGCATGACGACGTTGATATTCGCGGCGGTCAGCGTGCGGGCGATCTCGGTGTTGATCTCCCAGCCGCTCAGGTCCTCGCGGGCCCGCATACCGTCGAGCGCGTAGACCACCCGGCTGGTGTTGCCGTCCGCGGCCCGGAAGATCCGGGACTTGATCGGACCCATGCTGGAGTCGACGTAGAAGTCGAATCCGTCCGGATCGAGGGCGGCCGCGGCGGTACCCGCGCCGATCAGGGCCGTGCCCGATCCGACCAGCGCCGTGGTCACCGGGACCAGCATCGCCAGCACCAGCGCGTATACCCAGGCTCGTACTCTCGGCAGCTTCCGCCGCCGAGTGGAGTCGAAATTCCCCATCTGCATCCGTTCGTCGACCTTTCACTTCAACACGCCGCGGCTGACACTCCGGAGGCGGAAAAATCGACCCGTGCGGTGTGACGTTTGGACGCACCGGCGGACCGAGCCTCGACCGGCACTCTCTGGCAAGTATTCGGCAATCTAGCACCTTCCGTTACCTTTTTGTGACGCAGATCGCTACGTCGGCTACCAGCGCTTCGGCGAGTCGATGGGCATATGCCGCTCGGATCGGCACAATCGGCATCTAGCTCATAAGTAGCTGTGAACGTCCTACCGATGAAGAGGAGCGTGTGCATGAAGGTGAAGTCGACGCTTGCCCGAACCGCCCTGGCCGGTGGAGTGGCGATGGCGGCGCTGGGGATGGGGGCGGGCATCGCCGTCGCCGATCCGAACGCGGAGCAGTCGTCACCGAACCAGCAGCAGGACCAGCAGAGCCAGCAGGCTCAGCAGGGTCAGTCGCAGCAGCAGGGCCAGGCGCAGCCGGGTCAGCCGAGCCAGCAGGCACCGCAGTTGCAGCCGCAGGGTCAGCCGGGACACGGTTTCTCGCTGTTCGGTACCTGGATTCCGCTGCCTTTCTGATTCTCGCCACAGCCAGAGGCCCGGCGCTTCCTCGCGGAGCGCCGGGCCTCGTGTCGTCGGCCGTCAGGAGGCCGGCGCGGTCAGGTCGTAGACCGCGGTCCCGCCGACCGTGGTCGCCGAGTAGTGCTGCTGCACCCACGCCGTGATCTGGGACGCCACTCCCGACCCACCGCCGGGGCCCATGCCGCCGCCCGCGACGAAGTAGTGGACGTCACCGTCGGCCACGTACTGCTGGAACTGTGCCAGCGTCGGCGAGGCGTCGCTGCCGGTGAAACCGCCGATCGCCATCACCGAGGCGCCGGTGTTCAGCTCCAGCCCCGCCGCGGACTGAGCGCTGATGGTGGCGGCCGCCCAGCGGAACCCGCCGGAATTCGTCAGCAACTGCTCGACGGCGGCGTTGTCGGTGCTGCCGCCGGGGCCACCGAAGCCGCCGCGACTCGCACCGGTGCCGGTCGAACCGTCGGCGGCGGCGTTGTCGGTGCCTGCGTTGTTCGAGCCCGGACCATTCGAGCTGCCACCGCCGGGTGCCGTGCCACCCCCCGGCGCACCCATTCCGCCGGGTCCGCCGAAGCCGTGGCCGGTGCTCGGTCCCGAGGAGGGCATCGAGCCGGTGTGCGCGGTCGCCACCGTCTCGATCGTGTAGGCGGTCGATCCCGCCAGCCCGAACAGCAGTCCGGCCGCGGCCACGATCACCGTCAACCGGCCCAGCTGATGCAGTCCCACGATGGTCACCGCGGCGACCACGATCGCGCCGATCAGCACGATCCAGCGCAGCGCCGGATACCAGTCCGGGGTGCGGTCCAGCAGCACCCAGTTCCAGATCCCGGTGGCCGCGAGCATCGCGCCCAGTACCACCCGCGCGCCGAGAGTCGCACGGCCACGCCACAATTCGGTCAGGCCGACACCCAGCACCGCGGCGATGGCCGGCGCCAGCGCGACCGTGTAGTAGGGGTGCATCGTGCCCTGCATGTAGCTGAACACCACCATGGTGACCATCAGCCAGCCGCCCCACAGCAGCAGCGCGGCCCGGGTGCGTCCGGTGCGCGGGTCGCGGCGGGTGAACCACAGCCCGGCCACCAGGCCGATCAGCGCCGCGGGCAGCAGCCAGGAGATCTCGGTACCGATCTGGTCGGCGAACAGGCGGGTCGGACCGGTGGCGCCGCCGAAACTGCCGCCACCACCGCCACCGCCGCCGTGATTGCCCGATCCGCCGAACACCCGGCCGAGACCGTTGTAGTCCATCGCCAGTTCCCACAGGCTGTTGCTGGTGGAACCACCGATATAGGGCCGCGACGCGGACGGCCACAGTTCGACCAGCGCGACGAACCAGCCGGCGGACACCACCAGCGCGAGCACCGCACCCGCCAGGGCGAACACCCGCCGCCGCAGGCCGGTCGGCGCGGCGAGCAGGAACACCAGGCCGAAGGCGGGCAGCACCAGGAACGCCTGCATCATCTTCGCCAGAAATCCGAAGCCCAGCGCCACGCCGGTCAGCGCCAGCCAGCGGCCGCTGCCGGTCTCGGTGGCCCGCACGGTGCAGTACGCGGCGGCGCACAGCAGGAACACCAGCAGCGCATCCGGATTGTTGAACCGGAACATCAACGCCGCCACCGGAGTCAGCGCCAACAGGCTACCGGCCAGCAAGCCCGCGGCAGGTCCGTTCCAGCGGCGCACGGTCGCGTACACCAGCGCGACGGAGGTCACCCCCATCAGCGCCTCGGGCAGCAGCATGGCGAAGGAGCCGAATCCGAACAGCCTGCCCGACAGGCCCATCACCCACAGCGCCGCGGGCGGCTTGTCGACGGTGATGGAGTCGCCGGCGTCCAGCGCACCGAACAGCAGCGCCTTCCAGCTCTTCGTCCCGGCCTGCACCGCGGCCGCGTAATAGTCGTTGCCCCAACCGTTTCGGGTGAGACCGACCAGATACAGCGTCGCGGTCGCGACCAGCAGGCCGAACAATCCGGGCCGTGCCCAGCGCGGCTGATCGGGTGGTCCGAAGAACCATCGGTGGCGCGGCCGGGTCGGTCGCGGGGGTGCCGGATCGGCGGGACGGGCCCGCCGCACGGGGGTTTCGATGAGCGTCATATCAGGTCCTCTCCTGCGTCCACTCCATCGTCGGCCCGCCGGTTACGGCCGAGATTTGTCCGCGCCGAGAGTTCGCTGGGAACCAGCGCGACCTGGTGATTCGCGGTTTCACTCGCGCTTGGGCTATCGTTCTTTCTCGTTGCCGGAAGGCGACATGCGGATGTAGCGCAGTTGGTAGCGCATCACCTTGCCAAGGTGAGGGTCGCGGGTTCGAATCCCGTCATCCGCTCGCACACACAGTGGCCCCGGAAGCATCGCGCTTCCGGGGCCGCCGTATTTTCGTCCGGCCGGTCAGGACCCCGTGGTGAGGTCGTAGATCGTGACGCCGTCGATCGTCTGCGCGGTGAAGTTGGCCTTCACCCAGGCGGCGATCTCCGTCGACTCGGTGCTGCCGCCGCTGTTCGCGCCGCGCATACCACCCATCACCGATCCGTCGATGTAGTAGTGAATCCTGTGCTGCGCCACGTAGTTCCGGAACTGATCCAGGGTGGGGGCGGGATCGGTGGCGTTGTAACCGCCGATCGCCATGACCGGATCACGGGTCGCCAGCTGATAGGTGGCGGCGTTGTTGGAGCCCGCCGTGGCCGCGACCCAGGTGTAGTCGCCCGCATTCGCTTCCAGCGCCGCGACCACCTGCGTGTTCGCCTTGTCGGATCCGAACATGCCGCCCATCGGCCCGCCCGGTCCACCGGGCCCGGTTGTGCCGTTGCTGGTCGCACCGATGCCGGACGCACCCGGCGCACCACCGCCGGAATTCGGGCCGCCGGGTACACCCGGCGTACCACCGCCGGTGCGCGAACCACCGAAAGCCTTGCCGGAGTTGCCGTTCCGATTGCCGCCACCGGGCGGGCCGTGCCGGCCGCCGAAGCCGAAGCCACCCGGGCCCGCCGACGGGATCGGACCGCCGTGGGTCGTCGCCGCTGTCGCGATCGAGTAGGCCGCGGGGCCGGCCAGCGCCGCGCCGACGGCCAGCAGGACCGCGATCGCCGCCACCACCCGCGGCAGCCGTCCGGCGAACAGCACCGCCACCGCCGCGGCGACTCCCGCGATGGTCACCACCGGCATCAGCCACGAATTCCATTGCGGGGTACGGCGCAGCAGGACGTCGGCCAGCACCACCGTCACCACCAGCGTGCCCGACAGTACGGCGGTCGCACGAATATCGTTGCGGCGCTGCCACATCAGGTACGCACCCACACCCACCGCGCCGCCGACGGCCGGTGCCAGCGCGACGGTGTAGTAGGGATGCAGAATTCCGTTGGCGTAGCTGAAGACCGCGCCGGTGACGAGCAGCCAGCCCAGCCACAGCACCAGCGCCGCCCGCGCGACGTCGGTGCGAGGCGCCTTGCGCAGCACCCACAGTCCGGCCACACCCAGGATCAGCGCCGCCGGGATCAGCCAGGCGATGTCGCCGCCCATCTCGTCACCGAACAGCCGGTCCCAGCCGACGTCGAAGTTCGTGTTGCCCAATCCGCCGGTCTCGTTGCCGGTGATGCGGCCGACGCCGTTGTAACCCAGCGCCAATTCGAGCACGCTGTTGTGCTGGGAGCCGCCGATATACGGCCGCGAGCTCGCGGGCCACAGCGCCACCAGCAGTAGATACCACCCCGCCGACACCACCAGCGCCGCCAGCGCGGTCGCCGAGCGCCACATCCGCTTACCCCAACCACCGTGTGCCGCAAGCAGATACGCGGCGGCGAAGGCCGGCAGCACCAGGAAGGCCTGCATCATCTTGGCGAGGAAGGCGAAGCCGACCGCCGCACCGGCCAGCGGTAACCACCATGCGGCGGCGTCCTTCTCGACCGCCCGCAGCACGCAGTAGGCCGCCACCGTGAGCATCAGCACCAGCAGCGAATCCGGATTGTCGTAGCGGAACATCAACGCCGACACGGGTGTCAGGGCCAGTATCGCGCCGGCGAGCAGCCCGGCGCCGTGCCCGCCGACCCGGCGCACCGCGGCGTACAGGACGGCCACCGCCGCGACGCCCTCCAGGGCCTGCGGCACCAGCAGACTCCACGCGTTGAAGCCGAACAGGCGCGCCGAGAGATCCATCACCCACAGCGCGCCGGGGGTCTTGTCCACGGTGATCGCGTCGGCCGCGTCACTGGAGCCGAACAGCATGGCCTTCCAGCTCGTCGACCCCGCCTGCACCGCCGCGGCGTAGAACTGGTTGGCCCAGCCGCCGGCGCCGAGGTCCCACAGATACAGCACCGCGGTAGCCAGGAGCAGCGCGGTCACCGAGAGCCGCCGCCACATCGCCGTCCGATCCCGCACCGGCCGCGGCGACCGGGCGGGCGGAGCCACAGGTTCCAATACAGTCGTCGTCACATCCACGATCCTGCGGACGATTCGTGCCACCGGGCTGCGCCGAAGCTGTGCGTTCCCTGTGAGCCCCGGTCAATTCGAATCCGGTGATCCCGCCTGTCCGGGCAACCGGACGGTGAAGGCCGTAGCGCCGGGCACACTGTCGACGGCGATGGTGCCGCCGTGGGCCTTCACCACCGCCGCGACGATGGCCAGCCCCAGTCCGGTACTGCCGGCCTGGCGGGACCGCGACGAGTCACCGCGGGCGAAACGCTCGAACACCTCGGGTTGCAGATGCTCCGGAATGCCCGGACCGTCGTCGCACACCCGCCACACCGCACCGTCGCCCGCGAAGTCCAGCGATACCGTGACCGTGGTCCCCGGCGGGGTGTGCACGCGCGCGTTGGTCAGCAGATTCGACAGCACCTGATGCAGCCGGGCGCCGTCGCCGGCCACCACCACCGGCTCGTCGGGCAGATCCAGATCCCAGCGATGCCCGCGACCGGCGATGTGGGCATCGCTGATGGCGTCGACGGTGAGCTGGGACAGATCCACCGGACCGCATTCCAGGGATCGGCCGGAATCCAGCCGCGCCAACAGCAGCATGTCCTCGACCAGCGCCGACATCCGGCGGGCGGCGGCGTCGACCCGGTCCATCGCATCCGCGGCCTGAGCCGACATGTCGCGCCGATCCCGTTGTGCCAGTTCGGTATAGCCGCGGATGGCGGCCAGCGGGGTACGCAGTTCGTGGCTGGCGTCGGCGAGGAACTGCCGGACACGGGTCTCGCTGGCGTGCCGCGACGACAGCGCGTCGGCGATGTGATCGAGCATCCGGTTCACCGCGGCGCCGAGCCGGCCGACCTCGGTGGCCGGATCGGCGTCACCGTTCGGTACCCGTACCGGCAGCGCCACCTCACCGCGATCCAGCTGCAGGTCCGCGACTTTCGACGCGGTCACCGCGACCCGGGTCAGGGGGTTCAGCGACCGGCTGATCAGCCAGACGCCGAGGGTGATCGAGATACTCAGCGCGACCGCGGTGACGACCACGGTCACCAGTAGCGCGCGCATCAGGATCGCGTCCACACCGGCCATCGGCAGACCGGTGACGACCACCGTGCCGTCCCAGGTGGGGTCGGCGATGATCCGGTAGCGACCGGCGCCGTCGAGGCTCACGGTCATCGGCACGCTGTCGGCGGGCATCTGCGCGAGTTGCCGTTTCGCGGCGGCGGACAGATCGCTCTGGGTGCCGTCGACGCCGATGCGGCCCGCGGCGGTGACGATGCCGTGGTCGAGGATCGCGCCGACCGAACCGGATTGGATGCCACCCCGATGCAGGAAGGACGGGCCCGAATTACCGCTGCGCACAGGCTGATTCGCGGGCTTCGGGTCCGGGGACACCTGGGCGGGCACGGTGCGGGCCGGGGCCGGTGAACCGGCGATGATCCCCCGCATACCGCCACCCGGCATGCCGTGGCCGCCACCCGGCACGGATCCGAATCCGCCGGGGCCGAGGCCCGGTCCTGTCTGGCCGGGATTGCTTCCTGTCCCGAGCCCGGAGCCCCCGCCGTTGCCCGAACCGCCGGAACCGCCGCCGTTCCCGGAGCCCCCGTTCCCGGAACCACCACCGCCGGAACCGCCGCCGTTCCCGGAGCCCCCGTTCCCGGAACCACCACTGCCGGAACCGTTCCCGTCGCCGTCACCGTTCCCGGAACCGCCGCCGTTGCCGGAACCACCACCGTTCCCCGAACCACCGCCATTGCCGGAGCCGTTCCCGGAACCACCGCCGTTACCGTTCCCGGCATTACCGCCCCGCCCCGGCGGCGAATTTCCCGGCGGCGGCACGTTCGCCTGATCATCGGACCGTCCACCGGGCGGATCCGGGGGCAGCGGCCGCCCGTTGTCGTAATCCCCGCCGACGAGCGGAGGCTGCCGGATCACCCCGCCCGGCGGCGCGGCCGGCTCCGAACCCTCGGCGGTGTCCGGTGCCGGCGACGCCGGCCCGGCCGGTGCGACCGTCGCGGTCTGCGTCTCCGCGGCCGGCGCCGGAGGCCACGGCAGTTCGGTGGGCCGCGGTCCCAGCCGGGGACCGCCGCCGACATCCATCAGCGACGGATTCTGCAGGTCGTACAGCTGCACATCGAGTTGATGAACGAGGAACTGCTGCAACGCGATCTCGGTCACCGCGCCGACCCCGGTCACCACGGCGACCAGCAGCAGTACCTGCCCGATCAGCAGGCGCAGCCGCAGCGACCAGGGCCGCCAGAGCCGGAAGCGGCGCGAGAACTCAGCCGGCCGGCTTGAGCACATAGCCGGATCCGCGCAGCGTGTGGATCATCGGCTCGCGGCCGTTGTCGATCTTCTTGCGTAGATAGGACACATACAACTCCACGATGTTCGAGCGGCCACCGAAGTCGTAACTCCACACCCGGTCCAGGATCTGAGCCTTGCTGAGCACCCGCTTCGGATTGCGCATGAAGAATCGCAGCAGTTCGAATTCGGTGGAGGTGAGCTGGATCGGCTCACCGTCGCGGGTCACCTCGTGACTGTCCTCGTCCAGCACCAGATCGCCGACCACGAGTTGCGCGCCGGCGTCGCGGCCGCTGATGCCGGTCCGCCGCAGCAACGCCCGCAGCCGCAGCACGACCTCCTCGATGCTGAACGGCTTGGTGACGTAGTCGTCGCCGCCCGCGGTCAGCCCAGCGATCCGGTCCTCGACCGAATCCTTGGCGGTGAGCAGCAGCACCGGCAGATGCGGGATGTGCTTGCGCAACCGCAGCAGCACATCCAGCCCGGTCATATCCGGCAGCATGACATCCAGCACCACGACGTCGGGCCGCAGATCCCGGGCCTTCGAGATCGCCGATCGTCCGTCACCGGCGCTCGCGGACTCCCAGCCCTCGTACCGCAATGCCATGCACAACATCTCCGCCAGCATGGGCTCGTCGTCGACGACGAGAACACTGATCGGGCTACCGTCGGCGCGGCGCATCACGGTTCGTTCGGTCTGGGTATTGGTACTGCTCGTGGGCACCCGGCACATCCTTCATGTGAGAGCTCGGTGCCAGCTTGGCTGAACCTGTGCGCAACCTGTGAAATGCCTGGTGGTGACATCGGGCCTCGTCACAGGATGCCATACACACAGCGAATCCCCAGCCGTGCACAGTCAACCCGGACGACCGCCACAGCACCCGCAGAACTTCGCCATCCACGGTGGGACCAAGCGCGGCCGGCGATGCCGCGACGATCCCGCAACCGAGGAGCAACGACCATGACCCAGCCTCCGACCGAGCCGTCCGGCCCCGAACCCCGCCCCGGCACACCCGAATACGCCGACCCCCACCACCCGACCGAACCGATCCCCGCACCCCCGGGACAACAAACCTGGGGCGCCCCACAACAGTCGTCCTCCCCCGGGACCGCGAAGAAGTCCCTGGCCGCCGTCGGCATAGCGGCCGTCATCGCCGCGGGCGGCGCCGGCGTGATCTACGCCGCCTCCGGCCACTCGAACACCGAACACGGCCCCGGCGGCGGTCCGGGCACGGCCATGAACGGCGCCCCCGGCGGCCGGTCCCAGCGCGGGCAACAGGGCACCGACGGCCGGACCGAACCGGCCCGCGGCACCGGCCTCGCCGCCGCCCTGCACGGCCAGTTCGTGGTGGCCGAAGGCAGCACCTACGTGACCGAGACGACCCAACTCGGCACCGTCACAGCGGTCTCCGCGGAGTCGATCACGGCGAAGAGCGCCGACGACTACACCCAGACCTACACCATCACCGCCTCCACCACAGGCGCCTCGGCGGTGAAGGTCGGCGACACGATCCGCATCCTGGGCACCGGCGCCAACGGCACCTCGACCGCCACCACGATCACCGAGGGCACCGGCGGTAACGGCAGCGGCTTCGGCACCGGCCGCCGCGGCGCAGGCGGAAACGGCGCGCTGGCCGACCCCGGCAACCAATCCGGCGGTCCCGGATTCGGCGCCCCCGGCCGAACCGGCAACACCCCGAACCAATTCGGCAACGCCCCAGGCCAATTCGGCAACGGCAACGTCCCGACCCTCCCACCCGGCGCCCAGCCCCCCACCGCCGGCTGAGCCGAATCGGCAGCAACCCGAGCCGGTTCGGCAGGAGCCCAATGCGATTCGGCGACACCGTGAGAGAAGGACGACTCTCCCATCCGATGCCCTGCCGCCGTCCGCAGCCGATCCGGTTCGAGCCACCGACCGGTGTGCCGCCCGCCACAGCGCGGCACGCCGGTCCGTGAGTGCCATGATCGGCGGCCACGCCGACAGTTGCTATTGCCGCATGGCGACGACGAATCCGATTCGTGGCACAACCCAAAGCTCGCGCCGGGACGCCGAGGAGCGATTCGAGGATGCCACCGACCGATCAGAAGGTCGAGTGGTCCGAGTCCATCCCGACGACGCCGAACGTCACCGATACGCGGTTGCGCTACGCGATGCCCTGCACCGCTGTGCCGCTCGGAACGCATCCGAGAGCGAAATCCGCTGGGCCGAACTGGAATTCTGAGCCGGGAATCGTGTCCGGATCAGCGGACTCTCAGCCATCCATAACCGTTGCACAGCTTGTACCAAGTGCGGGCCGACATGGCGTCGAGAGACTCGGGTTCGCCGGGCGGCAGTGGTCGGCCGGTGGACTCGGACCTGGTCCGATCGAGGAGAGGACGTATATGGCTATCAAAGCGAAGCTGGTGAAGACCGCCGTCGCCGGTGGTGTGTTGCTCAGCGCGCTGGGCTTCGGCGCGGCCGTGGCGAATGCCGATCCCGGTCCGGGCGGACCGCCCCCGCAGGGGCAGTGCGGCCCGCCGCCCGGTGATCATCAGGGTCCGCCGCCCGGCGCTCCGCAGGGTCCCCCGCCGGGTGATCCCCAGGGTCCGCCGCCGGGCTGCCCGCCGCCGCCCGGACAGTAGCCGATCCGCGGACAGCCCTGCGCCCGGGTGGCGCGGGGCTGTCCGCATGTCCGGGTCCCGATGGCCGTAGGTCCTGCGGCGCAACAGTTTCGGTGACACTCGGGCCCGGCGGTGAGCCGGGTTCAGACCGCGGTGAGGACGTCCTCGAAGGCCGCTTCCGCCGCGCCGAGCAGTTTGAGATCGGCTCCCAGACTGGACTTCTCGATGCGGATGCCGCCGATCGCGCGGCTGATCATGCTGCGGCGGTGGATCTCCTGTTCGGCGAGGGTCACCACCGCGTCGGGCAGCGTCGTGAACAGGTCGCCGAGTACCACCAGTTCCGGGCCCAGGATGTTGACCACGTTGACCAGTCCCAGGATCAGCCAGTCGAGGTATTCACCGAGCCGGCCGGCCGGATCGGAAACCCGTTGCAGCCGGCGCATTTCCGCGACGATCGCCCCGCGCGGGGCCATCGCGTCGAGGCCGAGGGTGCGGCGCAGCGCGGCCTCGCCGACCTCGGTCTCCCAGCAGCCCTCGTTGCCGCAGTGGCACAGCCGGCCACCGGGATTCACGGTCATGTGGCCGATCTCGCCGAGATAGCCGGCCGAACCGCGCAACAGCCCGCCCTGCGCGATGATGCCGCCGCCGACACCTACGTCGGCCGAGACGAACACCGCGTCCGAGGCGCCGCGACCGACGCCGCGGACATATTCTGCGAGCGCGCCGAATTCGGCGTCGTTGCCGACCACCACCGGTATTCCGAGGGCGGTGCGCATCCGATCCCCGAACGGCACCTGCGTCCAGCCCAGATTCGACGCGTCGTGCACGAGTCCGTCGCCGCGGCGCACCACGCCCGGTACCGAGATGCCCGCCGCCACCGGGCGCACTCCCAGATCGCTGACCAGCAGTGCGGCCGATTCGGCCACATGCGTCACGACCTCCTCCGGATCCCGTTGCCGCCCATGCAGATTCCAGCTGTTGCGGCCGAGGATCTGGCCGCCCAGCCCGACCAGCGCGACCCCGGCGTGTTCCACCTGGACATCCACCGCGAGCACCACCACGGCCTGGGCCTGCGGCAGTACCAGCAGCGAGGGCCGGCCCGCGCCCTGCGCCAGCCGCGGCACCCGCTCCTCCACCACCCCGTCGACGGCCAGGCCGTCGACGAGCATCTTGATCGTGGACCGGTTCAGGCCCAATTCCGTTGCCAGCGCAGCACGCGTCGCCGGGCCACCCGTGTGCAGCAGACGCAGCAGGCTGGCCCGGTTGAATCGGCGGACCTCGTCCGGACGGGCGACGGTCATGGCCTCATCAATAGCACTGCGGGCCCCTCATCTCGCCACCGCCACCACCACGAATCCGGACGCGAGCGGGCCCCGGCGGACCGCCCGGCCGAAAACTCAACCGGGACAAGACCGCCGGGGCATCCGGCGAAACGGCCGGGGTGCCGGCGGGTCGAACGCCGACGATCCGCAGGCACCCCGGCCGTTTCGCCGCCCGCACACTCATCGACCGGTGGCCGCCGCCCGCCGCCGGGACAGCGCGTCGACCGTGGCCGCCAGCAACAACACCAGACCGGTGACGATCGAGACGACCGCCGCCGGCTGCCGCAACAGACCCAGCCCGTTGGACACCACGGCCAGCACCGCGCCGCCGATGACCGCGTCCGCCACCCGGCCCCGGCCGCCGAACAGCGAGGTACCGCCGATCACCGCCGCGCCGACCGCGAACAGCAGTGTGTTCAACCCGCCGGCCTGCGGATCCACCGAACCCACCTTCGACGAGTAGACGATGGCGCCGATCGCGGCACAGCCGGAGCAGATCGCGAAGGCGCTGGCGCGCAACCGGACCACGTTGATCCCGGCCCGGCGCGCCGCCTCGTTGTTGCCGCCGGTGGCGTAGAGATGCCGGCCGTAGGTGGTCCGGTTGAGCACATAGGTGCCCACCACGAGCAGCACCAGGATGAGCGGCACCACATACGGCACCCCGGAGATCCGGATCAGCGCGCTGGGTGAGCGATTCACCGACAGCAGCGCCGTGGCCACCGCGGCCAGCACACCCACCGCGGACACCTTGAGCACCACCAGCAGCGTCGGCTGCGTCACCAGACCCTTTGCCCGCCTGCGGAAGTGGCCGACCAGGGTGACCGTCGCGTAGCCGCCGGCACCGACGACGAACAGCACCCAACTCGCGGCCACCGACAGATTGCCGTTGGCCACCTCGTCCAGCACGTGCGAGGAACTGATCCCCAGCACGCCGCCCTGGCCGATCAACTGCAGGATGGCGCCCTGCCAGGCCAGGAACAGCGCCAGCGTCACCACGAACGACGGCATGCCGATCCGGGCGATGAGGAATCCGGTGATACAGCCGATCGCGGTGCCCACGCACACCGCCAGCAGCATCTCGATCCACGGATTGGCATGGAATCCGCACACCGTCAGCACCACACCCAGCAGCGACATCGCCACACCCGGCCAGATCCGCAGCAGTCCGGCCAGCACCGCCGCCAGCACCAGCAGGGCATTGAAGACGACGAAGACCGTATTACCCATGCCCGACAACAGATTCCCGTTGTCGACGTAGTGCATGGCCAGCACCGCGCCGGCCACGCCGGACGCGGTGCCGGCGGACAGGTCGATCTCGCCGAGCAACAGGACGTACACGATGCCCATCGCGATGATGGTCTGGCCCGCGCCCTGTGCCAGCAGGTTGGCGATGTTGTTCAGCGAGAAGAACACATCCGACAACACGCTGAACAGCACGATCAGCACCACCAGCCCGAGAATCGCAGGCAGCGAACCTATCTCACCGCCCCTCACGCGGGCGAGATAGGCGCGCACGGCCTCCGCCGTGGACACGGTGGTGGTGTCGATGCCGAAATCGGCGATCGCGGACTGGGCCGGATCGGTACCGGCGGGCTCTGCCGCGGAGCGGTTGGTGTCCGAGGCCGCGGAGCGGTTGGTGTCCGAGGCCGGGGAGCCGTCGGCGTTCGAGCCGGGGGCCGAAACTTGTGTCATCACACTGTCTTTCCTGCTAGAGCACCGCGGACTCGGGCCGGGCCAGGCCCAGTTCGCCCGAGCGGCCCGCGGTGATCAGTTCCACGACCTGGTTCTGGGTGACGTCGGCGGTGCGCACCTGCGCCGCCATCCGCCCCAGGTACAGCACCGCGATCCGGTCGGCGACCTCGAACACGTCGGCCAGGTTGTGGCTGATCAGCACCACGCCCAGGCCCTGTTCGGCCAGCCGCCGGACCAGATCCAGCACCTGCCGGGTCTGGGCGACGCCCAGCGCCGCGGTCGGCTCGTCGAGGAGTACCAGATTGCTGTTCCACAGCACGGCTTTCGCGATCGCGACGGTCTGCCGTTGTCCGCCCGACAGTGCGGACACCGGCGTGCGCACGGATTTCACCGTGCGCACCGCCAGCGAGGCGAGGGTGCGCCGGGCCGCGTCCTCCATGCCGGCCTCGTCCAGGAACCACGGCTTGCCGCGTTCCCGGCCGAGGAACATGTTCTGCACGATGTCGAGGTTGTCGGCCAGGGCCAGATCCTGGTAGACGACCTCGATACCCAGCTCCGCCGCGTCCTTCGGCCCGCGCATCTGCACGTCGGCCCCGTTGAACCGGATGGTGCCCGAATCGGCCGGATGGATTCCGGCGATACATTTCACCAGGGTCGACTTGCCGGCGCCGTTGTCACCCACCAGTGCGGTGACTTCCCCTGCGGGAGCGGTGAATTCGACATCGTGCAGGACATGGACGGCACCGAAGCTCTTGTTCAGCCCGGTGATGTGCAGCAGCGGTTCGCTCATGGTCTTCCTCGAATGGACGATGCGGACGACTCAGGAGATCCCGAGCTGACCGCAGGCCGCCGACACATCGCCGGAGCACAGATCGGACGCCTTGATGTAGCCCTGGTCGACGACCTGCTTGACCTCGGCCTTGGTGACCAGGTGCGGGGTCAGCAGCACCGACTTCACGTCCCGGTTGCCCTTGGTGTCCTTGCTGACGGCGGTGGCCAGCGCGTCGGCGCTCGCCTTGTCGCCCTTGACCAGTGCGGACGCGAGCTTGGCGGCGGCGTCGGCCTCGTCCTGGATCGGCTTGAACACCGTCATGTACTGGTCGCCGCGCAGGATCGCCTTGAGGCCGTCGGCGGTGGCATCCTGACCGGTGACCGGCACCTTGCCGTTCAGGCCGTTCTTCTTCAGCACGGTGATGATGGCGCCGGCGAGGCCGTCGTTGGCCGCCACGACGCCGTCGACCTTGCCGCCGTTACCGGTGAGCAGCTGTTCGAAGACCTGGCCGCCCTTCTGGTTGTCCCACTCGTCGATCGGCTGGCTGTGCACCAGCTTCAGCGCGCCGGAATCGTAGAGCGGCTTGAGCACCTTCTCCTGGCCGTCGTGGAACAGGGTGGCGTTGTTGTCGGTGGGGGCACCCTCGATCTCGATCACCTGCGCGCCGGGCTTGTCCTTCAGCGCGGTGGCCAGGCCCTGGCCCTGCAACTGGCCGACGCCGACGTTGTCGAAGGACACGTAGTAGTCCGACGAACCGCCGAGGTTGAGCCGGTCGTAGTCGATGGTCGGGATACCGGCCTTCTTCGCCTTGTTGGCGACGGCGGTGCCGACCTCGCTGTTGATGGACGCGATGACCAGCACCTTCACCCCCTTGGCGATCATGCCGTCGGCGAGGGTGCTGAACTTCTGCACATCGCCCTGCGCGTTCTGGATGTCGGCGTCGAAGCCCTGGGCCTTGAACGCCTTCTGCAGCATCGGCCGGTCGAAGCCCTCCCAGCGGGCCGAGGTGGCGGTCTCGGGCAGGATGACACCGACGGTGCCGTTCCCGCCCCCACCCCCGGAACCACCGGTCGAGGAGCTGCTACCGGAAGAGGAGTTGGAACCACACGCGGCCAGGGTCAGCAGACCGGCCAGGGCCACGGCAACGGCGCCGAGCGCTTTCGTCCTCATCAGATGCACCTTTCGAGCTGGCGGCCGAACACCGGCCCGTCGGGTACGGATGTGGCGTCGGCCATATGTTGTAGCCAACAACATATGCGACCCACGGCTCACCGAGTGTCACAATTATGCAACGGTGTGGTTCAGCTCACAATGTGCCCGTGCGCAGCGGGCGCGGATCCTCCGACATCACCGCCAGCTCGCTGACCCGGCGATCCGCCAGCGCACGGCAGATGCGCACCCCGGCGGCCCGGACCGCGGGCACCATCGCCGTCGCCGATTCGGTATTGGGCAACACCACCGACAACGCGGCCATCACCTGGCCGTCCGCGGCCCGCAACGGTACGGCGATCGAGGTCGCGACGGGATCCATCAACCCCGGGCAGTAGGCCGCGCCGGCCCGGCGCACCCGGCTCAGCACCATCCGCAGCGCCCGGGGATCGGTGACGGTGTGCGGGGTGTAGGCGCGCAGCGGCTCGGCCAGCACCGCCTCCTGCACATCGGCGGGGGCGTGCGCGAGCAGCACCAGGCCCGGCGCGGACGCGTGCAGCGGCAGCCGGCTCGCGGTCGACACCGCGCTGCGCACCGCGATCGGCGCGGATAGCTGCTCGACGATCAGCACCTCGTGCCCCTCGCGCACGCCGAGATGGACGTGCTGGCCGATGCGGGCGTGCAGTTCGGTCATGAACGGCATGGCCGTGCGGGACAGTTCCCGCATCGGCGCGGCCCGGCTGACCATCTCCCACATCCGCACGCCGATCCACACCCGCCGGTCGGCGTCGCGCTGCAACCAGCCGCGTTCGACGAGTTCGGCGACCATGCGCGACACCGTCGGCAGCGGGATGCCGGTGCGCTCGGACAGTTCGGACACCGTCGACGACCGGGTCTCCGGGCCGAACGCCTCGAACAACCGCGCCAGCCGGGAGAGCACGGATTCACCGTTGGAATATCTGGCCATGAGAGCGAGTCCTTCAGCCGAGCCGGATGCGAAGCGGTTGCCCGGCGCCGTGCCGTGGCCTGCCGACTGTGCCCGAGCAGATTCTCTTCCAGCTGTGGCGAACCTAGCTGCAGCCTGTGAACCCCGTCGCCACGACGTCGCTCACCGCCGGTGACCCCGCGCAGATCTCGTCCACCACCTCGGCGAGCAGGGTCAGGCCGTGGGCGAGTTCGTCCTCGGTGACGGTCAGCGGCGGCAGCAGTTTCACGACCTCGTCGTCGGGCCCGGAGGTCTCCACCAGCAACCCCCGGTCGAAGGCCAGCCGCGAAACCTTGCCCGCCACGGACACGTCCGTGAAGGCCAGCCCGTGCACCAGCCCGCGGCCACGCGCCGACACCCCCGGGTACCGCGCGGCCAGATCGTCGAGCGCGCGCCGCACCCGCTCCCCCAGCGCCAGGGTCGACGCGGTCAGGCCGTCGCCGGACCAGTAGTGCTCGAGCGCGACGCGGGCGGTGACGAATGCCGGATTGTTGCCACGGAAGGTGCCGTTGTGCTCGCCGGGCGCCCACTGGTCCCATTCCGGCCGCAGCAGCACCAGCGCCATCGGCAGCCCGTAGCCGCCGATCGACTTGGACAGCACGACGATGTCGGGGGTGATCCCGGCGGTCTCGAAGGAGAAGAACGGACCGGTCCGCCCGCACCCCATCTGCACATCGTCAACGATGAGCAGAATGCCTCGGGCGGAACACAATTCGGCGAGCGCGCGCAGCCACTGCCCGCTCGCCACGTTCACCCCGCCCTCCCCCTGGACGGTCTCCACGATCACCGCCGCGGGCTTGTCCAGCCCGGAGGCGGAATCGTCGAGCACCCGCCGCATCCAGGCCGGGCCCGCGCCGGGATCGCCGCCGAGGTACCCGTCGTAGGGCATCGGCACCGCGTGGGCGAGCGGTACGCCGGCGGCGGCGCGCTTGGCGGCGTTGCCGGTGACCGCGAGCGCGCCGAGGCTCACGCCGTGGAAGGAATTGGTGAAGTTCCAGATCGCGGTGCGGCCGGTGACCTTGCGCGCCAGCTTGAGTGCGGCCTCGACCGCATTCGCCCCGGTCGGCCCGGGGAACTGCACCTTGTAGTCCAAACCCCGCGGCACCAGCACGAGATCGCGCAGCGCGGCCAGCAGATCGCGTTTCGCGGTGGTGCTCATGTCCAGCGCGTGGGTGATGCCGTCGCGCGACAAGTACTCCAGCAGAGCCGATTTCAGCACCGGGTTGTTGTGGCCGTAGTTGAGCGAACCCGCGCCGGCGAAGAAGTCCAGGTATTCCCGGCCGTTCTCGTCGCGCAGCCAGGCGCCGCGGGCGGTGTCGAAGACCGTCGGCCACGCCCGGCAGTAACTGCGCACGTTCGATTCGAGTGCTTCGAAGACTGTGGTCATGGCGGTCCTTCGCCGAGCGGGAGCCGGGACCGGCCCCAATAATCTGAAATGTACCTGTTTCTAACATTGAACGGGGCGTGGCCACAAGAGTTTCGGCGAACCGCCAGGATCGCACCCCGGCCACCGCTCGGTATCACTTTCGGAACATTCGGGAGTCGGCAAACCGGTTGTGAACTCGAGCCGAGCACCATAGCGTGGTGTGATTGTGCGCGCACGACCCGACGTCTACTTTCGGTTGGTCGAAGCAGGTTTCCGCAGGCAATGGCACTATCGCCTGGCGATGTTCGCGGGGATGTTCACCAATGTGGTGTTCGGTCTGGTCCGCGCGTCGGTGATGCTGGCCGCGGTGCGGACCTCCGCCGGATTCGGCGGGTACACCCCCGATTCGATCGGCGCGTACGTCTGGCTGTCGCAGGGTCTGCTCGGCGCGCTCGGCGTGATGGGCCCGCCGCTGGATCTGGTCGAGCGGATCCGCAACGGCGACGTGGCCATCGACTTCCTGCGCCCGATCGACATCCAATTCTGCTATCTGGCCGGTGATCTCGGCCGGGCCGCCTGCACGCTGCTGCTGCGCGGGCTGCCGAGTGTGGCCGCGGGCATGCTGTTCCTGCAACTGGAGCCGCCGCACGCCATCCTGCCGTACCTGCTCGGTGCGATCAGTGTCGTACTGGCGGTGAGCATTTCGTTCCTCCTGCTGTTCGCCGTCGCACTGGCCGGATTCTGGCTGGTGGAGACCCGGGGCATCCGGTTGCTCTACCAGATCGTCGCGACATTCCTGGCGGGACTTTTCGTTCCCGTCCACCTGTTTCCCGGCTGGCTGCGTACACTGGCGAACCTCAGCCCGTTCCCGTCCCAGCTACAGGGACCGATCGACGTGCTGTCCGGGCATGCCACCGGGGGAGAGGCTGCGGGAATTCTTGTCGTACAGATTCTCTGGGTGATCGCCGCCCTCGCCATCGGCCGCGTTCTGTTGCGCGCCGGCCGCCGGAAGCTGGAGGTGCAGGGTGGGTGAGTCGGCGGCGGCACCGTACGGGAACTGGTTCACGCCCTACGGCGCCGTGCTCCGGTCCAGGATGCGGTCCCAGCGGGCCTACCCCCTGTCCTTCGCGGCGGATATGCTCTCGTCGTTGCTGGTCGGCGCCGTCGAATTCGCCGAGGTGTGGGTGATCTACCACAATGTCCGGATCCTCGGCGGGCTGGACATGAAGGGCATGCTGCTGCTGTTCGGGCTGAGCAACCTCAGCTTCGCGATCGCGCAGATCGCGGTCGGCCACACCGACACCCTGCCCACCTACATCCGCCTGGGCACCCTGGACGCCTTCCACCTGCGCCCGCAACCACTGCTGCTGCAACTGATCACCAGCGATATCTCCCTGCGCCGGCTCACCCGGGCCGCGGTCGCCGCGGCGGTCCTCTCCGCCGGTCTCGCCGAGAACGACATCCATTGGACCGTAAGCAAATTCGCTCTCCTGGCGGTCTCCCTGCCGGCCGGGGTCGCGAGTTTCGCCGGATTGTTCGTGGCCGCCGCCGGCCTGCAGTTCTTCCTGATCGACGGCGCCGAACTGACCAACAGCTTCACCTACGGCGGTTCCTTCGCCGCCCAGCAGCCGACCTCGGTATTCGGCCTCCCGCTGGCGATACTGTTCGGATTCGCCGTCCCCGTCGCCTTCATCGCGTATCTGCCCACGATCGCCGTGCTCGGCCTTCGTGGCCCCGATTGGCTGCCCGCCGGACTGGCGTGGGCGTCTCCGGGTGCTGCACTGTGGATCTGGGCTTTTGCACTGACGTTCTGGCAGCTGGGTGTACGGCACTATCAGGGAGGCGGCGGGTGAACGCTATCGAGATCCAGGAACTCACCAGACAATTCGTGTTGCGTCGACGGGACGAGGGGCGCAGGCGCAGGCGCCGTGAGACGATCACGGCGGTCGACCGGATGAGCTTCAGCGTCGAATCCGGCGCGGCCGTCGGCTATATCGGCGCCAACGGCGCCGGCAAGTCCACCACCATCAAGATGCTCACCGGCATCCTGGTCCCGACTGCGGGGACGGTGCACACCTGCGGCCTGGAACCGGTGCGGCAGCGCCGGGAGCTGGCGGGCCGGATCGGGGTGGTGTTCGGCCAGCGCTCACAACTGTGGTGGGATCTGCCGCTGCGCGAATCGTTCACCATCCTCGCCGCGATCCACCGGCTCGAACCCGACGGCGCCCGCAAGCGCACCCACGAACTGGTCGAGCAGCTGGAGATGGCCGAAACCCTCGACACCCCCGTCCGCCAGCTCTCGCTCGGTCAGCGAATGCGCGCGGAAATCGCTGCGGCGCTTCTTCATTCGCCCGAGTTACTGATCCTCGACGAGCCGACCATCGGACTCGACGTACTGTCCAAACAACGACTACGCGAATTCCTCAGCTACGAGCGGATCCAGCGCGGCACCACCCTGTTGCTGACCACCCACGACATGGGCGATATCGAGCGGCTGTGCGAGCGGGTACTGGTCGTGGACCACGGCCGCCTGGTCTACGACGGCACGCTGACCGGACTCGCGCGCACCGTCGGGGTGCGCCGGGTGCTGGTGGTCGACCTCACCGGCCCCACCGCCGAACTCGACGGCCTGCCCGGCGCCCAGCTGATCGCCAGCGAGGGCGGCGGTATCCGGCAGCGGCTGGCGTTCGACGCCGAAACCACCACCGCCGCACAGCTTCTCACCGCGGTATCGGCACGCGCCGAGGTGCGCGATCTGTCCATCGAGGAGCCCGATATCGACGATGTGGTGCGGCGCATCTACGAATCCCGCATGCCGGACCTCCGACCGGCCCGCATCGTCGCGCCCGTGGCCACCGCCGCGGCCGCCCGCGCCCCGCTGCGCGCGCCGGGCCGGCCGCACGGCTGAATCCGCCCGGCGACACGACCGCGCCCCGGCGAACCGGGGCGCGGAGGTAGACGAAAGTTACTGTTGCTCAGTCGGTTCGGTCGTATCCGGCCCGGGTTGCGCCGGTTCCGGCGCCGGCTCACGCGCGCCCTGATCCAGCCGGAAGGGCGGATACTCGTCGGTGAACAGCGAGGCGTAGCCGCGCACCCGGATCGACCACCGATACACGCCCACCAGCAGCGCGAAGACACCACCGGGGTACCGGCCGGTGCACAGCAGCGCGAATCCCGCCACCAGGAACAGCACGGCCGCCAGCGAGATCATCGCAACGCCGCCACCGTGGTGATGATGATGGTGGCCGCCGCCCATCCAGCGCATGCCGCCCCCGGTGAGCGCCGCGACGATCAGATACTGCGGCAGCGCCAGCAGCCACCATTTGATCAGGACCAGCCAGCGATTGAGCCGTTCCGGATAATCGACCTCGACATCGGCCGGATAATCGGCGCGCGCGCCGAGGCTGAACGGCGGATAGCGGTCGGTGCCCAGCGCCCCCGCGTAGAACCGCACCCGCCAACTCCAGCGCAGCACACCCACATTGAAGTCGAAAAGGCCGCGCGGGTAACGGCCGGTGAACAGAATCGCGAAGAACGCGATCACGGTGACGACGAAGTAGGCGATGTACAGGAAAATCAGAACCACGATGTGCGGAATCGCCAGAATCCACTTGATGATCCATTGCCAGCGCGAGAGCGCCGGATCGAGATCACCGCGGACACGAATCGGATAGACGGGACTGCCGGAAGACATGATCGCGCACCTCCAGGGATTTCGGGCTCGACGATGAGCCCGCGTGCGAAATCAATTGTTTCGCATTCCCGCGCGCACTACACCGGGTCGGCCACAGTCGACACCGCACTGTGCCCATAGCGTCCGGCGTGTCGAGTTCAGTGTGTCACATGGGCCTTCGGCCCGGGTGAGGTGCCTGTCTTGCAAATCCGACCCGCATGTGTCAGGTTGCTTCTGATTCTCCGGACCGGGCGACCGGAGGCCGTGTATCAGCGGGAAACAAGGAGAACACGTGCAATTCCGTCGAGCACCTCTGTTGCCGGCCGATGGCGACCGCCGGCGGAGGCGCCTGCCCACCATCCGCGGTCAGCTGACCCGGATGCTGATGGTGTCGGTGGTGCTGGTGCTCGCCCTGCTGGCCGTGATCGTCGTGGACGTGTCCGGCCGCTACCGGGCCTCGCAGGACACCGTGCGCGCGATCGGATTGGCCTCCGCGGTGCAGGATTTCGTGCACGAGGCCCAGCGCGAGCGCGGGCTGTCGGTCGGCGTGGCCGACGGGCAGAACTCGATGCACGACCAGCTGATCGGCCAGCGGGGCGCCGTCGACGCCGCCCGCCGCGCGCTCGACACCGCCCTCGCCGACGGCGGCGTGCCCGGTAACTCGGAGGTGCGCTCGGCGTTGCAGCAGTTCGCCGGCCTCACCGCCACCCGGGCCGATCTCGACACCCATCGCATCGACGCCACCCGGGTCTTCCGTTTCTATACCGACGCCATCGCCGCCGTGCAGCGGGTGCGGCCGGGCGCCGACCTGGCCCGCGACACCGATCTGTGGCGGGATCTGCAGGCGCTGTACGCCCTCGGCGATCTGAAGGAGTACACCGGCCAGACCCGTGGCTTCCTCAACGGCGTCTTCGCCAAGGACGGGTTCGACCAGGGCGAATACGTCCAGTTCAGCGATATCCGCGGTCTGCGGCAGGCCGCGCAGGCCGATTTCGTCCGCGATGCCACCGCCGCGCAGCGGGCCCGGCTCGACGCCGTGTTCCGCAGCGAGAACGCCGGTCGCGCAGCCGCTTCCGAGGGCGTGGCGATCGCCTCCTCGGACGGCCCGCTGACCCGGTCGATCGACCCGAACATCTGGTGGGCCAACATGTCCGGGCTCATCGACGCCGAACGGGACGTGCAGCGTTCGGTCGCCGCCGACACCGTGCACCGCGCCGAGCACCTGCGCAATCTGGCCGGTATCCAGCTCATCGGCTGCCTGGCCGTGGCGCTGCTGGCCCTGCTGGCGCAGATCGCGGTGACCATCGCGACGGTGCGCTCGATCGCACGGCCGCTCACCGCGCTGGCGAACGAGGCGGACGAGGTCGCGGGCCACCGTCTGCCGGAACTGATCTCGGCCTGGCAGGCCGAGGCCGAACCGGCGCCACCGGAACCGATCCGCACGAAGGCCCGCGCCTCCGCCGAGATCGCCTCCGTCGCACAGGCACTCGACCGGGTGCAGACCACCGCCTTCGAACTCGCCTCGCAGCAGGCGTTGTTGCGGCACAACACCTCCGAATCGCTGGCGAATCTGGGGCGGCGCAACCAGAATCTGGTCCGCCGCCAGCTCGGCCTGATCAGTCAGTTCGAGCAGGAGGAGCTCGATCCCAAGGCCCTGGCCAACATGTTCGAGCTCGATCATCTGGCAACTCGGATGCGCCGCAACGCCGAAAGCCTGCTGGTGCTGGTGGGTGAGGCCAGTCCGCGGCGCTGGACCGAGTCGATCGCGCTGACCGATGTCATCCGCGCCGCGCTGTCCGAGGTCGAGGACTATCGCCGGGTGATCCTGCGCCGCGTCGACGACGTGCCGGTCGCGGGTTCGTCGGTCAGCGAGCTGGCGCATATGGTCGCCGAGCTCATCGAGAACGGATTGGCCTTCTCCCCACCGGATCTGGAGGTGGAGATCTACGGTCGCCGCCTCGGCCGCCAGTACATGCTCGCGGTGGTCGACCACGGCGTCGGCATGCCGCCGGAGGCGCTGGCGGAGGCCAACTCCCGGCTGCGCGGCGAGACCGACTTCCTGCTGGCGCCCACCCGCTACCTCGGCCACTACGTCGTCGGCCGCTTGGCCGCCCGGCTCGGGGTGGAGGTGGAGCTGACGGTGTCGCCGGTCAGTGGCGTGGTGGCCCGGATGCTGCTGCCCGCCGAGCTCCTGGCCGAACCGCCCGCGGTCACCGAGGGTAAGCCGGAACCGCTCCGGGGCGTGAAGGCCGAGTCGCTCCCGGGAATCGCGAAACCGCAGTCGATCCCGGCGGCGCCGCCGTCGAGCCCGCCGGCGCGGACCGAGCCGGCCGGCCCGGACCGGCACCGCAGAATCGCCGCGGCCGAACCGCGATCGGTCACCGCGGCGGAACCGCGCCACGGCACCGCGACCGATTTGCGCACCGCCGCCGCGGCGGAGTTGCGCAGTGCCACGACATCGGAGCCCCGCGCTGCCACCGCCTCCGAGCTGCGTGCCGCGACCGCGGCCGAACTGCGGGCCGTCACCGCGCCGGAATCGCGCGGTACCACCGTGCCGGAGTCGCGCACCGCGACCGCACCCGAGTCGCGCACCGCCACCACGGCCGAGTCGCCCGGAGTCGCTGCCGACCGGTCGTACCGGTCCGCGACGTCCGAGCCACGGAAAACCACTGCGGCCCAGCCGCACCGGGGCGCCGCATCCGAGCCGCACGCGGCCGGCCCCGGGCCCCAGCCGAGGCCGGCCGCCGCGAATCCGGCCGCGCCGGAGCCGGTTCCGCCGCGCGCCGGGATACCGTTGTCCCCGCTCGGTGATCCCGTACCCGCATCCCCGGCCGGGACGATCGTGCCGGGCGAGGCGCTCGTCATCGACGCCACCGGATTCACCGTGCACGACGAGGCCATCCACCGCGTCCCCGACCACGCACCGCCGCTGGCGGATCGGCCACACCAGGAACAAGCGCAGGACCGACCACGGAAGGACACCGTGCCCGCGATCAACGGACACGTTCATCCGGATCGCGGACCCCGCCCCGATCCGTTCCCGACCATGCCCGCGGGTCCGTTCAAGGACCAGCTGGAAGCCGCTGTCACGCAACGGCACGAGGCCGAATCGTTCCGGACCGGTTCCTGGCCGGCCGTGGGCGTCCCGGGCGGCCCCGACGTCGCCCGAACTCGCAACGGTCTCGTCAAGCGCGCCAAGAAGAATCGCGATAACGTACCTACCGACCGGACTGTGCGTACGCCTAGGCCGCCGGCCGATCCTGCCGCGGATCGCTCCCCCGAGCAGATACGCGGTATGCTGGCGGACTTCCGGGCCGGTCACCAACGTGGCGAGCGCACCGGTGCGCCCGACACGCGTGCCGATGAGCGGCAATGGATTCCTGCTTCGACGACCCAGGAGGAAACCAGGTGACCACGCACCTCCAGGACTCCGGTCCGCATACCTTCAACTGGCTGCTGGCCGATTTCGTCCGTACCACCGCGGGAGTTCGCGACGCCGTCGCGGTCTCCTCGGACGGCCTGCTGATGGCCATGTCGGACGGCCTGGACCGCACCGGCGCCGATCGCCTCGCCGCGATGGTGTCCGGATTGGTGAGCCTCGGCCGGAGTGCCTCGCGCAGTTACGAGTTCGACGGCCTGAAACTGATCATGATCGAGATGCGCCGCGGCTTCCTGCTGGTGTCCGCGATCGCCGACGGCAGCTGCATCGGCGTGATCGCCGACAGCGAGGGCGATGTCGGGCTGATCGGCTATCAGATGGCGGTGCTGGCCGACCGCGCCGGCGCGCTGCTCACCCCCGCCCTGATCTCCGAACTCCGGGAGTCCCTGCGCAGATGACCGAGCCACCGCGGCTGCCCGACCCCCGGATGAGTCCACCCGGTCGTCCCGAAACCTGGTCCGGCGCACCGGATCAGGACGATGAGTATGCGCCCGGGGAACAGGGCCCCGTGGTCCGTCCCTTCCTGATGACCGGTGGCCGGACCATTCCGTTGGTCGATGGTCTGCGTCTGGAATCCATGGTCTATGCTGCACCCGCCGCGCTGTCGGCGCCGCTGCGGTTCGAACAACATGCGGTGGTGCGGTTGTGTCAACAGCCGCACTCCGTTGCCGAAGTCTCCGCGGCGCTCCGCGTTCCGATCGGTGTGGCCCGCGTCGTGGTCAGCGATCTGGTGACCTCCGGATATGTGTCGGTCAGCGCCGCCGACGAATTGTCCATCGACGCCATCGAGAGGATCAGGGACCTTGTACGGGCACTCTGACAGCCCCACACCACCACAGCCGACGACGTCGTCGGTGAAAATTGTCATCAGCGGCGGCTTCGGAGTGGGGAAGACGACCTTCATCGGCGCGATCTCCGAGATCGAGCCGCTGGCCACCGAAGCGGCGATGACCGAGGTGTCGGTCGGCGTCGACGATCCCGGTGTGCTGGCCAACAAGACCACCACCACGGTGGCACTCGACTTCGGCCGGATCACCCTGGATCGCACCCTGGTGCTGTACCTGTTCGGCACACCGGGCCAGGAACGCTTCGAATTCCTGTGGGACGACCTGGCCGACGGCGCACTGGGCGCGGTCATCATCGTCGACACCTCACGGGTGCAGGACTGCTACCCGGTGCTGGACTTCTTCGAGCAGCGCAAGACCCCGTTCGTGGTGGCGGTCAACAAGTTCGAGGGTGGTTCCCGCTTCGATCTCGACGAGGTGCGGGAGGCGCTGGACCTCGACGACGAGCTGTGCCTGATCGAATGCGACGCCCGCAACCGGGAGTCGGTCAAGCAGGTGCTGGTGGCCCTGCTGGAACAGGTACTGCTGCAACGACTCTCCGGCACCCAGGCCCGGATCGGCTGAGCGGACCCGGGTCCGGCGTCATCGGCCGCCGGGCCCGTCCGACGAGTACAGCGAGACCTCCCCGCTCTCGCCCAGGAACGCGTTGACCAGCATGGTGCCGTCCGCGGCCAGCTGTTCGGTCGCCGGGGCGGCGGTGGTGATCGAGATGTACCCGACGGCCGCCCAATTCACCACGTAGCGCTCCGGCGGTCCGTCCGCGCCGGACATGTGGGCCAGGCGGAACACCGATACCGCGCGGCGTTCCACGAGGCTCCGGACCACCTCGGCGATCCGCTCCGGATCTTCCAGCGCGAACAGGAAGCCGAAGCGCAGTTCCGGCGAGGATACGTAGGCGGGCACGAGGATCCACGCTATCGGACCGGCCGGGCCCAGCCGGCGAGCGAAACCGGTTTCGGCGGGACCACTCCGGGGAATCCCTCGGGGACCCGCCCCGGGCGGCGATCTCCGTTCTTGGCGATCATGTGACCGTGCCGTAATGGACTATAACGATTGCCAGGCAGCTTCGGCTTTTGCGCCGGTGACCCGTTGCGCCGGTCCGTGCGACGCGCTTTCCTGATTATGTCCTGCTATGACGGATCGTCCTCCCGCATCGTCGCGGATTTCCCGGTTTCTGCACCGTGAGCGTTTGCTGGGTGGTCATCGTGTCCGGACCACGCGGGACTACGCCGGAGCCGAGGAGCGCCCCTCCCCCGAAAACCTCCTCGGCCCTGGCGTATCCAGTCGATCGCTGTCTCGAGGGTGGGAAATCATGGCGACCGAGTATCCCGGCGTGCGCGCCGGAACCGGTGAGCTGCCGTCCACGACGGAAGTGCTACAGGCATTCCGCCCGACCGGCGATCGGCATTCCGGACATCAGCTGCTCGAGGCCGCGCACCGGCTGGCGCGCTGCCACGAATTGCGCTGGCGCACGCAGCAGGCCGCGCAGGCGCCGGACGCGTCGGAGCTACGGGTGGCGACCGCCCGCCACGTACTCGACGAGATCGACCGCGACCGCGCGTCGCAGGTGGACCGCATCGACTCGTGGGTCGCCGAGCACATCGTGCACCGGGAGGGCGCCTCGATGCACACCGAGACCCTCGGCGCCGTGATCGATCGGCTGGCCGCGAAATGGGTTGCGGCACAACAGGCCCTGGGCCTCCCGAGTGCGGTGCCGGAACCCCCGGCGGATACGCCGGGCGGTGTCCGGCAGCGCCTGGTGCAGCACGGCGTGAGCGGCGAGGCGCGCCTGCACTGGGTGCGCCTCGCCGAATTGGTCGACGGCTACCGGGATCTGATCACCGACGTGGTCGAGCGACGGCGGCGGTTACCCGTGTTCTGAGCCGGGCGGTCAGTGCCCGTCCGGGTCGACGATGACCGTCTCGGCGTCGATGACGGGCTGTGCGGCGGTCGGGTGGGTCTCCGGGGCCGGGTCGTCGAGCAGGACGTCGGGCTCGCTGCGACCCTGGTTCACCGGCGCGGCGGCCCGGCGGTCGGCCTCGGCCGCGGCGGCCGCCTCGCGCATCTCGATCGCATCCGTGACCCATTCGCCGATCTCGCGCGTAACCTCGGCGACCGTGCCGGTGATGATGGTGGCGATATTGCCGACGCGCCGCGCTCCGGACGACGTCAATTCCTGAATCAGGTCCTTGTTGCGCTCGAATTTTCCGAACATCACCCGTCCGCTTCGCTCGATTCACGCTTGCGCCTCACGATAACACCGGGCCCGGATTTCGACGGAACGAGCGACGGCGGCAGCGCCAGCCGGAAGATCTTTCCCCATACCTCGCCGATCTGCTTGCGCAGCGGCCCGGTGTGATACGGCAGCCCGTATTTCTCACACAGCGCGCGCACCTCCGGAGCGATCTCCGGATACCGATTCGCCGGCAGATCCGGGAACAGATGGTGTTCGATCTGATGCGAGAGATTGCCGGAAAAGATGTGGAACAGTCTGCTGCCGGTGATGTTCGCCGATCCCAGCATCTGCCGCACATACCATTCGCCGCGGGTCTCGTCGGCGGTCTCCTCCTCGGTGAACGTCTGTACTCCGGAGGGGAAATGGCCGCAGAAGATGATCGTGTAGGCCCAGACGTTGCGGACCAGGTTGGCCGCGACGTTCCCGGCCAGGGTGGACACGAACATCGGCCCGGACAGCAGCGGGAACACCACATAGTCCTTGAGCACCTGCTTGCCCGCCTTGCGGAACTGGCCGCGCAGCAGGCGCTTCACGTCACCCCAGGACCGCTCACCGCGGACGATGTTGTCGAACTCCAGGTCGTGCAGCATCACGCCCCATTCGAACAACATCATCAGCGCGAAGGCGTAGAGCGGATTGCCCAGGTAGTAGGGCTTCCACTCCTGGCTCTCGTCGATGCGCAGGATGCCGTAGCCGATATCGCGATCGCGGCCGTGGATGTTGGTGTAGGTGTGGTGCACGAAGTTGTGCGAATGCTTCCACTGGTCGGCCGGGCAGACCGTATCCCATTCGAAGACACGGGAATTCAGGCCCGGCTCGCGCATCCAGTCGTACTGGCCGTGCATGACGTTGTGGCCGATCTCCATGTTGTCGAGAATCTTGGAGATGCTCAGCGCCGCGACGCCGGCCAGCCAGCACGGCGGCAGGAAGCCGAGGAACAACAGGCCGCGACCGGCGAGCTCGAAACCGCGCTGCGCCTTGATGATCGAATAGATGTACTCGCGATCGCGCTGCCCCAGATCGGCGGTGAGCCGATCGCGCAGCTCGTCGAGCAGGCGGCCGATCTCCTCGACCTGTTCCGGGCCGAGTACCAGTGGGCCGTCCGCGGTCTCGGCGAGGACAGCCGGTTGGGTGGCCGTCGGTTCGATGATGGTCATGATGGTTCTCCCCTGGATATCTCGGGTCGGCTCAGACGGCGATGTCGACATCGCCGACGGCGGCGTTGATACAGAGCTGGATCGGCTGGTCCGGATCGCTGTCCAGTTCGCCGGTGCGCCGGTTGCGGGTGCAGCCGGATCGTCGGATCGCGGTGCAGGAGAAGCAGATTCCCATCCGGCAGCCGTACTCGGGGGTGAGTCCGGCCGCCTCCGCCTGTTCCAGCAGACTGGCGCCGGTGTTGTCGGTCCGGACGCCGCTGGCCGAGAAGTTCGTCGCGCCGGTCACCTCCGCGGGATCCGTGGTGATGGTCGGCAGCGTGAATTCCTCGGTGTGCACCGAGGTTTCGAGCCCCTCGGCGGCGTAGACCGCGCGCACCGCGGCCATCAGCCGCTCCGGCCCGCACACGTAGACCTGCGCGTCCCGGAACCACGGCGCGGCGCCGGCCAGCGTGTCCCGATCGAAGTATCCGGACGCACCGGATTGCGCACCCGGACAACGGATTTCGACGCGCAGCCGCGGATGCTCCCGGGCGAGGGCGGTCAGTTCCGCACGGTGCGGCACCGCCTCCGGCGTCCGCGCGTAGTGCAGGAACAGTACCTCGCCGGGATGGTCCTCGGCGGCGAGCGTGCGCAGCATCGACAGCACCGGCGTGATGCCGCTGCCGCCGCTGATCAGCACGATCCGCTCCGGTCGCGGGTCCGGCAGCACAAAGGTACCGGCCGCCGGGGTCAGATCGACCACCATGCCCGGCCGGGCCTCGCGCCACAGATAGTGCGACACCAGCCCGTCCGGATGCGCCCGGACCGTGAGCTCCAGCTCGCGGGTCCGTCCCTCGACGGTGACCGGCGAATAGCACCGGCTGTGCTTCACGCCGTCGATCACGACCGCGATCTGCACATACTGCCCGGCGAGGTGGCCGGACCAGCGCCGGGTCGGCCGCAACCGCAGGGTGACCGAACCGTTCGCGTCGTGCCGCACCCGGACGATCTCGGCGCGCAGGTCACGCACCGTCAGCGCCGGCCGGATCAGCTCGAGGTAACGGTCGATCGCATGCGGCGTGGTCAACGTCTGCACCAGGTCGACGAGTCCCACCATGGCGATATTCCCATCTTCGCTCGTATGACACCGGACTCCGAAGGCTTCTTGCGCCTCCCCCGCCGGATTTCGGTGCACATCTGTACACTCACCCAGTGTGCCCCGGTAGCGGCCGGATATTCAACCGATCCAGGTTGTGACCGGCGCAACAATCTGAACGGAAGGGTGTTCGTGAACGGATGTATGCTCACCGACATGAGCGAGGCGGTGGAGACCCGGGGCGAGCGCAAGGAGCGCACCCGGCAGGCCCTGCTGGACGGCACCCTCGCCCTCGCCGCCGATCGCGGCTTCGCGGCGCTGAGCCTGCGTGAGGTCGCCCGGACCGCCGGTATCGTGCCGACCGCGTTCTATCGGCACTTCACCTCACTGGACGAGGTCGGCACCGTCCTCGTCGACGAGGGTGTGCGCCAGATGCGGCTGGCGCTACGGCAATTGCGCCGCACCCCCGATGCGCGGCTGACCGAGACCGTGCACTTCGTCTTCGATCAGGTCGCGGGCCGGGAAGCGTTGTACGGCTTCCTGGTTCGCGAACGGCACGGCGGTTCGGCGGCGCTGCGCGAGGCGATCTCGGTGGAGCTGCAGTTGATCACCCGGGAACTGGTGGTCGATCTGTCCCGCATTCCGGCACTGGACAACTGGTCCACCGACGATCTGGAGCTGGCGGCCGATCTCATCGTCGGCACCGTCGCCGAGCACATCGCGGGTTACGTCATCGCCCGGCCCGCCGACCGCGGCGGGATCGTCGCCCGCGCGGTCGGGCAGGTGCGGCTGATCGCCCTCGGCATGGCGGCCTGGCGGTCGGCGGGGTCCTGAGCGGCCCGCCGTCGCGGAAGGTCAGGCGCCGACGCGCACGTCGTGGTCGCGCACGAGGTGCTCGCGCCACGGACGTTCCCGCTCCTCCGGCGACATCGCCAGCAGCGCACGGAGTTTCGTCCAGGCATCCGCATCGACGGGCGTGAAGATCTGCAGCCAGGCGCCGGCGATACTCGGCAGCGACATACTGGTCTGGATCATCGTCACATCCCCGGTGGCGACATTGCGGATGACCTGGTTGCGGGCCAGCGGCACCGCGACGTCGTTGCGTTCCCACAGCGCCGCGAACTGCGCGCTGCGGCCGCGCAGATCCTCGATGAAACGCAACCACTCGGGGTCGTGCAAATTCCTGGCATAGGCGCTGCGCAGGAAGCCGACCATCCGCGTGAGCCGCTCGAGGCCGCTGGCGGCGTACGGATTACAGCACGCCGGGGTGGTGAACACGTGCCGGATCACGTTGCGCTCACCGGACAGGAACAGCGGGCACAGCGCGGCGAAACCCTCGTTGTGCGCCAGCACGTCGTACCGGGACGACAGCAACACCCCCGGCAACGGCAGCAGATGATCCAGGATCACTTGCAGCTCTTCGGGAATCGGCTCCTCGGCGTGCGCACTGGGCACCGTCGGCACATCGGCGAGCCGGTACAGATGTGCTCGCTCGGCGGCGTCCAGCGCGAGCGCGCGGGCCACGGCGTCGAGCACCTGCACGCTGACATTGATGTCGCGGCCCTGTTCGAGCCACGTGTACCAGGTGACCCCGACCCCGGCCAGCTGAGCGACCTCCTCGCGCCGCAGCCCGGGTGTGCGGCGGCGCGCACCGGAAGGCAGCCCGACCTCGCTCGGGGCGATGCGGGCCCGGCGCGTCTTCAGGAAGGCACTCAACTCCCCGCGCCGCGCCTTGCGCAGCAGACGGGAATCGGTACTCACGGTCGTCTCCGGCATGCTTCCATCGTTATCGAAAATCCGTTCGGTAGCCAGGTGGTGGCACTACCAGTATCAGCAGGCTCCTGTTACCGGGATCGGGCCCGGCGCAGGATCGTTGCCATGACACGCACGCTGACCTCCCCACCGCCGGCCCCCGCCGGGCCCGGGACACCAACGCGCAGAAGGACTCTCGGTGTCCTCGCGGTGGTTCTGCTGGGCCAGTTCATGGCAGTTCTCGACGCCTCGATCGTCAATGTCGCGATCCCCTCGATCCGTACCTCGCTCGGCGCCACCGGTTCGGCGCTGCAACTCATCGTCTCCGGCTACGTCATCGCCTACGCGGTACTGCTGGTCACCGGCGCGCGCCTGGGCGACCGGTTCGGTCAGCGCACGATGTTCCTGGCCGGGCTGGCCTGGTTCACGATCGCCTCGCTGGCATGTGGCCTGGCGTGGAACGGGCTGGCGCTCATCGTGTTCCGCTTCCTCCAGGGTATCGGCGCGGCCGCCATGGTGCCGCAGGTGATGACCCTGATCCAGCGCACCTTCACCGGTCCGGCACGAGCCCGCGCGCTGTCGGCCTACGCCGCCGTGATCTCCGGTGGCGTGGTGGCCGGTCAGATCGTCGGCGGACTCATCGTCACCGGCGATGTCGCCGGAACCGGTTGGCGCGGAGTGTTTCTGGTGAACGTGCCGATCGGGCTGGCGCTGCTGGCGACCGCGCCGGCGGTGCTGCCGGCCACCGTGCGCGCGCACCGCCGGCTCGACCTGACCGGTCTGACCGTGCTGACCGCGGCGGTGCTGTTGCTGGTACTGCCGCTGGTGCTCGGCCACGAGCAGCACTGGCCGCTGTGGACCCGGCTGGCGCTGGCCGGCGCCGTGGTGGCCTTCGCGGCGTTCGTCCTCGTCGAACGGCGGGTGCACCGGCGCGGCGGCGAGCCGCTGTTCGCCGATGTCGTGCTGCGCGCCCCCGGACTGGTCCCGACCGCGGCCAACCTGCTGGTGGTGATGTGCACCTTCGGCGGCTGGATGTTCGTGATCTCGCTGTATCTGCAGGAGGCCCTGCACTACAGCGCCCTGCACGCGGGACTGGTCGGGGCGCCGATGGGCACGGTGTTCGCGGTCGCCAGCATGACCTGGTCGCGGGTGCCGGCGCGGCTGCATCCGGCGATGATCGTGTCCGGGCTGCTGCTCGGCGCCGCCACCATGGTGGTGCTGGGCCTGCGGCTCGGCGCCGGTCACGGCATGGGTGTGCCGGAACTGCTGGTGTACGCCGCGATGGGGCTCGGTTTCGCGGTGTCCTTCAGCCCCTTGACGACTCGCGCGCTGTCGAAGGTGCCACCGGCGGCGGCCTCGGATGCCAGCGGCATCCTGGTGACCTGTGTGCAGCTGGGCATCGTGATCGGAGTGGCGAGCTTCGGCTCGGTATTCCTGTCGCTGACCGGGACGGCGGCGCACGCGATCGGGGTGACCGCGATCGCCATCGGGATCACGGTCCTGGCCGCGGTCGCACTGGCGGCGCGCGCGGTCCGGTGAACCGGCCGGAACATCAGAAGGGCGTCGCACGGATCTCCCGGATCCGTCCGACGCCCTTCCCGTATCCGAGATGGTGCGAGCACCGGAGCCGATGATACCCAACGACTACCAATTGTCCCTATGCACCTGGTTGCATAGAAGCGAGATCGTCGGCTAGCCTCGCCGATATGGCCCTCGAGCACGCCCTGCTGGTGTCGCTGAGCGAGCGGGCCGGCTCGGGCTACGAGCTGGCCCGGCGCTTCGACCGATCCATCGGATTCTTCTGGAGCGCAACGCATCAGCAGATCTATCGGGTGCTCGGACGGATGGCCGAACAGGGCTGGATCAGCGGCGAGGCCGTGGCCCAGTCCGGCCGCCCGGACAAGAAGGTCTACACGGTCGCCCCGGCCGGCCGGGCCGAGCTGGCCCGCTGGATCGCCGAGCCCTCGGAGGACCTCGGGCCGCTGCGCAGCGAGCTCGGCGTCAAGATCCGCGGCGCCGCCCACGGCGACCGGGCCGCCCTGCGGGCCGAGGTGGCCCGCCACCGCGAGTCGCACGCGCAGCGCCTCGAGGTCTACCGACTCATCGAGAAACGGGATTTCCCCGATCCGGCGAACCTGTCCGGCACCGCGCTGCACCAATATCTGGTGCTGCGCGGCGGCGTCCGGGTGGAGGCCGGCTTCGTCGAATGGTGCGACGAGGTACTCGCCGCACTACCGCCCCGGGGCGAAAGGTGAACCAGTGAACCGTTATCCACACCTGTCCGAACCGCTGCCGGTCGGCTCCGTCACCCTGCGCAATCGCGTGGTGATGGGCTCGATGCACACCGGGCTGGAGGACCGCGCGTGGGATATCCACCGGCTCGCAGCGTATTTCGCCGAACGCGCGCGCGGCGGCGTCGGGCTGATCATCACCGGCGGCTACTCCCCCAATCGCGAGGGCTGGCTGTTGCCGTTCGGTGCCAAGCTCACCGGCCGGTCCGAGGCCTACCGGCACCGCGCCGTCACCGCGGCGGTGCACGCCGAGGGCGGCCGGATCGCCCTGCAGATCCTGCACGCCGGCCGGTACGCCTATGTGCCGTTCAGCGTGTCCGCCTCCTCGATCAAGGCCCCGATCAACCCCTTCCGGCCGCGGGCGCTGTCGGACCGCGGCGTGGAACGGACCATCGAGGACTATGTGCGCTGCGCGCGGCTGGCGCAGTTCGCGGGCTACGACGGCGTCGAGGTGATGGGCGGCGAGGGCTACCTGATCAACCAGTTCCTCGCGCCGCGCACCAACAAACGGACCGACCGCTGGGGTGGTACGGCCGCGAACCGGCGGCGCTTCGCGCTGGAGATCGTGCGGCGCATCCGCGCCGCGGTCGGCGCCGACTTCCTCATCGTCTTCCGCCTGTCCATGGCGGAATTCGTCGAGCACGGCCAGACCGAGACCGAAATTTTGGAACTGGCAAGGGAATTGGAGGCCGCCGGGGTCTCGATCCTCAACACCGACATCGGCTGGCACGAGGCCCGGGTACCGACCATCGTCACCTCGGTGCCGCGCGCCGCGTTCGCCGAGTTCACCGCGAAGATCACCGCGCAGGTGAGCATTCCGGTCTGCGCCTCGAACCGGATCAACATGCCCGAGACCGCGGAGGAGATCCTCACCCGCGGCGACGCCGACCTGGTGTCGCTGGCCCGGCCGCTGCTCGCCGATCCGGACTGGGTGAACAAGGCGCTGGACACCCGCGAGGACGAGATCAACACCTGCATCGCCTGCAACCAGGCCTGCCTGGACCACGCGTTCGCGCGAAAGACGGTGTCCTGCCTGCTCAATCCGCGCGCGGGGCACGAGACCGAACTCCTGCTGCTGCCCACCCGCCGGCGTAAGCGCGTCGCCGTCGTCGGCGCCGGCCCGGCCGGACTGTCGGCGGCGGTGAACCTCGCCGAACGCGGCCACGAGGTCGACCTGTTCGAGGCCGACGACAGGATCGGCGGCCAGTTCGACATCGCCCGCCGCATCCCCGGCAAGGAGGAATTCGCCGAAACCCTGCGCTATTTCACCCGCAAACTGGAGGTCGGCGGCGTCCGGGTGCACCTGAACCGGCGGGTCACCGCGGCCGAACTGGTCGAGGGCCGGTACGACCACGTGGTGCTGGCCACCGGTGTGCGCCCGCGTATCCCGGACATCCCGGGCATCGACCATCCCAAGGTGCTCACCTACGCCGAACTGATCCGCGAGCAGAAACCGGTCGGCCGCAAGGTGGCGGTGATCGGCGCCGGCGGAATCGGTTACGACGTCAGCGAATTCCTCACCGTCGAGGGACATCCCACCCTGAAACTCGACGAGTGGAAGGAGGAATGGGGCGTCACCGCCGACGATCCCGAGGCGCGGGGACAGCTCACCACCGCACGTCCCGCCCCGGCCGCTCGGGAAGTGGTGCTGCTGCAACGGAAGTCGGGCCCGTTCGGGAAGAGTCTCGGCAAGACCACCGGCTGGGTGCACCGGGCGGCGTTGCAGGCCAAGGGCGTCGAGCAACTCGGCGGCGTCAACTACGAGCGCATCGACGACCGGGGCCTGCACATCAGCTTCGGCGAGAAGCGGCAGCATCCCCGCGTGATCGACTGCGACAACGTGATCGTCTGCGCCGGACAGGAATCCGTGCGCGATCTGGTCGAGCCGCTGGCGGCCGCGGGCATCACCACCCACCTCATCGGCGGCGCCGAACTGGCCGCCGAACTGGATGCCGAGCGCGCCATCGACCAGGGCACCCGATTGGCGGCGGGCCTGTGACCGCCGGACCACTGCTCGACCGGATCGGCCTGCCCGGCGACGAGAGTGCCTGGACGGCACTGGGTTTCGACCTCGCCGCGGGCGGCTTCGCACTCGGCGCGGTGACCTGCACCGTCGGCGCCGAACCGGCCTGGGGCTTCGACGTGGTGCACGCCGATCCGGCGGTGCTCGGAATTCCGGTGCCGGACCGGATCCCCACCGCGAGCACGCCGCCCGGAATCGACCCGCCCGCAAGCCATCCCAACCATTCGAGCTATGTGGATCACCTCGTCTACTGGGTGCCCGACCTGGACGACGCCGTGACCGCGCTGAACGCCGTGCTCGGTACCGAACCGCGCCGCCGCTTCCATCCCCGCGGCCCGTCCAGCCCCGAGATGGCGTTCTACCGCGTCGGCAAGCCGTTCCTGGAGGTGGTCTCCTCCGGCCGGCCGCCGATCCTGGCGGGGATCGCCTTCGGCACCACCGACCTGGACGCCACCGTCGCGGCGGTCCGGGCGGCCGGTGGCCCGATCGGTGATCCGAAACCCGCCGTCCAGGGTGGCCGCATCGCCAGTGTGTGGCACGGCCATCTCGAGTGGGGCATCGCATTTCTGGAGCCGAAACCCCGATGAGAACGGCGCCGGTCGCACACGTTCGCCGGTCGCCGCACCGTGCGACGGTCGAGTACCGCCGCACGTCACGGTAGGCTGCCGGGCGTGAGTCTGCCTGCACCCACCGCCGACAACCGTGCCGTCGTCACCGGAGCCTCCCAGGGCATCGGTACCGCGCTCGCCGAAGAGCTTGCGCGGCGCGGATATTCGCTGATCCTGGTGGCCCGCCGCAAGGAACTGCTGACCGAGCTGGCGGCCCGGCTCGGCGACCGTTACGGCGTCACCGCCGAGGTGCGCGCCGTCGACCTGTCCGATCGCGAGCAGCGCGCGCCGCTGTCGAACGAGCTGGCCGAGCGGGAGATCGCGATCCTCTGCAACAACGCCGGCGTCGCCACCTTCGGCCCGATCTCGAAGCTCGACCCGGCCTACGAACGCGCCCTGGTGGAGCTCAATTCCGTCGCCGTGCACGACCTCACCCTGTCGGTGCTGCCCGGCATGCTGGCCCGGCACTCCGGCGGCATCCTGATCACCGGCTCCGTCGCCGGCAACATGGCCGTCCCGAACAACGCCACCTACGCCGCCACCAAGGCGTTCACCAACTCGTTCTCCGAATCGCTGCGCGGGGAGCTCGGCGGCACCGGCGTCAACGTCACCCTGCTCGCTCCCGGCCCGGTCCGCACCCAGAATCCGAATCAGGAGGACGTCGGTACCAAGATCCCCGAATTCGTCTGGGTATCGGCCGCGCACACCGCCAAACTGTCCATCGATTCGCTGGCCCGCAACAAGATGCGGGTGGTCCCGGGCCTGATCAGCAAGGGTATGAGCGTGACCGGGCAGTACGCGCCGCGCGCGCTGACCGCGCCGGTGGTCGGCGCGATCTACAAGCGGATGGGTGGCCGGTAACACACCGTCGTCAGCAGCGCGTCAAGATCGCAAGCTCGCGTATCAAAGGACCGTATCCGGCCGATCCGATGATCGACTACCAGGCGTAGTTCTGGCGTTGACCCCGCAGCACCATCGAAAGCGGGGCGAACAGCAGGAGACACCTTGACACTGCTCGAGATCTGCCCGTCCTTGCGCGCGGGGATGTCGTCGCCCCGGCTGGACTCCGGCGTCTGGCCGTGCGACACCCACTACGACGAGCTGGGCCGCGTCACGCTCGGCGGCGTGGCGCTCAGCGATGTCGCCGACCAGTACGGCACCCCCACCTACGTGCTGGACGAGGGCGAGGTGCGCCGCCGCTGCCGGGCCTATCGGAAATACTTCCCGGACGCGGAGATCATCTACGCCGCGAAGGCCCTGATGATCCGCTCGGTGGCGACCTGGGTGGCCGAGGAGGGCCTGTCGGTGGACGTCTGTTCCGCCGGTGAGCTCGCCATCGCGCTGGCCGCCGGCGTGGACCCGCGGCGCATCGTGCTGCACGGCAGCGGTAAGCCGTTCGCCGAACTCGAGACCGCCGTCGCCGCGGGTGTGGGCCGCATCGTGATCGACTCCCTCACCGAGATCACGCTGCTGGCCGCCCTGGCGACCCGCCCCCAGCAGGTGCTGCTGCGCCTGTCCCCCGATATCGACGTGCACGGCCACCCGGCCGTCCGCACGGGTGTCGTCGACCAGAAGTTCGGCTTCCCGCTGGGCAGCACCCAGGCGACCGAGGCGATCGAACGCATCCTGCGCCAGCCGATGCTGCAACTGGTCGGCTTCCACTGCCATCTGGGCTCGCAGATCCACGACGCCGACTTCTACGGCGAGGCGGTCCGCCGCATGGTCGCCGAGATGGCCCGGGTCCGCCGCGAGCACGGCATCCTGCTCCCGCAACTCGACCTCGGCGGCGGCCACGCCGTCGCCTACCGCGGCGGCGACCCGGAGATGTCGCTGCCGGTCCTGGCCGACATCGTCGAGGACGCGCTGGACGCGGCCTGTTCCCTGCACCACTTCCCGCGCCCCCGGATCGCCCTGGAACCCGGCCGCGCGATCGTCGCCCGCGCCGGCGTGACCCTCTACCGGGTGATGGCGATCAAGCACATCCAGGGCGGCCACACCTACGTGATCGTCGACGGCGGCATGAACGACAACCCCCGCGTCGCGCTGTACGGGGCCCGATACGACGCGGTCCTGGTCAACCGGCACCCCACCGGCGCCAGGATGACCGCCACCGTCGCGGGCCGCTACTGCGAGGCCGGCGACATCCTCGCCCACGACGTGATCCTGCCCGCCGACCTCCGCCCCGGCGAGGTGCTGGCCGTCCCCTGCACCGGCGCCTACCACCACAGCCTGGCGTCCTCGTACAACGGCGTCGGCCGCCCCCCGATCATCGCCGTCACCGCGGGCCGCAGCCGCCAGTTGATCCGCCGCGAAACCCCCGCCGACCTCCTGGCCCGCGATCTGGGTTGACCCGGCCCGGCGCCGGGTTCGCCCCGGCGCCGGTTCAGCGGCGGCGGGTGCCGAAGAGGGAGCGGCCGATCTCCCGCCCCGCGACGGTGGCCGCCGAGCGCAGGAAGCTCTTGACCGCCGGATTGCTCATGATCCGGTCGGCGGCGGACGACCCGGACTCCTCGGGCCGCGCCGACGGTCGCGGTTCCGGTTGTGCCGCAGCGACTTTCGCCGCCATGATCTCGTAGGCCGACTCCCGATCGACGGTCTCGCCGTACTTCGCCCACAACGGACCCGCCTGTGCCCGAGCACGAACGGCATCGTCACCGAGTCCGGCCATCGACGACCGCGGCGGTCGCAACCGGGTCCACGCGACCGGTGTCGGCGCACCCTGCTCGGAGAGCACCGTCACGATCGCCTCACCGGTACCCAGCGAGGTCAGCGCCTGCTCCAGGTCGTAGACATCGGTTCTCGGATAGGTGCGCACGGTCTTCGACAGCGCCTTCTGATCCTCCGGCGTGAACGTCCGCAGCGCATGCTGGATGCGCGAACCCAGTTGGGACAGCACCGGATTGGGGATATCGGTCGGCAACTGGGTGCAGAAGAACACACCCACCCCCTTCGACCGGATCAACTTCACCGTCTGCTCCACCTGCGCCAGGAATGCCTTCGACGCGTCCCGGAACAACAGATGCGCCTCGTCGAACAGGAAGACCAGCTTCGGCCGGTCCACATCACCGACCTCCGGCAGCGTCTGGAACAGATCGGCCAGCACCCACATCAGGAAGGTGGAGAACAACGCCGGCCGCGCCGACTGCGCCCCCAGTTCGAAGGCGGTGATCACCCCGCGACCACCGGCGGTCCGCAGCAGATCCGCGGGATCCAGCTCCGGCTCCCCGAAGAACGTATCCCCGCCCTCGGCCTCCAGATTCACCAGCGCTCGCAGAATCACACCGGTGGTCGCCGCCGACACCCCGCCGATACCCTTCAGATCCGCCTTACCCTCCGCACTGGTCAGATGCTGGATCACCGCGCGCAGATCCTTCAGATCCAGCAGCGCCAGCCCCTGCGAATCGGCCCAATGGAAGATCAGCCCGAGCGTGGACTCCTGGGTCTCGTTCAACCCGAGCACCTTGCTCAGCAATACCGGCCCGAACGAGGTGATCGTGGCCCGGATCGGCACCCCGATCCCCTCGGTGCCCAGCGAGACGAATTCCACCGGAAATCCGCTGGGCGACCACTGCGCATCCCCGGATTCGCGGGCCCGCGCCGACACCTGTTCGCTGTTGTCCCCCGCCAGCGCCAGCCCCGACAGATCCCCCTTCACATCGGCCAGCACCACCGGCACCCCCGCCGCCGACAGCTGCTCCGCGATCCCCTGCACGGTCCGCGTCTTCCCCGTACCGGTGGCCCCCGCGATCAACCCGTGCCGGTTCATGGTCCGCATCGGAATCCGCACGCGCGCATCGGAATCCACCACACCGTCCACCACCACCGCCCCCAGTTCCAACGCCGCCCCGCCGACCGCGTACCCCGCGGCGATCACCCGCGCCGCACTCTCCGACGCACCGCCGGACGCCGCCGCCTCCCGCTCCGCAGCCTCCGCCGCGGCGGCCGCCTCCGCCGCGATCCGGGCCGCCTCCTCGGCCGCCTTCCGAGCCGCAATCGCCCTGTCCTGAGAAGTAGTCATCGCCGATCCTCCGTCCGCCGAAGTCCCACCGTCGCCTGTAGCCGACCGACCCGAACCGAGCACGAATTCGCGAAAACCATATATCCGGTGATCACACCGCCGAGTGACATCGCCGTGGCCGCGAAACCGCGCCGCGTAATGTTGCTCGGGTGTCCGACAAATTGATGGTGTGGATGGATTGTGAGATGACCGGCCTCCGGCTCGACAGCGACAAGCTGATCGAGGTGGCCGCGCTCGTGACCGACAGCGACCTGAACATCCTGGGCGACGGCGTGGACATCGTGATCCACGCCGACGACGAAGCCCTGGCCGCGATGCCGCCGGTCGTGCAGGACATGCACGCCCGCTCCGGCCTCACCGAGGAGGTCCGCCGCTCCACCGTCACCCTCGCCGAGGCCGAACAGCAGATCCTCGCGTACATCACCGAACACGCCCCCACCGCCGGAATCGTCCCGCTGGCCGGTAACTCCATCGCCACCGACCGCGGCTTCATCGCGCGCGACATGCCCGCCCTCGACGCCCACCTGCACTACCGCATGGTCGACGTGAGCTCCATCAAGGAACTCTGTCGCCGCTGGTACCCCCGCATCTACTTCGGCCAGCCGGAGAAGGGCCTCGCCCACCGGGCCCTCGCCGACATCAAGGAATCCATCCGGGAACTCGAGTACTACCGCCGCACCGCCTTCGTCCCCGCCCCCGGCCCCTCCACCGCCGAGATAGCGGCCGTCTCCACCGCCCTGAGCACCTCCGGGACCAGCAAGAACACCCCCCGGACGGGCACCGATTAGGTATCCGCCGAGGGTTGGCGTTACGATCTAGCGCGCTGGTGAAAACCAGCGATGGTGGGCGTAGTTCAGTTGGTAGAGCACCAGGTTGTGATCCTGGCTGTCGCGGGTTCGAGTCCCGTCGTCCACCCGGAGAGGGCAGGTCGAGGTCATAATCCTTGACCTGCCCTCGGTCTTTGTTCGGGATCAGGCCGCAGCGATCGCGGAACAGATCCAGGCGACGCCGGCACCGAGCAGGGCGAGGATCGTCAGCGCACCCGCGATCGCCGAGACGAAGAAGAAACCCTCGTTGAACCGTCGGCGCACCAACGGCTTGAACGACCAGGTCACATTGTCTTCGTGCTGCGGGTCACTGAGTACCGCAGCGCTGTAGGCGCCGATGAAAAGCGTGAGCCCGCTGCCACCGATACAGATCAGGGTGAACGGCAGACCTCGGTACCGATCGAAACCCGCCACCAGAACGGTGATCGCGAGTATCAGACCGAAGCCCAGGAACAGCATCGCGAATCCGACTGCGAACCAGTCCATTACTTTCATCTTCGATTCCCGGGCCGGCCGTGACGACTCTCCCCGGTCACGTGACTGTCCACTCACTTGCACCTCACAGGGCCTGCATACGAAACATGCTGCTACGCATCCGGTGTGATGGCCACGGGAGCGTTCGATCCACCCGGAGCGGGGCAGGTCGAGGACGTAGTCCGGGCCTGCCCCTGCGGCTTTCAGCCGCCGACGGAGGAGATACGGTCGGTGCCGGGGCGGAGGCTGAACCGCCGTCGGTCGAAGTCCCAGAACAGGTAGATCGGCCATTGGATGGTGTGAGCGAGCCAGGCGATCAGGATGACGGCTCGGTGGATGGGGCGGACGCTGAGGCCGTGGTGGCGGAGGGTGCGCATGCCGACGGCGTGGAAATGCCAGCGGCTCGCCGGACTCGAACGGCGTCGCCGGGCCGAGGTCCGGGCGCGCATATTCGTCAACTGGTCGATGCGGATACCGTGTTTACTCAGACATATCGCCAGATCCAGATCTTCGGCGACATCGCTGCGGACCTGTGTGTCGCCGCGAACCTGCAGCCACGCGTCGCGGCGGATCGCCATATTCGGTCCGTACATGTTGCCGACCCGGCCACCCATTCTGCCGGTGCGGATCAGCAGCCATTGGCCGAATTCCAGGAAGAAACCGACCGGTGAATCGTGGTACGTGCACAGCCCGGTCAGTGCGCCGGTCTCCCGGTGCTCGGTGAAGAATTCGCGAATTGTCGCGGCCCAATCCTCGGCGACGAGGGTGTCCGCATCGGTGCGGGCGATATAGATACCGCGCGCCCGGTCGAATCCGGCGTTACGCGCGGGGGTGATTCCCCTGGCCGGCTCGTGGACGAGTTCGATCTCGGGATGATCGAGGCCGAGGGTGCGGACGATCTCGACAGTGGCGTCCTCGCTGCCGTTGTCCACGACGATGATCTCGTCGATCGCTTCCTGGGCGACCAGACACCGCAGCGTTCTTTCGATATTTCCCGCCTCGTTCAGAACCGGAACGACGACCGACAGAACTATCTCTGAATCCGATGTATTCATCAACCATTCCAAATCCGGTAGACGTGCTTCGAAGGTTGGTTTACAGATCTCGTTGCGGGTGAGTTATCTATGCTCGGGCACCGCCGGAATCGTCACCGGCGGTTACTGTGCCGGATTTGTTCGGTACGACGAGCTCTCGATGCCATATTCGCAATGATGACATCCCCGGAGCTTTCCGCGGCCGTCCGCCGGACAGATCACGTTGGTGCGGTTCGGTCCGTTCGGCGGCCGACTTGACGCATACCCATATAGGAATATGATCTAGCGCATGGCACGACTAGCGACGACGTCGGACGTCTTCAACGCCATCGCCGAGCCGCAGCGCCGGGAGATCCTGGTGTTGCTGCGGGCCGGTGAGCGGCCGGTGACCGAGTTGGCCCAGGAGCTGGGCATCACCCAGCCCGGGGCGTCCAAACACCTGCGGGTGCTGCGGGAGGTGGGGCTGGTGCGCGACCGCCGGGCGGGCAAACAGCGCCTGTACGGCCTCGACGCTCGCGGGCTGCGGCCGATCCACGAGTGGACCGGCGGGTTCGAGCAGTTCTGGAACGAGACCTTCGACCGGCTGGACCGGTACGTGCAGGACCTCCGACAGGAAAGGCAGGAGAAGTGACCGACGATACCGCCGACCGTGAGATCGTGATCACCCGGAACATCGGTGCCCCACCGGATCTGGTGTTCGAGGCGTTCACCGAGGTCCGGCATCTGTCGCAGTGGTGGGGGCCGGACGGATTCACCACCACCACAAGGGCATTCGAGTTCCGCGCCGGCGGCGAGTGGGAGTTCGTGATGCACGGACCGGACGGGACGGACTACCGGGAGTGGATCTCCTGGACCGAGATCGTCCCGCCGGAGCGAATCGCGTTGCTGCACGGTGAGTTTCGTGGCGACCCGGACGCCTTCGAGTCGGTCGTGACATTCGCGCCCGACGGCGAGGCGACCCGGATCGAGATGCGCACGGTGTTCCCCACCAAGCAGCTGCGCGACGAGGCAGTCGAGAAGTACCACGTCATCGAGGGTGGCCGGCAGACGCTGGGCAACCTGGCCGCCTATATCGGCGGAATCGTTGCGAACGGAGTGGAGGGCTGATGGCCGGGAAAGTTTTCTTCAGTGTGTCGATGTCGGTGGACGGGTTCATCGCACCCGAATCCGCCGAGGAGTTGATGGGGCAGCAGTGGATGGAACTGCAGCAGTGGATATTTCCGCAGCGGTTCTTCCGGGAGAGCCTGAAACTCGGTAAGGGCGGCGAGGAAGGACCCGACAACGACATCGCGCGGGAGACGTTCGAGCGCACCGGCGTGAGCGTGATGGGTAAGCGCATGTTCGACGCCGGCGAAACGGCGTGGCCGGCGGAGGCGCCGTTCCACACACCGGTGTTCGTCGTGACGCACGAGAAGCGCGACCCGTGGGAACGCCCGGGCGGCACCACCTTCCACTTCGTGAACGAGGGTATCGAGACCGCGCTCGACCTGGCCCGGACGGCGGCCGGCGACCGGGACGTCCGCATCGCGGGCGGCGGCGCGACCATCGTGCAGTACCTGAACGCGGGTCTGATCGACGAGTTCTCGATCGCCCTCTCCCCCGTACTGTTCGGCACCGGGATCCGCCTGTTCGACGCCGTGGACGCGAGTCGCATTGCCCTGGAACAGATCCGGTCGCGGCCGACCCAGCGGGTGACCCACCTGACCTACGCGGTCCGGGAGCGGTAACCGTCCGAGTCCCGGTGCGACAACGCGAATCGTTCGGCGAATTCGGACATCAGGTCGTGTTGTCGCCCGGGGTCGGCGCCCGCGAAGCCGACGACGATCCGGTCCACACCGTGTTCGGCGAGTTGCCCGACGCGTTCGGCGGTGATGTCGGCCGCTCCCCAGCGGGTGTATTCGACGGCGTCCGGATCGCGTCCGGCGTCGGTGGCGGCCTTGCGGGCCAGTTCGATCTGGCGATCACGTTCGTCTTCGGTGAGCATGCCGCCGGCGAAGTAACCGTCACCGCGCCGCCCGGCCCGCCGCGCCGCCGCCGCGCTGGAGCCGCCGATATGGATCGGCAGCGCGGTCGTCTCGTGGGGTTTCGGATAGCTGCACAGGTTGTCGAAGGCGAAGAACTCGCCCCGATGGCCGACCCCCTCCGGGCCACCCGACCACAGCAGGCGCAGTACATCGATGGCCTCGTCCGCTCGCCGGCCGCGGCTGCGGAAGTCGACACCCAGCGCGGCGGCTTCCCCGGGCAGGGCGCCGAGGCCCACGGTGAGCAGGCGCATCCGGCCCCGGGACAGCACGTCGACGGTGGCCAGCCGCTTGGCCAGGACCACCGGATGCCGATACGGCAGCAGCAGTACACCGGTACCGAGCAGAATCCGCCGGGTGGTCCCGGCCACGAAACTCAGGAGATCCACCGGATCGAAATACGGCAGCGTCGGCGGCAACTCGCCCGCGCCGTAATCGGCGCCGGGATACAGCGCAATGTGGTCCTGCACGTACAGTGCCTCGAATCCGAGCGCTTCGGCATGCTGCGCGAATGCCACGAGGCGATCGGGGTCGGTGCCGTTGAATGCCGCGTTGTAGCTGACCGCGAACCGCATCAGATGGTGCCTTCCGGAGAGAATTCACATTTCGGGGGTGGGCCGGCCACCGCGCTGATCCGCGCGCTCAGTTCCCGCCGCGCGGTGGAGAGCGCGTCCATCGCGTCATCGATCTCGGCGAGCCTGCGCCGCAGGGACTCCACCGATTCCGGGCATTCGTCGCCGGATCGATGGCCCGCGCGCAGGCAGGTGACGAACGGCCGGGCGTCGACGAGATCGAAACCCAATTCCAGCAATCCACGGATCTTCCGCACGATGTCGAGTTCGTGCTCGTCGTACACCCGGTAGCCGTTGGCCGACCGCCCGGGTTGCACGAGTCCGTGCTGCTCGTAATAGCGCACCGTGCGTGCACTCGTGCCGGCGCGCTCGGCCAGTTCTCCGATCAGCATGTGGCCTCCTCCCGAGAGTTGCCCCGGCAACGCTAGACCTTGTCACCGGCGTCAAGGCAAGACCACGATCGCCGCCGGCGCGGACGCGCCGAAATAGGGGCGGAACGACGCAGGTCACGGCCGGGTATCGCGTCCGCGGTGGGAAATGCGGCGTCGGGGCCCGGTTTCCGGAATGCTCTTGAGCCGTTATCGCGCGCGTGCCTAGACTACGGACGCTGATGTGATCCGGGTCATAATTCGGCGTTCCGGCCCCGGGACGCCCGCCGACGAACCGCACTTCCGAAGGGTGGCGGTCCATGCCGACTCGAGAAGCTGTCGAAGCCGAAGAAACGCTCATTCATGTGCTGTGGATCAACGCGGGGCTCAGTTGTGACGGCGATTCGGTCGCGTTGACCGCCGCCACCCAGCCCAGCATCGAGGAAATCGCGCTCGGCGCCCTGCCGGGCCTGCCGAAGATCGCCGTGCACTGGCCGCTGATCGATTTCGAATGCGGGCCCTCCGGTGGTGCGGACAACTTCCTCGAGTGGTTCTTCAAGGCCGATCGCGGCGAATTGGAGCCGTTCGTTCTGGTCGTGGAGGGGTCCATCCCGAACGAGCAGTTGCACAGCGAAGGCTATTGGTGCGGTTTCGGCAACGATCCGGATACGGGACAGCCGATGCCGACCAGCGCGTGGCTGGATCGGCTGGCGCCCAAGGCGACCGCCGTGGTGGCCGTCGGCACCTGCGCCACATACGGCGGCATCCACGCGATGGCCGGCAATCCGACCGGCGCCATGGGTGTGCCCGACTATCTCGGGTGGGGGTGGAAATCCAAGGCGGGCATTCCGATCGTGTGCGTGCCGGGCTGTCCGATCCAGCCCGACAACCTCGCCGAGACGCTGACCTATCTGCTCTATCAGGCGACCGGTCAGGCGCCGATGATTCCGCTGGACGACGCGTTGCGGCCGAAATGGCTGTTCGGCGCGACCGTGCACGAGGGCTGTGACCGGGCCGGATATTACGAGCAGGGCGATTTCGCCACCGAGTACGGATCCCCGAAATGCATCGTGAAACTGGGGTGCTGGGGTCCGGTGGTGAAATGCAATGTGCCCAAACGGGGTTGGATCAACGGGGTGGGCGGCTGCCCGAACGTGGGCGGCATCTGCATCGGCTGCACGATGCCCGGTTTCCCGGACAAGTTCATGCCGTTCATGGACGAGCCGCCCGGCGGCAAATTCTCGTCCGTCGCATCGGGGCTGTACGGCTCGGTGGTCCGCAATCTGCGGCACATCACCGAGCGGACCGTCGACAAGGAACCGCACTGGCGGCACAAGGGGAAAGAACTGCTGACCGGCGCCACTCGCACCTGGTAGGAGAGGACTTCGATGACCCAGATCATCCCACGGCCCTCGCAGCACCCGACCGAACCGTCCGCCCTCGTCGAGATGGCGTGGGATCCGATCACCCGGATCGTCGGCAGCCTGGGCATCTACACCAAGATCGACTTCGCCAATCGCGAGGTGGTCGAGTGTCACAGCACCTCGTCCATCTTCCGCGGTTACTCGATCTTCATGCGCGGCAAGGATCCTCGCGACGCGCATTTCATCACCAGCCGCATCTGCGGTATCTGCGGTGACAACCACGCCACCTGTTCCTGCTACTGCCAGAACATGGCCTACGGCGTGAAACCGCCGCATCTGGGCGAGTGGATCGTGAATCTCGGCGAGGCCGCGGAATACATGTTCGACCACAACATCTTCCAGGAGAATCTGGTCGGCGTGGACTTCTGCGAGAAGATGGTCGCGGAGACGAATCCGGGCGTACTGGCCCGCGCCGAGAAGACCCTCGCCCCGCATTCGGACGCACACGGTTACCGCACCATCGCCGACATCATGCGGGCGCTGAATCCCTTCAGCGGCGAGTTCTACCGGGAGGCACTGCAGGTCAGCCGCTACACCCGGGAGATGTTCTGCCTCATGGAGGGCCGGCACGTGCACCCGTCGACGCTGTATCCCGGCGGTGTCGGCACGGTCGCGACCGTCCAGCTGATGACCGACTACATGACGCGGCTGATGCGGTACGTCGAATTCATGAAGAAGACCGTGCCGATGCACGACGACCTCTTCGATTTCTTCTACGAGGCGCTGCCCGGCTACGAACAGGTGGGCCTGCGCCGCACGCTGCTCGGCTGCTGGGGTTCGTTCCAGGATCCCGAGGTCTGCAATTTCCGCTATCGGGACATGGAGGACTGGGGCCGGAAGATGTTCGTCACCCCGGGTGTGGTGGTGGACGGCAAACTCGTCACCACCTCCCTGGTCGACATCAATCTGGGCCTGCGCATTCTGCTCGGCAGTTCGTACTACGACGACTGGACCGATCAGGAGATGTTCGTGAGCCGCGATCCGCTGGGCAATCCGGTGGACCGCCGCCATCCCTGGAATCAGCACACGAATCCGCATCCGCACAAGCGCGATCTGGAGGACAAGTACAGCTGGGTGATGTCGCCGCGCTGGTTCGACGGCAAGGATCATCTGGCCCTCGACACCGGCGGCGGACCGCTGGCCCGGTTGTGGACCACGGCGCTGGCCGGACTGGTCGACATCGGTTACGTGAAATCCACCGGGCACAGCGTGCAGATCAACCTGCCGAAGACCGCGCTGAAGGGTCCCGTCGAATTGGAATGGAAGATCCCGCAATTCGGCAGCAACACCCTGGAGCGCGACCGGGCCCGGACCTACTTCCAGGCCTACGCGGCGGCGTGCGCGCTGCATTTCGCGGAGAAGGCGCTCGCGGAGATCCGGGCCGGCCGCACCAAGACCTGGGAGAAGTTCGAGGTGCCCGACGAGGGCATCGGCTGCGGCTTCACCGAGGCGGTGCGCGGCGTGCTGTCGCATCACATGGTGATCCGGGACGGCAAGATCGCGAACTATCACCCGTATCCGCCGACGCCGTGGAATGCCAGCCCGCGCGACAGTTACGGCACCCCCGGCCCGTACGAGGACGCCGTCCAGGGCCAGCCGATCTTCGAGGAGAACGGCCGCGACACCTTCAAGGGCATCGACATCATGCGCACCGTGCGCAGTTTCGATCCGTGCCTGCCGTGCGGCGTCCACATGTACCTCGGCGACGGCAAGACCCTGAAGGCCCTGCACTCGCCGACACAGGCGCTGACCGGTGAGTAGCGACGCGCACAGCCGGGCCGCCGGCGAGCGCATCGAGTCGCTGCTCGATGCCATGTCGGCCCACGGCGCGACGGCGCGGGAGCGGGCCGAGCAGCTGGTACACGAGGTCGTCGACCTGTACGGCGCCGGGCTGTCGCGGATCCTGGAGCTCCTCGGCGATGAGGCGGCCGAGGAACTGGTCCGCGACGACCTGGTGGCGAGCCTGCTGCTCGTGCACAGCCTGCACCCGCACGACGTGCGCACCCGGGTACGGACCGCCCTCGACCAGGTCCGTCCGTATCTGGGTTCGCACGGCGGCGACGTATCCCTGCTGGAGGTACGGGGATCGGTGGTGCGGCTGCGGCTGGCGGGTAGTTGCCGCAGCTGCCCGTCCTCCTCGGTGACGCTGGACCTGGCTGTGCGCGAGGCGGTTCAGGCCGCGGCGCCGGAGATCGACACCATCGAGGTCGACACCGCACCCGAGACCACGTCGGTGATTCCCGCGGAATCGCTGTTCGCACAGGTGAATCGGGCCGCACCGGCGGCCGCGGCCTGGGTCGAGGTCCCCGAGTTCGCGGATCTGCGGCCCGGCGAGGTCGGCGGATTCGCGGTCGGCGGCGTCCCGGTGCTGGTGTGCCGGGTCGGCACGGACCTGTACGTGTACCGGGATCGCTGCCCGGCCTGCGAGCGATCGCTGGCCGGAGCCGAATTGCACGGCGGCCCGGACTCTCCCGCGGATGACAGCGTGCTGCGCTGCCCCGGATGTCCCGCACAGTACGACGCGGTGCACGCCGGCGCCCGGCTGGACGGGGACGGTCATCTCGATCCGCTGCCGATGCTGGTGCGGGCCGGGCAGATGTCGGTCGCGGTCCCCGCGGAGGTGGTGGGGTGAGCGCCTCGCTCGGTGTGCTGCGGCGGCTGGCCGCCGCGGCCCCCGCCACCGCCGCCGGGGAACGCTGCGAGATGTGTACCGAGTCGATCGGCGACGCCCATCAGCACGTCGTGGATCTCGAAGGGCGGCAACTGATGTGCGTGTGCCGCGGTTGCTATCTGTTGTTCACCGACCCGGACGCGGCCCTGCGCTACCGGGCCGTGCCCGATCGCTGCCGCGCCTTCCCGGAGGTCGTCGTCGATCAGGCCGCCTGGAATGCCCTGGAGATCCCGGTCGGACTGGCGTTCTTCTTCCGCAACTCGACCCTGGACCGCACCGTCGCGGTCTATCCGGGCCCGGCCGGCGCCACCGAATCCGAACTGCCGCTGGCACATTGGCAGGCGATCCTGGACCGGCACCCGCAACTGGACACGGTCGCCGACGATGTCGAGGCCCTGCTGATCCGGATGCCGGAACGCGGCGGCGGCGACGGCGGCTGTGTCCTGCTGCCCATCGACGCGTGCTACGAATTCGTCGGCCACATGCGGACATTGTGGCGCGGGTTCGACGGCGGCCAGGACGCCCACCGCTACATCGACGAATTCTTCGCCACCGTGACCGACCGCGCCGCGGGCGGCCGCTCATGACGGCGGTCTGCGATACCGCGTTCGCCGTCACCGGGATCGCGCCGGAACCCTACGCGCTGACCCCGGCGCTGTCCGCCCGCGTGGCCGTCACCGCCGCGCCGGGAGAGTCGGTGCACGCCATCGCGTTACGGGCGCAGGTCCGGATCGAACCGCACCGCCGCGGTTACAGCGACGCGGAGGGCGCCGGGCTGGTGGACCTGTTCGGCGCGCGCGAGCGCTGGCACGAGACCCAGCGCTCGTTCCTGTGGATGCATTGCGCCGCCATGATTCCCGGCTTCCGGGATCGCACCGAGGTGGAGTTGCCGCTGCCGTGCACCTACGACTTCGAGGTCGCCGGTTCGAAATACCTGCACGCGCTGCGGGAAGGCACCGTACCGCTGCTGTTCCTGTTCAGCGGCACGGTATTCGTCAAGGGCGGCAACGGTTTCACGATCCGCAACGTGCCGTGGAACTGCGATGTCGCCCACGACATGCCGATCTCCACCTGGCAACAGCTGATGGCGCAGCACTTCCCGGACACCGGCTGGCTGCGGCTGACGCGCGGCAGCCTCGACGCGCTGTCGGCCTTCAAGGCCCGGCGCGGGCTGCTCGGTTACGACGAGGCGGTGGCGGAACTGCTGTCCGCCGGATCCGGGGAGGCGCCGTGACCGTCGACGGCGCCGCACGGCCGGTACGCGATCGGGTGCGGACCCTCGCCGACACCGTGCTCTACGAGGGCTATCTGCTGTACCCGTACCGCGCCGACACGCAGAAGAACCGGTCCCGCTGGCAGTTCGGCGTGCTCGGTCCCGCCGAGGCGGCCACCACCGGACTGGGTGAGGACACGCACCTGACGGCGCAGTTCCCGGTCGACGGCGGCGACGCGGCCACGATCGTGCTGACCGTCCGCTTCCTGCAACGGCAGCGCCGCACGGTCTGCACCGCCGACGGTGTCCCGGTGCCCGAACTGCGATCCGGCGGCCGGACCTGGTTCGGCTGGGACGAGGCGGTCGAGCAGGAGCTGCGGTTCGGCCCGATGCCGTTGCGCGACGGGACATTCCTGCTGCGCGTCGCGGGCGGCAGCGATGTGGAGGAGTTGTCCGGCGACACCGGCCGCGTGGTGCGGGTCCGGCAACCGCTCGAGGGCGCGCTCGAGGTCACAGTGGAGCGGATGGCGGAGCTGCGCCGCCTGACCGTCACCGTCCGCAACACCGGCGCTCCCGCCGCCGACCGGGACGACGCGGCCGGCCGCTCCTTCCTCGGCGCCCACGTCGTGGCCGAACTCACCGGCGCACAGTTCGTTTCGCTGCTGGAACCGCCCGAGGCCGCGGCCGCGACGGTCGCCCGATGCGCCCAGCACCGCTGCTTCCCGGTGCTCGCCGGGCCGGTCGGCGACCACAGCCTGCTGCTGATCTCGCCGATCATCCTCTACGACCATCCGGAAGTGGCGGAGCAGAGCGAGATTCCGCTGTTCGACTGCACCGAGATCGACGAGATCCTCGCGCTGCGGGTCATGACCCTGACCGATGCGGAGAAGCAGCAGGCCCGGGCCACCGATCCGCGCGGCGCCGAGATCATCGACCGCTGCGACACCATGACACCCGAACAGCTCCAACGGTTGCACGGCGTGCTGCGCGACCCGGCGCCGCCGCCGGAGACGCCGTGGTGGGATCCGGTCGCCGACGCGGCGGTGAGCCCGGAGACCGATGCGGTCGAGGTCGCCGGGGTGCCGGTGCGCAAGGGCAGCCGGGTCCGGTTGCGCCCCAGCCGCCGTGCCGATGCCCACGACCTGTTCTACGCGGGCCGCACGGCCCGGGTGACGACGGTGCACCACGATGTCGACGGCAATGTGCACATCGCGGTGGTCGTCGACGACGACCCCGCCGCCGACCTGCACGAATGGTACGGCCGCTACCTGTATTTCGCCCCCGACGAGATCGAGCCGCTCGACGGCCCGCACAGCTGAAAGGAATTCGCCATGGAATCGGTAGGAGTGGTCTCGACCGTCGTCGTCGCGGCGCTCGTCGCGCTGCTCGCCGTCATCGGCGTGCGCTCCATCCCGGATATCAAGCGCTACTTGAAGATTCGGCAGATGTAGCCCGATGCGCGTGCTGGTGGCCGGAATCGGCAACATCTTCCTCGGCGACGACGGATTCGGACCGGCGGTGGTGCGCGCACTGCCGCCGCCGGATTCGCCCGGCGTGCGGGTGACCGACTACGGCATCCGCGGTATGCATCTCGCCTACGACCTGCTCGGCGACTGGGATGCGCTGCTGCTGGTGGACGCCCTGCCCGGCGGCGGCGAACCCGGCCGGGTGGAGGTGCTGCACGTCGACCCGGATGCCGAATCCGGTTCGTACCTCGACGCGCACGCGATGGATCCCCAGGCGATGTTCGCGACCGTCCGTGCCCTGGGCGGCACGCTGCCCGCCACCACGCTCGTCATCGGCTGCCGGGTCGAATCGGTGGCCGAGGGGATCGGGCTGACCGATACGGTCGCCGCCGCGGTCCCGGTCACCGTGACCACCGTCGCCTCGATCCTCGACGATCTCTTCGACCGGCAGGAGGTGTGATCGCCGATGTGCCTCGGCATTCCAGGGCGGGTGGTCTCGCTGGTCGACGGCTACCACGATCAGATCGCGCTCGTCGACGTCTCCGGTGAACCGCGGCGGGTCAACATCGGCCTGCTGGACACCGAACCCGCCCGTCCCGGCGACTGGGTGATCATCCACATGGGTTTCGCGGTGCAGAAGACCGACGAGGCCGGCGCGGAGGCGGCGATGGCCGGGCTGCGGCTGCTCGGCCGGGGTGAGGAACCCTGAGCGGCAACCGGTCCCGGCGGCGGCTGGTCGTCCGGGGCGTCGTACAGGGCGTCGGCTTCCGCCCGTTCGTCTACACGACGGCGGCGGAGTTGGCCCTGACCGGCGAGGTACGCAACGACAGTTCCGGCGTGGTGATCGAGATCGAGGGCGCCACCGCCGATGTCGACGCCTTCGTCACCCGGATCCGGTGCGGCCCACCGCCGCTCGCGGTCGTCGAGGCGATCGAGGAATCCGCGATCCCGGTCCGCGGCGGCACCGGCTTCCGCATCGCCGACACCACCCGCACCGGCGGCGGCCGCACGCTCGCCTCCCCCGACGTGGCGATCTGCGCCGAATGTGTTGCGGAACTGCGGGATCCGGCCGACCGCCGCTACCGCCACCCGTTCGTCAACTGCACCAACTGCGGTCCGCGATTCACCATCATCGCCGACCTGCCCTACGACCGGCGGCACACCTCGATGGCCGGCTTCCCGCTGTGCGCCGCCTGCGCGCGGGAGTACGACGATCCCACCGATCGGCGCTTCCACGCCCAGCCGATCGCCTGCCACGACTGCGGCCCGGCCCTGTCCTATCACGGTCCCGGCGAGGGTGATCCGCTCACCGCCGCCCGGAACCTGTTGCGCTCCGGCGGAATTCTCGCCGTGAAGGGCATCGGCGGTTATCACCTGGCCTGCGATGCCGCGAACCCGGCCGCCGTCGCGGCGCTTCGTCGCCGGAAACGCCGTGGCGACAAGCCGTTCGCGGTGATGGTCCCCGACCTGGCCACCGCCCGTGCGATCGTCCGGGTCGATGCGGCCGCGGCGGCCCTGCTGACCGGTCCGGCGCGGCCGATCGTGCTGCTCCCCCGCACCCCGACCGGAGCGGATCCGGTGGACGCGGTGGCGCCGGGCAATCCGGACCTCGGCGTGCTGATCGCCTACACCCCGCTGCACCTGCTGCTGTTCGGCTTACCCGGCGACGAACCGGGACCGCAGGTCCTGGTGATGACCTCCGGCAACCTCGGCGGTGAGCCGCTGTGCTACGACGACGCCGACGCACTGGATCGGCTGGCCGAGCTCGCGGACGGCTTCCTCCGGCACGACCGCCGAATCCTGGTGCCCTGCGACGATTCCGTGGTGCGCCTCGTCGACGGCCTCGAGGTGCCGGTGCGGCGATCGCGCGGATACGCCCCGATGCCACTGGCCCTGCCGTTCCCGATACCCGCGACCCTGGCGGTGGGGGCCGACCTCAAGAACACCTGCGCGGTGGCCGAGGGCCGGTACGCGTGGCTGAGTCAGCACATCGGCGATATGGACGATCTCGCGACCCTGACCGCCTACACCGCCGCCGAACGACATCTGGAGCGGCTCACCGGAGTCCGGCCGATCCAACTCGCCGCCGATGCGCATCCTCGATACCGGTCGACGGCGTGGGCACACGAGCATGCCGGTGATCGGCCGGTGTACCCGGTGCAGCATCACCACGCGCATCTCGCGGCGGTCATGGGTGAGCACGGTGTGGATCCGGAGACCACGGTGCTCGGATTCGCCTTCGACGGAACGGGTTTCGGCACCGACGGCGCGATCTGGGGCGGCGAGGTACTCGCCGCCCGATACAAGGGTTACCGGCGGCTGGCCCACCTGCGCTACGTCCCGCTGCCCGGTGGCGATGCGAGCGTGCGCCGGCCGTACCGGATGGCCCTGGCCCACCTGTACGCGGCGGGTATCGACTGGGACGACGGCATCGCCTCGGTCCGGCAGTGCCCACCCGCCGAGCGAAAGATGTTGTGGCAGCAGCTGTCCAGCGGTGCGGGAGGCGTGCCGACGTCGAGTATGGGCCGGCTGTTCGACGCGGTCTCGTCGCTGGCCGGCGTGCGGCACGTGGCGGATTTCGAGGCGCAGGCGGCGATCGAACTGGAAGGACTCTCGCGGACCGCCGATCCCGGCGCGGTCCGTTACCGCTTCGCGGTAGGCCCGGGTGCCGAGGACGGCACGGACGACCCGCTCGACATCGATCCCGGCCCGGTACTCGCCGCGGTGGTGTCCGACGCGGCCCGCGATGTGCCCGCGGCGGTCATCGGCGCCCGCTTCCACGAGGCGGTCGCTCGACTGGTGCTCGGCCTGGCCACTCGTTTCGCGGACGAGGCGGCGCCGATCGCGTTGTCCGGCGGAGTCTTTCAGAATGCCCTGCTCCTGAGCCGTACCCGGACGCTACTGGCGGACAACGGCTTCCGTCCGCTGTGCCCCCACCGGTTACCACCCAGCGACGGTGGCCTCGCCTTCGGCCAACTGCTGGTGGCCGGGAGCGGTTGACCCGGCCCGCCGCACCCGGGGCAACGCGCTGCCACACGCCGGTCACAGCGCCGCCGCGAGCCGTCAGTGCCCGCGGATGTCCCGTCGCCAGCGGGCCGGCGGCGTGCGGTAGCGGTTCTTGAACGCGCGGCTGAACGCCGCCTCCGAGGTGTATCCGACCCGCTCCGCGATGAGCGCGATCGGAAGCGAAGTGCCACGGAGCAGTTCGGTGGCGGCGTCCAGGCGTACCTGCGCGAGGTAGCCCGCGGGCGGGGTCCCGACCCGAGCGGTGAACCGCGCGGCGAACGCCGACCGGGACAGGTTGCACACGCGGGCCAGCTCCTCGACCGTCCACTCGCGGCCGGGATCCCGATGAATAGCGGTGAGGGACAACCCGATCTGCGGGTCGAACGCACCGGCCAGCCAGTTCGGTTCGGCGTCGTCACCCGCGGCCCAGGCCCGCAGCACCTGGATGAAGATCAGATCGAGGATGCGGGAGATCATGACCGCGGAACCCTGTGAGGGCGAATCCATTTCGATCAGCAGCATCCGGCGGGCGACCTCGAGCCCCTCGGGCGCCGGAGCCCGACCGGCCCCCAGGACGATCACCCCCGGCAGCGCCCCGAGCAGATGCCCGGCCTGCGGATCGCCGATCGTGAAGGTCCCGCACAGCCAGCGGGCCGGCTCCGGTCCCGCGGGCCCGCGGCCCGCGTCGTGGAGGTGATGCGGATCGCCGCGCGGCACGAGCACGACGTCCCCGGCCCGCACGCGCTCGACCCGGGGACGGCCGTCGATCCGGAGCTCGAGGTCACCCGCCTCGATGATGTGCAGGCTGCCGGTCCCGGCGAATCCGAGCGAGAAGGCCGGTGGCGGACGGTATGCGGCGACCCGCTCACCGCTGAGGCGGACGCTGCGCAGCAGTTCCGAGAGCAGGTCGTCGGGCCGGGCCGTCGCGCCGGACTCCGGCCCGGCGTCGCGGCGCTCGGCAATGCCGCTCGAAACACCGTGCGCCGCTGGACGATCGGCAAGATTTCCCGGCGGAACGGTCATGGTTCGATATCCATCCCTCTGACTACTGTCGACAACCGTGAGCGGTTCGCTCGCTGGTATCAACCGGAGATTAAGAGGTCGACCATGACAGAGCAAGGCAATCCCACCAAGATCAGCTTCGTCTACTCCAACCCCACCGACCCGGCCGCGTTCGAGGCGGCCTACCCCGAGCAGGTCGCCCTGGCGCGCAAGCTCCCCGGCCTGACCCGGCTGCAGGAGTCGAAGGTCTGGCCCAAGGAGGACGGCAGCCCGACCCCGGCCTATCGGCTGCTGGATCTGTACTTCACCGATTACGCGGCGGCCTCCGCCGCCGCGGCCGAGGCCGGTCCGCTGGTCGCGGCCACCCGCGAACACGCCACCGGCGGTGTGGTGATCGCATTCGCGGAGATCCTGGCCGACGAGTAACCGAAACCCCTGTCCCGCAGAGTGATCCGGCTCGGTCAGGCCGGTGCGGTGGTCACCCGGCGGGCCGGCTGGAGTTCGGTCAGCCAGTCGCACCAGGCGCCGATCCCGGTGCCGGTGCGGGCACTGGTCTCGAGCACGGTGACATTCGGATTCACCGCGCGCAGATTCGCGTAGAACAATTCCGGGTCGTAATCCAGGTGCGGCAACAGGTCGGTCTTGTTGAGCAGCACCAGATCCGCCGAGCGGAACATGACCGGATATTTCAGCGGTTTCTCCTCGCCCTCGGTCACCGAATGCACCATGACCCGGGCGTGTTCGCCGATCTCGAATTCCGCCGGGCACACCAGGTTTCCGACGTTCTCGACGATCAGCAGATCCAATTCCGGTAACGGCAGCCGGGGCAGCGCCGACCGCACCATCGGCGCGTCCAGGTGGCATTCACCGCCGAATCCGTTGGCGGTGTTCAGCAAACTGATCTCCGCCCCGAATCCGGTGAGCAGGTCGGCGTCGATACTGGTTTCGATATCGCCCTCGACGACGCCGATGCGCATCGTGCCCGACAGCTGCCGCAGCGCCGCGCGCAGCAGATGGGTCTTTCCGGCGCCGGGTGAGGACATCAGATTGATCGCGGTCACCCCGCAGGCATCGAAGTCGGCGCGGTTGGCGGCGGCGGTCTTCTCGTTCTCGTGGAAGATGCGTTCCAGCACCAGCACGCGTTCGGCTTCGGTGCCGTATCCGGAATGATCGCCGTGCTCGTGCGAATGCCCGTGATCGTGGTCGTGCGCATGCCCGTGATCGTCCTCGTGACGGTGGAACCGGCCCATGGTCATACCTCCGTGAGTTCGAGTGCGGTGATGAGGAATTCCTCGCCGGCCACCACTTCGACGTCGACGCCGCCGCAGTGATCACAGGCGAACACGTAGTCGTCGAGTACCCGTTCGCCCCGGCAGTGGCGGCAACGGATCCGGCCCTCGATCCGTTCGACCAGCAGCCGGGAATCGGCGAGGTCGGAACCCTCGGTGACCATCGACCAGCAGAACGACAGGGTGTCGGGAACGATCTGGCGCAGGGTTCCGATGCGCAGATGGATCGCGCGAACGGGCCGCCCCTCCGCATGCAGTCGCACGGCGCTCACGATGGATTCGCAGACCGCGAGTTCGTGCACGACCGGCCTCCTCGACATTCGCGCGCGCCGGGGGCGTCGCGTTTCGTGCGCGGGAAATTGCGGTTTCCGGCGCGCCCGCGCCGGAACTTTCGTAATCCTGTCGGCCGTCCGGAGTTATCGACACCCGCGTCCGGAATTCGTCACCGATCCGTAATGTCCGGCTCATCTGACAGATGACGCGCCTCAGGCTACGCTCGGGCGATATCCGAGTACGGAATGTCCGGATGCGCCGTCCCGGCCGTTCCGGTCCGATCGCGAAATGTCAGCACAATCGGAGCACGACTGTTCGACGACGAACGGGCGGTATCGAATGAGTACGACAGCGATCGATCCCGGGCTGAATGCGGATCTGGCCGCCGACCTCGCGGCGACGGCTCTGATCCTGGCCCGCCGATTCGCCGCGGGTGCGACCCTGTGGTGTGTGGCCCCGGCCTGGGAGCCGCACGCGCAGCACATCGCGGTCGAATTCGTCCATCCGGTGATCGTGGGGAAACGCGCGCTGCCGGCGGTCGCCCTGACCGGTCACGATCCGGTCGGCGCCGCGCGAATGTCGGTGCGGCCCGGCGATATCGTGATCGCGGTCGCCGACGCGGGCGATCCCGAGGTCCGGTCGATCATGCGGCGCGCCCCGGCCTGGGGCGCGGTGACCGTCTGGATCGGCCACGGCCCCCGGCCACCGGCCGGCGCCGCCGACCGTGTGCTGTGGTTCGACGATCCCGATCCGCGGCTGCCCGCCGCCGGTGGTTTCGTGCTGACCTATCACCTGCTGTGGGAGTTGACCCACGTGTGCTTCGAACATCCGGGACTGCTGACGGCGCCGCACGGCCCGGCGGAGGTCTGCGTCACCTGCGCCGACGAGGGCCGGCTCGCGGAGGTGATCGCGGTGTGCGGCGATACCGCCACGGTCCGCACCGCCACCGGAATCGAAACCGCCACAACCACACTCGTCGGCCCGGTCACCGTGGACGACCTGGTGATCCTGCACGCGGGCGCCGCGATCGGCACCGTCGGCCCGCCCGGACGAGCACCGGAACCGCTGGCCGGCAACGGGATCCGGCGGTGAGCGGGCAGACACCGGCCGCCGGGGCCGGCTTCCTCTACCCGTTCCTCGACGGCGCGGAACGCGACAGTGCCACGCTGCTGGCCGATCTCGCGCAATCGGCACAGGCGAAGGCGGCCGACAGCGCGACGCTGCGCCGCACCACCCTCGCCGCCGTCGCCGAGCTGCTGACCACCACGGCGGTCGAGATGAGCCACCGATTCGCCTCGGGTGGAAGACTTTTCACCTTCGGCAACGGCGGCAGCAGCACCGACGCCACGACCCTGGCGGCCCTGTTCGCGCATCCTCCGGCCGGCGCCGGGCTACCGGCCTGGTCGCTCACCGCCGACCAGGCGATCCTGACCGCCCTCGGCAACGACGTCGGTTTCGACCTCGTCTTCGCGCGGCAGTTGATCGCCCGCGCCGGCGCCGGTGACATCGCCGTCGCCATGTCCACCAGCGGCAATTCCGCCGACCTCACCGCGGCGCTGCGCGAGGCCCGGCAGCGCGGTATGTACACCGTCGGCTTCGCCGGCTACGACGGCGGCGCCTTCGCGCACAGCCCGGATGTGGACGCCTGCTTCGTTGTTCGCTCGCAGAGCGTGCACCGCATCCAGGAGACGCAGGCGTTGCTGGGCTACGAGCTGTGGTCGGCCGTACACGAACATTCGCGACAGCTGTCCGCCGAAGGGAGCAAGGTCCGATGAGGAAAACCGTCGACGACTACCTGGCATCCGGCCCCGGATTCGCCGAGGGTGAGGTGATCGAACGGATCGAATCCTTCCGCCGCCGCCGTCCCCGGCTGCGCGACGAATATGTCACCACGGCCCACGGCGCCGGCGGTAAGGCCTCGGCCGCGCTGGTCGACGCGGTGTTCGTCGAGGCGTTCCGCAACCCGTATCTGGAATCGCTGGGTGACGGCGCCGTGATCATGCTGCCCGGCGGCGATCGGCTGGCGATGTCCACCGATGCGTTCGTGGTGCAGCCCTTGCGTTTTCCCGGCGGTTCGATCGGCCGGCTCGCGGTGCACGGCACCGCCAACGATCTGGCGATGGCCGGGGCGATACCGGCCTGGATATCGGCGGCCTTCGTGCTCGAGGAGGGTTTCCCGATCGCCGAACTGCACGACATCGTCGCGGACATGGCCGACGCCGCCACGGCCACCGGGATCCAGATCGTCACCGGCGACACGAAAGTCGTGCCCCGCGGCGCCGCCGACGGGATGTTCGTGACCACCACCGGAACCGGGATCGTGCCCGCCGGCCGGCGGCTCGGCCCGCAGGCGGTGCGGACCGGCGACAAAATACTGCTGTCGGGCACCCTCGGCGACCACGGCACGGCGGTCATGCTCGCCCGCGGCGACCTCGGCATCGATGCCGACATCCGCTCCGACACCGCCGCGGTGAGCCCGCTGGTGGAACTGCTGCTCGCCGCGGCGCCGGCCACGCGCTGGCTGCGCGACCCCACCCGCGGCGGCGTCGGGACCACCTGCAACGAATTGGCCCGGGCCTGCGGCCACGCCGTCCTGCTGCGCGAGGACCGGCTACCGGTGCGGCCGCCGGTCGGCGGCGTCTGCGAGATGCTCGGCATCGACCCGCTCTACGTCGCCAACGAGGGCAAATTCGTCGCCGTCGTCGCACCCGAGGAGACCGCGGCGGGTCTCGCGGCCCTGCGATCGCATCCGCTCGGCGTGGACGCCGTGGAGATCGGCGAGATCGTCGCCGAACCGGCCGCGACCGTGGTCATGCGCACCGCCCTCGGCGGCACCCGGATCGTGGACACGCTGGTCGGCGACCCCCTGCCCCGGATCTGCTGAGGAGAAATCATGTGCCTCGGAATTCCCGGACGGATCGTCGAGATCACCGATGCCGCAAACCATCTCGCGACCGTCGACGTCGACGGTGTCCAGCGCGCGATCAGCGTCCGGCTGCTCGCCGAGGCGCCGCCCGGCCCCGGCGACTGGGTGCTCGTGCACGTCGGTTTCGCGATGGCGCGGATCGACGAGGAGGAGGCGCGGCTGACGCTCACGGCGATCCGGCAGCTCGGCAGTGCCTACACCGACGAGATCGACGCGTTCGACTCGTCGGCCATCAGCTGAAAGATCCGATCCGGAGGTGAGAATGCGGTTCGTCGACGAATTCCGCGACCCCGCGGCCGCGCGCACGCTGCTGCGCGCCGTCGAACAGCTGGCGGACGGCGGCGCCGACGGCGAGCGCTTCAAGTTCATGGAGGTGTGCGGCGGGCATACGCACACCATCTATCGGCACGGCATCGAACATCTGCTGCCCGAAACCGTCGAATTGGTACACGGCCCCGGCTGTCCGGTGTGCGTGATCCCGATGGGCCGGGTGGACGACGCGATGTGGCTGGCGAAGCAGCCCGATGTCGTGTTCACCTGTTTCGGCGACATGATGCGGGTGCCCGGCTCGCACGGTTCGCTGCTGGACGCCAAGGCCGCGGGCGCCGACGTCCGGTTCGTCTACTCGCCGCTGGACGCGTTGCGGATCGCGGTCGACAATCCGGGAAAACAGGTGGTGTTCTTCGCCCTCGGCTTCGAGACCACCGCCCCGTCGACCGCGGTGACCCTGCTACGGGCCCGGGATCTCGCAATTCGCAACTTCAGCGTCTTCTGCAATCACGTCACGATCGTGCCGCCGATCAAGGCGATCCTGGAATCACCGGACCTGCGGCTGTCGGGATTCCTGGGCCCGGGCCATGTCTCGACGGTGGTCGGTAACCGGCCCTACCGATTCGTTCCCGAGGTCTATCGGAAACCGTTGGTGGTGGCCGGATTCGAGCCGCTGGACATCCTCGCCTCGGTGGCGATGCTGCTGCGCCAGATCCGGGAGGGCCGCTGCGAGGTGGAGAACCAGTACGCGCGGGTGGTACATCCCGACGGCAATCCGGAGGCGCTGGCCCTGCTCGCGCGGGTGTTCACGCTGCGGCCGCATTTCGAATGGCGCGGACTGGGTTTCATCTCGCAGAGCGCGCTGCGGCTGCACGACGACTTCGCGGAATTCGATGCGGAGCAACGCTTCTCGATGCCCGGCGTACGGGTCGCCGACCCGAAGGCGTGCCAGTGCGGTGAGGTGCTCAAGGGGGTGCTCAAACCCTGGGAGTGCAAGGTGTTCGGCACCGCCTGCACACCGGAGACCCCGATCGGCACCTGCATGGTGTCACCGGAGGGCGCGTGCGCCGCCTACTACAACTTCGGGCGGATGCATCGCGACGCCGCCGCCCTGGTCCGGGTCGAACCGGCGTGACCACGGCCCGGGACGTCCGGGGACCGGAGATGTTCGCCCGCTACGCCGGCGCCCCCAACCAGCTCGGCTACTGCGGCCCGGCCGATCCGGCGGCACTGGACAGCGCCGATCGGATCCGCGCGGCGGCGCCGTACTTCTCCGGCGCCTGGCCGTATCTGCGGGTGCTGTCCCGGCTGACCGGGATCGCCGACCCGCTGGATCACCGGCTGGTCGAATCGTATTGGCTCGGTGGCGGAGTCGGCGAGGAGCTGGATCCGGAGGCGTTCACCGCCGAACTGCTCGCGGCGATCGGTTCCGGCACCCAATGGTCGCATCTGACCGGTGATCTGGCCGCCGAGGCGGCCGCCAACCACTGCTTCCACGTGTTCGGCGTCTACCCGTGGACCCGGCTGCTGGGTACCGGCAGCGACGATCATCCGCTGCACGTACTCGACAGCTGCCGGATCACCTGGGCCACCGTGACGAACTGTGACAGTGCGGGTTTCGAGGTCCGGTGCCGCCGGCTGACCCGCACCGGCGCGGCCCTGGCACTGTCGGATCCGGTGGTCACCCGCGTCACCGCCGACGACCGGATCCCGCCCGGGGTGTCCCCCGGCGATCCGGTCGCCCTGCACTGGGGACGGGTGTGCGACACCCTCACCCCCGACCAGCAACAGGCCCTGGAACGCAGCACCGCACGCCAGCTGGAGCTGACCAACCGGCGGCTCACCGGCCGGTGAGCGGCCCGAATTCGCTTGCTGCCGTAGCGAATTCAGTACAGATAGATGCCCAGCAGCGTCACCCAGAGCACCAGCAGCCAGCCGTCGGTGGCGAGCCGGAGCCAGCGCGGGGCGTACCGGACCTCCATGAAGTAGCGGATCACCAAGCGGCACTTGATCATCGCGAGTACCACGATGCCGGCCACCAGGCCGTCGCTGAGCCCGGCGCTGTCGGCGTGGCCCGGCGCCAGCCGCCAGGCCACGATCGTGATCACGGTCAGCGCCGCCCAGACGAGGACGACGGTCCGGGTGCTCTTGTCCGGGCGCGGTATCGAAAGCGTGGTCACGATTCACCTCATGAGGTAGACGATGGCGAAGATGACCAGCCAGAGCAGGTCGATCATGTGCCAGAACAGAACACCCTGCTCGACGAACGCCACGCGCTGCCGGCGGCGCAGTTCCCGGTCCACCACACCGAGGATCAGCAGGCCCAGCGCGACATGCGCCAGATGCACGCCGGTCAGCACGTAGTAGAAGCTGAAGAATTCGTCGGATACGGTGAAGCCGCGGGAGATCTCCTGATGCCATTCGACCGCCTTGAGGGCGGCGAAGATCAGCCCGCACGCGCCGGTGGCGAGGATCAGCCGGCGCGCGGTGCGCACCGCGCCGGACCGGGCCGCGGCCACCGCCGACGCGGCGAACATCGAACTGGTCAGCAGCACAACGGTATTGGCCACGCCGATACCCATGTTAAGATGCTGCTGGGCCGCCGCGAACGCCTCCGGCGAGCGAGCGCGGAAGATCATGTAGGCGACGAAGTAACAGCCGAAGAAGAACAGATCGCCGAGGATCATCACCCACATGTCGAGATCGCCGGGCAGCCGGGTCGTGGGTTCGGCCGGGGGCCGTGCGGTGTCGGGCAGATCCCGGTCGGAGACGGTCATCGGTCCTCCTCCGCGGAATACAGCGGCGCCGGCCGGGTGGCGGTCTCCCGGATGCCGGCGAACCACATGATCGGCAGCAGGCAGGCGATCCACAGACCGAAGATGACCACCGCGATATAGAAGGTGATCAGCCCGTTCCAGGCGAAGGCGCCGGAGTGGAACACCCACATCTGGGTGGCGAGCACCTCGGTGACGATCTGCCAGACCGACACGTACGCGAACCATTTCGGGAAGATCCGGTTGCGGTCGTAGAGGATCGCGATCGCCAGCACCAGATAGGCGGTGGTGAAGCAGCCCAGAGATCCGTTGTAGGACAACATCCCGAGGTCGTACAGCAGATGCTCCAGGCCGGGACCACGGTCCGGCCGGAAGGTCGCGGTGAGCCAGCAGACGAGCAGCACATGGAATCCCGGGATCGCGCCGACCCCCATCGCGCCGATGTAGGCGTACGCCAGCACCGAACCCGACGACATCCGCTTCATGTAGTAGCCGATGATGCCGTTGGCCACCGCCGCGCCGCCGGCGATCATCAGCAGTGCGGCGAAACCGATCTGGATCGTGAGGTGATGCTTGTCGAACCACTGCGCCGCCTGCAGATCGGTGACATCGGGCCGCGGCGGCGGGGTGGCGCGGCCGAACAGCACCACACCGAGCGAGAGCACCAGATAGAAGACGGCGAAGGCCCAGTACACGATTCGCACATCGCGGGTGGCGCGGCGGTCCGGCTCGCCGCCGGTCGCCACCGCCGGGACGGTGGTCGCGGTGCTCATCGCGGCACCCCGGCCTCGATCGCCTGCCGCCGCAGCGTATTCCGCAGCACGAAGAACATCACCACGCAGAACAGCGCGAACGCGCCGTTGCGCAGCCAGAAGGAGACGAATCCGTCCCAGGCCAGCGGGCCCGAATGCACCACGGCCGCACAGGCCGACGGCGCCATCACCACCGCGGTCAGCAGGCTGTAGTGCCCCACCCATTTCGGGAACACCGGCGCGCGCTCGTCGTCGAAATACACGCCGAGGGCGAGCAATACGAACTGCGAGACCAGCATCCCGATCGGCGCGACGAAGAAGATCCAGGCGAGATCGTTGAGCAGCTGTTCCAGATCCGCGCCGCGATCGGGCCGGAACGCGGCCACCCCGAACAGGATCGCGGACAGCGCGAACAGCGTGGCCCCCGCCACCACCGACGTCAGATAGCAGAAGGCGAAGATCCGGGACTGCTCCCGCATCCGCATCATCTGGGCCATGATCAGCACGAAGAACGGCACGATCATGATGCCGCACAGATTGAAACCCACCATGGTGAACCGGATCCACGAGGTGTGGTCCTGATAGAACCGCGCGACATCCGCGGCCGGCAGATCGGGTGACATCGGCGGGAAGAAGCCGGGGAACGCGGCGAACAGCACCAGCAGCACCAGCGCGACGACCGGCGCCGACCAGAGGATCACCTGCTGCCCCCGTAGCGCCGACCAGGCCACCGGTTCCTCGGTCTCCGTGAGGATCTGCATATCCGTATCTCTTCCGTGAGCGGTGGATCGGTCCGGACGGCCGGCCGGTGCGCGTCCCTGTCCGGCGAGCATGGCAGCTTTCCTGACCCGAGTCAACGAGTTTCTGACTGTAGTCAGAAATCGATGTGCGGTAGAGTCGTTGCCATGCCGAAGGTTTCCCCGGACCAGAAGCCTGACTACCGTCAGACTCGCGCCGTGCCGGTCCGGGCCCGCTCCCAGGCCAGCCGGGAGGCCATCCGGCAGGCCGCCATGGCCCTGTGGCGCACCCGGGGCTTCGCCGACACCACCGTCACCGATATCTGCAAGGCGGCCGGCGTCTCGAAAGCCCTGTTCTACGTGTACTTCTCCCGCCGCGAGGACGTCCTGCTGGAGTTCGAGGTCTTCACCATGCGCGACGCCCACGACGCGGCCACGGCCCTCGCCGGCACCCCCTACGAACTCCCCGACCTGATCACCACGATCGTCGGCACCCTGGAACACCGCCTGCGCACCTACCCCCCGGAACTGATCTCGGAAACCTTCCTGGAGATCTACCGCCTGGAACAGCGCGCCATCGCCGCCGAGGCCCCCGACACCGACCTCGCCCCCCTGTTCCTCGAACCCTTCCGCCGGGCCCGCGACGACGGCAAACTCCCCGCCGACATCGACCTCACCCGAGCCGCCCGCATAGCCCAGGTCCTCGTCGCCGACGCCATCCGCTGCTGGGCCGCCCGCGGCCTCACCGGCCCACCTCCCACCACCCTCGCCCGCGAAATAGCCACCCTGGTCGCCACCATCCGCTGAATCCGCAATGTCGGAATATCGGACGGATTTCCGTCCGAACAATCCGGCCGGTCGTATTCATCTTGTCCGGCAACGGATTTGCCAATGCCGGCGGACTGTGACATTCTCTTTTCCTCGGATCGTCCGGGCTACCTCCAGGTAATCGGGCGGCGTTGGATTCGATACATCAAGGGGAGAGCAGCACTCGGCGTCGGAGATCGCCGAGCGGACATTGTCAACGACACCGGCCGATGCCCGCTACGCACCTTCAGGCGGCCCGGGCCAGGTGTCGAATATTGTTTCTGTCAGCGCCGATTCGTGCGCCGATCCTCCCATTGAGCCGTCCGTGCGCGATCGGGATCAGCCACGTTCACAATCTTCCAGGACACTCCATGAACTATCCCGGCCCCCATCCGCAGCAGCCGTTCCCGCCACCGCCGCCGGGCTATCCGCCCTACGCCGGAAATTTTCCGCAACCACCTCGAAAAAAGAGCGGGACCGGTCGGATCCTGTTGATCGTCGTCGTCTCGATAATCGCCCTGTGTGGCGTCGGTGGGCTGCTCACCCACGGCAGCAGCAAATCGGCGTCGCCCACGCCTGCGGCAGCCGGTGCGCCGGGTGCGAAGGCCGCCGCCGGAGCCGGCGATTCGAATGGCCGTTCGTCGGTGGGTCCCAACACCCCGACCCGGGACGGGAAATTCGAATTCACCGTCACTGCCGTGCAATCCGGCGTGGCAACGGTAGGGAACAACTCGTTCCTGCAGAAGACGGCGCAGGGTGCATACACCATCGTCTCGATCACCGTGCACAACATCTCGGCCGTGCCCTACGGTTTCTCCCCGTCGGATCAGACGCTCTTCGATTCGCAGAACCGCAAGTTCGCCAACGATGCGTCCGCCGCGATGAATCTGCAGCCCGACACCAGCCTGTACGCCGACATCAACCCGGGCAACACGGTCACCGCCCAGGTGGTGTTCGACCTGCCGGCCGACGCCACCGCGGACCACATCGTGCTGCACGACTCGATGTTCTCCGGCGGCACCACCGTCTCTCTGCGCTGATCGGCGCCGCACAGGTAACCGCGCCGCCACCGGCCCGATTCTTCATCCCGAACAGCGGAATATCGGCCGCGGGGCGGGCCGGGGGTTCACCATCATGGCAGCAGGATCGAAAGGTGCGCCATGAAATTGATGTATGCCCTGTGGGGCGACGATCTGGAGACCACGTTGCACGGGTCCGCGTTGCATCGCGGGCTCGCCGAGGCCGGGGCCAGGGCCTTGCAGGTCAATGTCGCCGACGCGGATGTCGCGGCGGCGCAGACGCGGATCAGTACCGGGCCCGAACCCGTCACGGCGATCGTCAGCGTCCGGGCCGAGGACCATCCCGTGATCACGAAACTGCTGTCCGCGACCGCGGATCGGCTCGCGGGGTGGATCGTGGACGAGCGGGTGCCGTTGCCGCCGCCGGTGACCGGGAACGGACAGCGGTGTGACGCGCTGGCCAATATCGCGCTGTTGCGCATTCCGGACGGGATGAGCAGGCACACCTGGCTGCGGACCTGGCACGACAACCACACCGCCGTCGCCATCGAGACCCAGGCCACCTTCGGATACATCCAGAACACGGTGGTCGAGCCGGTCACCGACGGTCCCACGGTCGCGGGGCTGGTCGAGGAGCTGTTCCCGATGGCGGCGATGACCGATCCGCACGCCTTCTGGGGTAGTGGTGGCGACGAGGACGAGTTGCGGGACCGGGTCACCCGGATGTTGCGCAGTATCGCCACCTTCGGCGCGGATCGCGATATCGACGTCGTCCCGACCAGCCGGTACACCTACGATCTGCGCTGATCAGAATTCCGGGATGGTCTGTGCCGGAGCGAGTCTGCTGCCGCCGGACCAGTACTCCGGCAGCGCCATCTTGCGCAGCGTCGCCGCGGCCGCCGGCAGATCGCCGGCCTGCGCCGCGGCCAGGTACTCCCGGCCGAGGTGGACATCGAGGAAACGGGTCAGCATCGCCGCGCGTTCCGCCGAGATCGGGCCGGGCAGACCGGGAATCGTGGTGGCGGCGCCGGTGGCGACCCGGTCGAGGGCCTCGCGCAGCGGCTTCGCCGGGGTCGCGAGATACCGGTGCAGATAGGCCTGCTCCGCGGGGGTGAAGCGCGCGAATCGCAGGTCCGGATCGGCGAATCGGTGATTCGCCAGCCGATCGGCGGTGTGCTGGAACAGCGCCAGATTCGCCGGTGTCCGGCCGAGTTTCAGGACGTTCAGGGAGGCGATGGCCTCGCCGAGGAAGCGATCACCGCTCCACAGATTGGGCGCCAGATCGGTGCGGTGCCGGTAGGCCTCGATGGCGTCGATCCGCATGTTCTTGTCCGCGAAACCCGCTGCGGCGAGCGCGGATTCGACATCGCCGAGATTACCGCCCCGGGCGATCACGCGATCCGCCGCCACGGCGGCGCCGAGCGCGGTGTGGCCGTGTTCGGCGGCGGCGGTCCGGGCCGAATCCAGCACCTGCTCGCGGGTGCTGTAATAGCTCAGCATCCAGCCCCGGCGGCCCGCCTCGACGCTGGTCTCCATATTCGCCAGCTCCGCCTGCTGGCGCAGCCGGGACCGGGAGCTGAGCGGAAATCGCCTGCGGCCCATCAGATATTCGGTCACCGGGCTGGCGTTGAGGGTGTTCACTGCCATGAGCGCGGTCAGCAGGCGGCCGGTGCCGGCGGCGGCCGCACCGGCCGCGGCCATCGAGACCCCGGCCGGGGCCGGCGCCCGCCCGGTCGCCAGCACGCTGCCGAGCTGATCGGCGATCCGGCCGCCCTGCGCCGCGACCCCGCGGCCGGCCCGCCGCAACAGCACCACGCCGACGATCATCACCGCGCCGCCGATGAAGATCACCGCCACACCGTGCCCCGCCGCCTGCCGGAACACGTCGTCGAGGACCAGCGCGTACACCGCCAGATAGACGGTGAACGCGATCATCTTCCCGGCCGCCACGAAGACGTCGACCACATTGCGGATGAGGAAGACCTGTGTCGGCCCGTACACGAATCCGCCTGCGGCGAAACCGAATATGCTCAGGAAGCCGTGATAGATCGCCTCCGCCGCGGCCACCACGATCTTGCCCGCGAGATACACCCCGAACACCAGCAGCAGGCCGCCGAACACCAACAGCAGCAGGCCGGTACAGATCTGGCCCGCGTTCGGATTCTCGGCCTTGGCGTAGGCCGCGGCGTCCCCGCAGCGCCGCATCCCGGCGGTGATCCGATCGTCGCTGCCGGCCGCCACCCCGGCCGACCATTCGGCGCGGCAGGCCGGCGAATCGTCCACGACGTGCCCGAAGTTCCACACCTGCAACGGATGTCGCACGAAATTGTCGGCGAGCGTGCCCTGCATCCCGGCCGCCACCGAATCCGGATTCGGATCGGCGTCACCATTGAGGCCCGCGGCGACGGCCAGTCCGACGTCGCGGCCCTGCACCACGAGCCCGTGGTCGGACAGCACATCGGCCAGCGGATGCGCCAGGCACAGCACCCCGGCGACCGCCACGGCCAGCATCGTCACGATCTGCACTGTGGCCTTGGCGATCTGGCCGCGCAGCACGAACCAGGCGACGAAGAACGCCCCGGCGGTCGCGGCCACCAGCAGCAGCGGTGTCGTGGCCACCCGGCCGGAGAGGGCGTCGGCGGCGTCGCTCAACGGCCGCGCCACCAGATCCAGCCAGCGGAAACTGATCGCGTACCCGATCAGCCAGATCGCGGTGACCACCAGCGCCATGAATCCGGCGAACTCCAGGTCCAGCACGGTCGACAACACCGAATCGGAGGGATGCAGCAGCGATCCGTGGTTGGTCGCGAACACGTAGTCGGACAACGCGATTCCCGAGGTGTCCCGCACGTTCATCCAGGAGATCGCATCGATGGTGGTGGTCCCGGCGGCATCGGTGCGCGTCGCCGCGGTGGCCACGCCCGCGACCATCGCGATCCCGACCGGCGCCACTGCGGCGAACACCAGCCGGGCGGCGACCCGCCGCCCGCGGGTGGCGCCGAGCCACTCGCCGGTGCGCCGCCACACCACCCCCGGCCGCCACCGTCCCGCGTCCGTGAAGGCGGAACCCGTCGCGGAAACCCGATCGGCGCCGGATCGCTGCAATGACCGCATCGGCCGAGGGTACGACCGTCCGCGTCGCCGAAACACCATTGCGCGCACCATGATTCATAGCGAGTTCACGTGCGGTCCGCGTGCCGGACACCTGTTGCGTACGCCACACAATCGGCGACACGCCTTGGTTGATCTGACAAACCATCGCAATTGATCTAGGTTTCCGATTCGTGCGCGCCGATGGCAGTACCCACACCACTGCGGTTCTGATCCTGGGCGCGGGCCCGGCCGGTCTCGTACTCGGCAACCTGCTGCAGGCGGCCGGCGTCGAGTGCATCGTCCTGGAACGGCGCAGCCGGGCCCATATCGAACAGCGGGCCCGAGCCGGATTCCTCGCGCCGGAGAGCGTCGCCGTACTGCGCGAGCACGACCTCGACGCGGGTCTGCGGGCCGCCGGACAGACCCACGGCGTCTGCGAATTCCGCAGTGCCATCGGCCGATTCGAGCTGAACTACGCCGAGCTGGGCCGATGCGAACCGCATACGGTATATCCGCAGCAACATCTGGTCACCGACCTGGTCGCCGAATTCCTCCGGCGCGGCGGCGATCTGCGCTTCGAGCTGACCGCCGAGCAGATCCACGACCGCTTCGGCGACCGTCCGGCGGTACTGGCCCGGGACGCCGAGGGCCGCGAACATCGTTTCACCGCACGCTATCTCGCCGGTTGCGACGGCGCCCGCGGCCTCGCCCGGCAGGTGGTCACCGTCGCCCGCACCGCGCACGAATACGACATCACCTGGCTGGCACTGCTGGCCCAGGCCCCGCCGACCACCGCCACGGTCGTCTACGGGGTGCACGCCGACGGCTTCGCCGGGCAGATGCCCCGCAGCGCCGACATCACCCGGTACTACCTGCAGTGCGCCCCGCACGGCGAGGCGCTGGAGTGGGAGGAGTCGCGGATCTGGGCGGAACTGGCCCGGCGGCTCGGCGCCGACCGGTACGGGCCGCTGCGGGAGGGCGCGATCATCGAGCGCAGCCTGGTACACCTGCGGTCGGAGATCCTCGATCCGCTGCGGGAGGGGACGCTGTTCCTGGCCGGCGACGCGGCCACCTCGATCAGCCCGTCCGCGGCCAAGGGCGCGAATCTGGCCGTCCTCGGCGCCCGTGCCCTGGCCCACGCCTTCACCCGCGCCGTCCGCCACGACGACCCCACCGCACTGGACCGCTACTCGGACGAACTGCTACCGAGAATACTTCGCGCGCAACACTTCTCGAACACCATGATCGAGCTGCTGCATCCGCCGGCCGGCCCGCGGGCCGCGTTCCGGCGCGATCTGCAGCGCGCTCAGCTGCACAGCCTGGCCACCTCGCGCTCTCATCGGGACTTCTTCGCGGAAAGCTACGTCGACATCTGAACCCAGGAGGGCGCATGACCCGTTCGCTGGCACTATCGACTCTCGACCCGGCCGACCTGGATCAGGTGGACGCGGCCGTCCGATTCATCCGAACCCACGACGGCGCACGGGTACTCGCCGCCGTGGTGCCCGACCTGACCGAGGCCCAGCGCGCCGCCGTCGCCGCGCACTGCCGGCTCGCGCACGCCGCGGTCCTGGTGTTCCCGCCGGATCTGCGGGCCCTGGACGAGGCGCTGGCCGCGCACGAGATCACCGCCCGGCCGCCGGTGCCGAGTGTCGTCGTGCGGCAACGACTGGCCGCCCGGCACGGTCTGCCCGCCGACGGCCTGCCGGTGTCGATCGTGCGCGCCGGTGTGCCCGCGGCCGACGGAACACCCTGCGAGATAGAGATTTTCGCGCTGGTGGACGGCCCCGCGCAGGTGGCGGCCGACGAGCGCGACGCGGCGCACGAGACCCATGTGGCCCTGGCCACCGGCCCGATCGACGCCGTCACCCTCATCGGGCTGCGGGCACTGCTGACCGGACCCGGCCGGATGGCCTGCGACGGTGGCGGTTACAACGAGCACGAGGACAGCACCGTGCTGTACTTCGCCGGTACCGGTCCCGCCCGGCCGCAGCACCGGCTGGAACTGTTCGTCGCGGGCCACCATCCGGAGGTCCTGGCCACACATCTGGCCGAGACCGCCGACCCGGCCACCCGATTGCTGCGACTGCTGACCGGCGCGTGGGCCACCCAGGCGCTGGCCGCCACCGCCGAGCTCGGCCTCGCCGACCGGCTCGCCGCCGCACCCGGCAGCACCGCCGCCGACCTCGCGCACCGGACCGGCACCGATCCGGACGCACTGGCCCGGCTGCTGCGCTACCTCGCCGACCTGGATGTGGTCCGGCCCGCCGGCGACGGCTGGGCCCTGACCGACACCGGCGCCCCGCTGGCCACCACGGCCGAGCGTTCGCTGCATCCGCTGGCCCGCCTCTACGCCGGCTTCTTCTACGAATCCTTCGCCCAGCTGGGCTATTCCGTGCGCACCGGGCGTACCGCCTTCGATCAGCACTTCGGGCAGCACCATTTCGACTACTTCGCGGCCGAGCCCGATCGCGCGGCGATATTCGACGACGCCATGGCCGCGGGCGCCGCGATGTTCGGCCGCGTCGGGAATCTGCTCGACTGTACCGGCGCGAATACGGTGGTCGACATCGGCGGCGGCAACGGTGAGCTGCTCGCCGGTGTGCTGCAAGCGAATCCGCGGTTGCGCGGGGTGCTGTTCGAGCGGGCCGTCACCCTGGAGCAGGCGCGGCCGGGCCTGCGAGCGGCCGGTCTGCTCGACCGTTGCGAGCTGGTCCCCGGCGATTTCACCGAGTCGGTGCCCGGCGGCGGCGACATCTACCTGCTGTCGCGGGTCCTGCACGACTGGGACGACGAGCAGTGCGCGACGATCCTGCGGCGCTGTGCCGCGGCCATGCCCGCGCACGCGGATCTCTACATCGTCGAGCGCCTGCTGCCCGAAACCGGTACCGGCTCACTGGCTCCGGCGTGGGATCTGCACATGCTCTGCAATGTCGGTGGCCGCGAACGCGATTACGCCCACTACGAGACGCTGCTCGCCGCCGCCGGTCTGAAACTGCTGGGGCAGCGGCGGTTACCGCTGGACTTCGCGCTGCTGCACGTCGTCCGCGGCTGACCCGGCCGCCGTCGCGGTCAAGGTGAAGAGTTCGCCGAACACCGCGGTCTGGATGTCCGCGAGGGACCGTTGTTCGCCCTCGCGGATCCACAGTCCGAAGGCCAGCCGGAACACCATGATGCCGGATTCCGCCGCGAGCACGGCCGGCAGCTCACCGATCCCGCGGTCGCGCAGGGCGGCCGCCACCGTGGCGCCGAGCGTCGCGAGCTTGTGCCGTTCCCGTTCCCGCAGTGCCGGATTCCGATCGATGATCGTCTGCCGCGCCCGGGAATGCGGGCGACGTTCGGCGGGGAAGAATTCCGTCGCGGCCGAATGCATCGCGACGATGACCACGTCCAGTGCCCCCGCCCCGGCGGGCGCGCTGTCCATCCCGGTCAGGAACGCCCCCTGGAGCAGTTCCTGACCGTGGAACAGCACCTCCCGCTTGTCGGCGAAGTGCCGGAAGAAGGTCCGTTCGGTGAGTCCGACGGACTGCGCGATCTCGGTGGCGGTGGTCTGCTCGTACCCGCGGCTCGCGAACAGCTCGAGCGCGGCCTGTTGCAGCCGCTCCGCGGTCCCGGGTTCCCAACGCGCCATGCCGACCATCCTAGGTGATGACAGCGACTGACTTCGAGTGTAGGTTGATGTCTGCCACTGACGTCAGTCGCAGACATCAACCGTATACCGACCACGCCCGCCGGGCGTCGAAGGAGAATCACGTCATGCGCGTTTTCGTCACCGGAGCCTCCGGCTGGATCGGCTCCGCCATCGTCGACGAACTGCTCGCCGCCGGTCACGAGGTCACCGGCCTGGCCAGGTCGGACGCCTCGGCCGCGGCCCTGGCGACCAAGGGCGCCCTGGTCCGCCGCGGCGACCTGGACGATCCGGCCGGTATCCACGCCGGCGCCGAGGCGGCCGACGCCGTCTTCCACCTCGCCAACAAGCACGACTGGTCCGACCTGGCCGGCACGGCCGCCGCCGAACGCACGGCGGTGCAGACCATCGTCGACACCCTCGCCGGATCGGGCCGGCCGTTCCTGCTGGCATCGGGCGTGGCCGGGCTCGCCTACGGCCGCCCGGCCACCGAGGCCGACCCGAGCCCGGCCCACGGACCGGACTCGCCGCGCGGCGGCACCGAGAATCTCGCACTGGAATACGTCGACCGCGGCGTGCACGCCGTCAGCCTGCGCTTCTCGCCGACCGTGCACGGCATGGGCGACCACGGCTTCATCTCGGTCATCGCGAATATCGCGAGGCAGCAAGGCGTCTCGGGATATCCGGCCGACGGCGCCAACCGCTGGGCCGCGGTGCACCGCACCGACGCCGCGCGCATGGCGGTGCTCGGCCTGGCCAAGGCGCCGGCCGGCGCGCGGCTGCACGCCGTCGCGGAGGAGGGCGTATCCACTCGCGAGATCGCCGAGGCGATCGGCCGCGCGCTCGATCTGCCCGTCGCCGCCGTCGCCCCCGAGGATGTCGCGGGCCACTTCGGCTGGATCGGCGCCTTCTTCGCCGCCGACCTCACCGCGAGCAGCACCGCCACCCGGGAACTGCTCGGCTGGACCCCCACCGGCCCGGCCCTGCTCGACGATATCGCCGCGGGCGCGTATCCGGCGTGACCGTCCGGCCGGTGCTCCGGGCCCGAAAGATGGTGCGGGCCCGGACTTCCGGTCTCAGGTACGGGATCTGCGGTTGAGGATGTCGGCGTGCAGCAACCGGCCGCCGAGCAGGCGCAGCGCGGCGGTCCGGGTCGCCGCGCGGCCGAGTTTCTCGGTGCGCGAACCGTGTTCGTAGTAGAAGACCTCGTACCAGCCGTCCGCGGCCCGCAGGATGCACCAACTCTGTTCGCGCACGGCATTTTCCGAGATCAGCCGGCCCGGCACGTCGACCTTGGAGAAGGTGGCGAACTGGCTCACCGGATCCTGCGGGTGCGATTGCGCACCGGGTGGGGTCACAGTGGCAGTTCCTCGACGAATCCGGCGCCGACCAGATCGATCACCGGCGTCATCGCCTTGTGCTGGATCGCGCCGCCCTGCCGACCGAACCAGGGCGCGACCGCGCCGGACCACACCGGCGTCGGCTGCAGCACCCGCCAGCGCCGATAGCCGGATTGCGCGTAGTCGATCGGCAGCGAGCGCGCCCCGAACGAGGCGCCCTCGTCGTACAGGATCCGGGTGAAGGTGGGCCCGAAGGAATCCAGGACACTGCCGATCTCCAGGCGACCGGGCGCCCGGCCCGCCGGGGTGGTGAATCCGTCGGGGTGCCGGATCGCGTCCGGCCAGATCAACCGGCGCTGCCCGATCGGCAGCCCCCGGTCCTCGGGGAGGACGAAACTCCGGATCCACTCCGGTTCCGGCAGCGGGCCGAAGACGGTGTCGGGATCGCTCGCGAGCAGCCGCTGCACCGCCGGATGCGCGTAGGACGCCCCGCCGAGCGCGTTGCGGACACCGTGTCCCGGCGCCACCGGCTGCAACCCGGACAGCCCGCCGCCGATCACCCCGAGGAAGCCCAGGCAGGCGGTGTTCACCGAGTCGTACACGCACACATCGTGTTTCGCGCCGCGTTCGAACCAGCAGACCTCGAAGGTCCCGTCCGCGACGGGCACCAGGCAGAAATGATCGTCGGCGTACCCGCCGATCGAGGCGACCGAGTCGGGCACCCCGAGCCCGCGCAGGATCATGCCGAGTTCGTCGAAGTCCATCAGAGCCTCTCGTCCCGCGGTGCCACCCGAGCACAACCGGTTCGACTGTAACGAGCAGGCGGAGACGGCGAATTGAGTGACTCGTCCTCATTTGCTCCGATAGGCGGCGAGGAATGCGGTCGCGCCCGCGTCGGCGATCCGATCCAGTTCCGCCGGGCCGGGCAACTCGGCGCCGGGTGCGAACAGGGCCGTGTCGAGCGTGGCGCCGAGGACGAGATACGAATAGTGCTCGGCCGCGCGCCGCGGGTCCGGCGCGCACAGGGCGCCGCGCTCGTGCAGGGCCGCGAACGCGCCGGTCAGCGCATCGATCACGCGACCGGGCGCACGCCGGAAGTATTCGTCGGCCAGTTCGGGAAAACGCCCGGCCTCCAGGATGATCAGGCGCCGCAGCCGCAGCACCGCGGGCTGGGCGACGGTGGCGAGGTGGCGGCGGGCCAGTTCGCGCAGGGCCGCCGGGACGTCCGCGGCCTCGGTCAGGCCCGCGACCAGCCGCTCGGTGAAATCCGCGGCGGTGGGGGTGGCGCCGAGCACGATCTCGGTGAACAGCCGCTGTTTGTCCCCGAAGTTGTTGTACACGCTGCGTTTCGAGACCCGGGCCGCCGCGGCGATGTCGTCGACGCTGGTGCCCTGGTAGCCCTTCGCCAGGAACAACCGCGTGGCGGCCGTCGCGACCGCCGTGCGGGTACGCACCGCGCGCGGGTCGGGACCGCGCGCCGGGCGGGCCGCGACATCGGGGGCGGACAGCGGAATACGCACCACCAGTACGTCTTCCGGCGCCGCCGGATCCTCGGTCGCCATGCGGATCAACCCTTCGGTACGGCCCGGCCGGAACTCTTGCACCCTACCGTACCGATTGGGTACTGTACCGTGCATTATCCGGTACTGATCGGTCAAGGAATCCCACGATGAAATTCCAGGCCACTGTCGAGGCCACCGGCAAGAACACGACCGGCATCGAGGTGCCGGCCGATATCGTGACCGCACTCGGCGCCGGGCGCCGCCCGCCGGTCGCGGTGACGATCAACGACCACACCTATCGCACCACCCTCGGAGTGATGGGCGGCCGGCAACTGCTGAGCGTCAGCGCCGAGATCCGCAAGGCCGCCGGGGTGAGCGCGGGCGACCGGGTGGAGGTGGAACTCACCCTCGACGATGCCCCGCGCACCGTCGAACTGCCCGCCGACCTCGCCGCGGTCCTCGACCCGGCGCTGCGGCAGGCATACGAGGCCCTGTCCCACAGCCGCAAACAACGCCTGGTCCAGCCGATCGACCAGGCCAAGACCGCCGAGACCAGGCAGCGGCGGATCGACAAGGCCGTGGACGAACTGCGCGCGGCCGGCGGATAACTTTCGCCGCACCGAGCGGGGATCCGCGGTCCCGGGACAAGCAGTCCTCTGGTGATCCCGCCATCATCGGGCAACCCTGGACTCATGACAACGACACTGATCACCGGGGCGAACAAGGGCCTCGGTCATGAAACCGCCCGCCGGCTCGTCGCCGCCGGGCACACCGTGTACGTCGGCGCCCGCGACCCCGAGCGCGGCCGGGCCGCCGCCGAGGGCCTGGGCGCGCGGTTCGTCCGGCTCGATGTCACCGACGACGAGTCGATCGCCGCGGCCGCCCGGACCGTCGCCGCCGACGGCGGCCTGGACGTGCTGGTCAACAACGCGGGCATCGAGTTCCGCACCGCGGACGGCGGCATCCCCACCGCCGCCGGCGCCACGGCCGAATCGCTGCGAAAGTTGTTCGACACCAACGTGTTCGGCGTCGTCCGGGTCACCAACGCCTTCCTGCCCCTGCTGCGGGACTCGGCGGCGCCGGTGGTGGTCAACGTGTCCAGCGGCCTGTCCTCGGTGCGCGCGCTGGCCGGGCCCGCGGGCTTCTACACCGGCGTCGAGTACCCGGCCTCGAAGGCGGCGCTGAACATGGTGACCGTGCAGTACGCCAAGGCGTATCCCGATATCCGGATCAACGCGGCGGATCCCGGCTTCACCGATACCGACCTCAACCAGCACGCGGGTACCCAGACCGTCGAGGAGGGTGCGGACGTGATCGTCCGGCTGGCGCTGCTCGGCCCCGACGGCCCGACCGGTGAATTCTTCGCCAACGACGGGCCACTGCCCTGGTGATCGGCGCGGCGGGTACCGTCGAAGTGGGGTTGCAGAAACGGTGAGGACGGTATGAACACCATCGACCTGGGGAGCATGACGCTCGAGGATCTCGACGGCGAGACCCGGCCGGAACCGCCGGCCGGCGCGTCGCGGGCACAACAGGCGGTGCACACGCTGCGGCAGACGCCGATCCGCGCGCTGGGCGCGGAGGAGCTGTATGTGCTGCTGCGGCAACGGGAGAGCCTGGAGTCGGTGGCGTCGTGGGCGCTGACCCTGCTGGAAGAAGACCCGCTGTCGATAGGCGATCTGCTGCCCGGCGGCCTGCTGCTCGCCCTCACCTCCATCCCGCCCGAATTCTGGTACGGCAACGCGCATTCCACCGCCCGGCTGCGCGCCGTCATCGAAAGCCTCACGGCGCAGGACGATCTCGCCACCTACCTGCCCGCCGATCACGAAATCTGGCAGCAGCTGGAAACTCTGCACAAGGCCGAGGTGCTGTAGACCGCTGCCCCCGGAGCGCAGGGCCCGGCCCCGGTGATCCCCGCCCCGGCGCCGCCCGATCCATCCGATGGATGGCGGGTATAGCGAATTGCGGGTTCCCTCCGGCCCGGCCCTTCCGACACGCTGTGAGCCACGCCATGTTGTGGCGCAGTTCACTATCGCTGTACCGAAGGTGTCTCGTGTCGGAAACCCAAGTCCCCCTCGCCGCGCCGGTTGCTCCCGCCGCCGGACGCGCGCAATTGGCGCTGCTGCTGGCGGCGAGTTGCCTACCGGTACTCGGCGCGACCCTGCTGGCGCCGGTGTTGCCGCAGGTGAAGGATGCCTTCGCCGGCACCCCCGGAGTCGAGGTGCTGACCCCGCTGATGTTGTCGGCCCCCGCGCTGCTGGTGGGCCTCACCGCGCCGTTCGCCGGATTCGTCGCCGACCGGATCGACCGCCGCCGGACCCTGCTGATCGCGATGGTCGGCTATTCGGTGGTCGGGACCGCGCCGCTGTACCTGCCCGGCCTGCCCGCGATCGTCGTGAGCCGGGTGCTGCTGGGCCTGTGCGAGGCGGCGATCATGACCTGCTGCACCACGATGATCGGCGACTACTGGTCCGGACCGCGGCGCGCGCGGTACATGGGCCTGCAGACGCTCACCACCGCGATCGCCGCCACCGTATTCCTCGGCGCCGGTGGCGCCCTCGGCGGCGCGGGCTGGCGCACGCCGTTCTGGCTGTATCTGGCGGCGGCGCTGCTGGCCGTGCCGATGGCCCGATTGCTGTGGGAGCCCGCCCGTTCCGCTGCCCGCTCCGCGAAACTGGTTGCGCTGCCGTGGCGGCAGCTGGCCACGCCCTGCCTGGTCACGCTGTTCGGCGGAATCCTGTTCTACACCTTGATCGTCGAGCTGTCCTTCGTACTCGACGACGCCGGTGTCGGCTCGACCGCCGCGATCGGCGGCATCAGCGCCCTGATGTCCCTGGCCACCGCCGTCGGCGCGGGACTGTTCGGCCGGCTCTCCGGGTCCACCGCGGCGCGCCTGGTGCCGATCGAATTCGGTTGTGCGGCGGTCGGTCTCGGTATCGTCGCCGCGACCCATACGGTCGCGGTGATCATCGCGGGCGCGATCGTCACCGGATTCGGCACCGGACTGATGTTGCCGACGCTGCTGGTGTGGGCGGTCAACCGGCTCACCTTCGATCAGCGCGGTCGCGGCACCGGCCTGTGGACGGGCACGCTGTTCCTCGGCCAGTTCGCCTCGGCCCTGGTCGTCGCCGGGCTACACAGTGTGAATCTCGTCGGCCGGCGGGCACCGGCGGACTGGCGGCCGGTATCGGCGTACTGGCCGTGATCGCCGCGCTCGTCACCGTGGTGCTCGTCCCGGTGTTGCGAGGTGCCACGTATCCGCTGCACCTCGCCCACGACTGACCCGGAAACGACCCTCGCCGCGCCCCGGGATGCCCGGGACGCGGCGAGAATCGTTGCACAGCAAGCCGATCGACGGTGTCGGCCGGGGCGAACCGGCCGGCACCGGGAGCGATCACGCCAGGTCGTACCGGTCCAGGTTCGAGACCTTCACCCAGGCGTCGACGAAATCGTGCACGAACTTCTCGTGCGCGTCGTCGCTCGCGTAGACCTCCGCCAGCGCCCGCAGCTCGGAGTTCGAGCCGAAGACGAGGTCCACCCGGCTGCCGGTCCAGCGCACCGCGCCGGAGGCGTCCCGACCCTCGAACGTCTCCGCCTCGTCGGTGGCCGGCGTCCAGACCGTGCCCAGTTCGAGCAGGTTCACGAAGAAGTCGTTGGTCAGCGACTCCGGACGGTCGGTGAGGACACCCAGCACCGAGTTCTGGTAGTTCGCGCCGAGTACGCGCAGGCCGCCGATGAGGACGGTCAGCTCGGGAGCGCTCAGCGTGAGCAGGTTTGCCTTGTCGACCAGCAGGAATTCCGCGGGCAGGCGCTGGCCCTTGCCGAGGTAGTTGCGGAAACCGTCGGCGGCCGGCTCCAGCGCCGCGAAGGATTCGACGTCGGTCCACTCCTGGGTGGCGTCGGTGCGGCCCGGGGTGAACGGCACCTCGATCTCGAGACCCGCGTTGCGCGCGCCCTGTTCGACACCCGCTGCGCCGGCCAGCACGATCACATCGGCCAGCGAGACCTGCTTACCGGTGGCGGAGCTGTTGAACGCCTCCTGAATTCCCTCGAGCGTACGCAGCACGACGGCCAGCTGATCGGGTTCGTTGATCTCCCAGCTCGATTGCGGCTGCAACCGGAGTCGCGCACCGTTGGCCCCACCGCGCTTGTCACTGCCGCGGAAGGTCGAGGCCGACGCCCAGGCGGTCGAAACCAGCTGGGAGACAGTGAGTCCGGAGTCGAGGATGCTGCGCTTGAGCGCGGTCACGTCGTCCGCGCCGACCAGTTCGTGGTCCACCGCGGGTACCGGATCCTGCCACAGCAGTACCTCACTGGGCACCTCCGGGCCGAGATACCGTGCGAGCGGGCCCATATCGCGATGGATCAGCTTGAACCAGGCGCGGGCGAAGGCATCCGCCAGCTCCGCCGGGTTCTCGTGGAAACGCCGCGAGATCGGCTCGTAGATCGGGTCCTGCCGCAGCGCGAGGTCGGTCGTGAGCATCACCAGCGGATGCCGCTTCGACGAGTCGTGCGCGTCGGCGACGGTGGCCTCCGGATCGGTCGGGATCCACTGCCACGCGCCCGCCGGGCTCTTGGTCTGCTGCCACTCGTTGCCGAACAGGGTGTCGAAGAAGCTGTTGTCCCAGGTCGTCGGCGTGGGGGTCCAGGTGCCCTCCAGACCGCTGGTGATCGCGTCGGCGCCCTTACCGGTGCCGAACGCGTTCTTCCAGCCCAGGCCCTGCTCCTCGAGCGGCGCGGCCTCCGGCTCGGGACCGACCAGATCCGGATCACCGGCGCCGTGGGTCTTGCCGAACGAGTGGCCGCCCGCGATCAGCGCGACGGTCTCCTCGTCGTTCATCGCCATCCGGCGGAAGGTCTCCCGGATGTCGACGGCGGCGGCCAGCGGATCCGGAGTTCCGTTGGGGCCCTCCGGATTCACGTAGATCAGGCCCATCTGCACCGCGGCCAGCGGGTTCTCCAGATCGCGGTTGCCGGTGTAGCGCTCGTCGTCGAGCCAGCCGGTCTCCGGGCCCCAGTAGACGTCCTCCTCGGACTCCCACACGTCGGGGCGGCCGCCGGCGAAGCCGAAGGTCTGGAATCCCATGGACTCCAGGGCCACATTGCCGGTCAGCACCAGCAGGTCGGCCCAGGACAGGGCCTGGCCGTACTTCTTCTTGACCGGCCACAACAGGCGGCGGGCCTTGTCCAGGTTGCCGTTGTCGGGCCAGCTGTTCAGCGGCGCGAACCGCTGCTGCCCGGCGCCGGCGCCACCGCGGCCGTCGCTGATCCGGTAGGTGCCCGCGGCATGCCAGGCCATCCGGATCATCAGCGGGCCGTAGTGGCCGTAGTCGGCGGGCCACCAATCCTGCGAGGTGGTCAGCACCGCGGCGATGTCACTCTTCACCGCGGGCAGGTCCAGGCCGTTGAACGCTGCGGCGTAATCGAATTCGCCTCCGAGCGGATTCGCGACCACCGGATTCTTGGCCAGGATCTTCAGATTCAGCCGGTTCGGCCACCAGTTCTGATTGGCGCTGCCCTGGGCCGGGTACGGCGCGCGAGTGTGCGCGACCGGGCAGCCGCCCGAGCTCTCGGCCGGTCCCTCGGCGATGACATTGTGATCGGTGTTGCTCTCGGACAATGGAATTCCCTTTCACACACAGTGGATCAACGGCTGTCGGGAGTCGGCAGCAGAGCACAGTCGGGACACCGGCCCCAATAGATGACCTCGGCCTCGTCGATGGTGAAGCCGCTGCTGTCGGCGGCGGTCAGGCAGGGTGTCGCGCCGATCGCACAGTCGACATCGGCGATGGCGCCACACAAGCGGCACACGACATGGTGGTGGTTGTCCCCCACCCGGGTCTCGTACCGCGCCACGGAGCCCGTCGGCTGGATGCGGCGCAGCAGCCCGGCGCCGGTCAGCACCCGCAGTACGTCGTATACGGCCTGGTGGGACACCGTTTCCAGGGCCTCGCGGACGAGGCCGATGAGGGTGTCCGTATCGGAGTGCGGATGGTCGTGCGCCGCGGCCAGCACCGCCAGTCGCGGTGCTGTCACACGCAGAGCGGCCGCTCGGAGCATCCGCTCGAAGTCCGACACAGTGGACACATTCAGAAGTATGACTCATTCCAGACTGGGTGGGGCGGGATTCCGGCGAATCACCCCCCGCCGATAGGCTCGGCCCAGAGCATCCCACGAACGAAGGAGCGGCAAGCGTGGATCGCATCGGAGTCATCGGCGGCGGCACCATGGGGGCCGGAATCGCCGAGGTCGCGGCCCGGAACGGCGGTAGCGTGCTGGTCCTCGAGCGCGACCGGGAGGCCGCCGACGCGGCCGTCGCGCGGATCGAGACCTCCTTGGCGCGGGCCGTGAAGTCCGGCCGGCTGGAGCAGGCGGCGGCCGACGAGGCCCGCGGCCGGATCACCCTCACCACCACGATCGGCGATTTCGCCGATCGGGAACTGGTGGTCGAGGCGGCCCCCGAGATCGAGTCGCTGAAGACGGAGTTCTTCGCCGAACTCGACGCGCTGGTCTCGCCCGAGACCATCCTGGCCACGAACACCTCCTCGATCCCGGTGGTCCGGATCGCCAACGCCACCACCCGCCCCGAGCGGGTGCTCGGTATCCACTTCTTCAACCCGGTGCCGGTGCTGCCGCTGGTCGAGATCGTGGTCAGCCTGAAGACCGACCGCGCGGTCGCCGACCAGGCCACCGCGTGGGCCCGCGACACCCTCGGCAAGCGCACCATCGAATCCAAGGATCAGGCCGGTTTCATCGTCAACGCGCTGCTGATCCCCTACCTGTGCTCGGCGATCCGCATGCTGGAATCCGGCTTCGCCCGCCCCGAGGACATCGACGAGGGCATGGTGTCCGGCTGTGCCCATCCGATGGGCCCGCTGCGGCTCACCGACACCATCGGCCTCGACGTCACCCTCGCCGTCGCCGAATCGCTGTACGAGGAGTTCCGCGAGCCGCACTACGCACCGCCGGTGTTGTTGCGCCGCATGGTCGAATCCGGCTATCTGGGCCGGAAGACCAAGCGCGGGTTCTACACCTACTGATCCGCCGCCCGCCGCCACCGAATCCGCTCGCGCCGAACGGATTTTGTGGCGGCGGTGGCATCTCCGCAGGACGCCACGGGAACGCCTGTGAAGATCACCGAAACATTCCCCGGTACATCGGATTTCCGTAGACTCGTCACGAACTCCCGCCGCAGAAAGTCGTGACCGTGAATCGACATGCCCTCACCGCCGCGTTCGCCGGCACCCTGCTGCTGTCCGCGACCGGCGCCGCCGCCGGTGCGGCCATCCCGCTGGAGCCGAGCAGCACGCCGAACACCGAGGCGACCGCTGCGGCACCCGGCAAACCCACGGCCCAGGATGTGGTGAGCACCGGTTCGGCCGCCGGTCAGGCGTTCTGTGTCATCTCCGGCAGCGCGATCTCACTGCTCGGCAGCACCCACCTCACCTGCACTCCCTGACCCGCGTCACCGGTTGTCGGCGTTGCCGGCCTTCCACGCCGCCCAGGGAACGTTCCAGTCCCCGAGCCCGTCCACACCCGACAACGTGTCACCGGACGTGTTCCGCACGACGGCGACATCACCGCGTTTGGCGTTCTCGTAGACCCAGCGGGCATCCTCCGGGCTGAGATTCAGGCAGCCGTGGCTGGTGTCGTAGGAGCCCTGCGCACCCACCGACCACGGCGCCGAATGCATGAAGGTGCCGTTGTAGGACATGCGCGTGGCGTAGTCGACCGGCGTCCGATATCCGTCCGGGGAGTTCGACGGAACGCCGTAGGTCGACGAATCCATGATGATCTGCTCGTTCCGGTCGGCGATGATGTAGATGCCGTTCTCGGTGGGGGTCGAATCCTTGCCCATCGAGGTCGGCATGGTCCGGATCACCTGCCCGTTACGTTCCACCACAACGGTTTTGGTGGCATCGTCGGCATTGAAGAACGTGGCCTCGCCGACGGTGAAGGCGGAATGCAGGTCGCCGTCCACGACCACCCCCTCACCGAGACTCTTGCCGTAACCGTCCACATCGATGGTCACCCGTGTGCCCGGCGCCCAGTAATGCTCGGGCCGCCACCGCACCTCACGATTGTTGATCCAGTAGAAGGCCCCCTCCACCGGCGGCGTGGTGCTGATCTTCACCAGATCCTGCGCGGCCTTGCGATCCGGGACGTTCTCGTCGAACCGCAGCGCCACCGGCTGCCCCACCCCCACCACCTCCTCGTCACTGGGATCGAGGTACGGATGGGTCTTCACCCGCGGGGTGAGCGTGGCGAAATTCATATTCGCCGTGGCCTTACCCCCCAATCCCACCGCCTCGGCCTGCAACCGATAAGCGGTCGAGAAATCCAGGGGCGCAGTGATCTCCCAGCTGTGCCCGTCGGGCGTCAACTGCCCCGGCACCGCGGTCCCGTCCGCCGAGGTCAGACTGACCGACAGCAGCGTCCCGTCCTCCACCTGCACCTTGACCGGAACTCCCGGCGAAACCTCCAGGTCCCCGTCCCGAATGGCCACGGCGACCTTGGGTCTTATCTGTTCCAACGCGGAATGCACCTGCCCCGCCGGCGACGCGTCGTGCAGTCGGCCACACCCGACCGCAACCAGCCCCACCAGCGACACCGCGGTCAGCGACCCCACCACTCGCACCGACCGCCTACCTCCACAAATGCTCATATCAGCCCCGTTTCCATGTCTGATGTGCGACTCGGACCACTCCGGTCGCAGCTCGGGTCAGGGATCGGACGAGAGCACGCGCGCTGCGCTGATTTTGCCAGCCGATCAGCACGAAGAGGACAATCAGCCCGAACTGGGCCCACAACCGTTACTTCACACCCCCACACCCCCGCTGAGCAGGCGATTTCACGTTCGGCGCGAGAGCCTGTTATCGTTTCTTCCGCACCGGAAACGGTGCCGACACCAAGCGCCATTAGCTCAATTGGCAGAGCAGCTGACTCTTAATCAGCGGGTTCGGGGTTCGAGTCCCTGATGGCGCACTTAAATACCAGGTCAGGCTGGGTGTTGCAAATCGCGAAGTCCCAATTTCGGGCCAAATCCCAAAGATATTCCAAGAATTCGCGGCGACAGCTGCCCGATCACTCGGTTCTACCCAGGTCCTTCTTCAGAGCCGTCGACGAGTCCGGGGCGTGTTCCTCCGACGCGATGTAGTGGCTCGGTGACACCTCCCGTGAGTGACCCAGTCGCTCGGCCGCAGTCTTCGCATCCGACGCCTCGGCGATCAGAGTCACGACAGCAAAGCGACTCTGCGAAACCGGGGAAGACCAGAGTCTCCGGACATCCCGAGTGCGGTTTACGCGCCGACACCAACGCCCTGATCTTCAGCCCCGTCGCGATGCGATACGAGCCAAGGCTGTGGTTACTGCTGAGAACCGGATCCGTTCTTGCTCCAAGCGGACGTTGTCGCCGAACGTCTGCTCCACCAGGTCACGATACAATGCTCCTTCGACGCTGTTGAGGTTGGCGAATGCTCCGAAGGCTGGGGAAGGCTCACGTACCCAGCGGGATTCGTGGGAGAGCAGGGTCTGTCGGTCCATGAGTATCGATTCCAGGTGTGGAAACGGTTCGCGCAACTGGTTCAATATCGCGAAACCGTGCGTGTCGATGTCGCCCCAGTAATACAGGTGACGATCCGCGAGCCAGGAGAGTCCGGCGAGTCGGCTGACAGCATAGCCTTCACCGAACACTGCGAGGGTGTCCGGCAGTTGCGGAAGCGCCAGGTAGGTAGTCTCGTTTTCGACAACCAGGATGTTCGCAGCCCGCGGCGGGTTCGCGGCCAACTCGTCGGTGCGCACGGTCAGTTCACTGAAGCCCGCACCGATGTGGCATGGATCGAGTCGACGGAAACGGGAATAGCGGGGCTTGCGACGGAACCGGTATCGGCCAACGAAGTCCGACGGCGGGAAGGCGCTGTCGATACGTTCCGCCGGGAGGACGAGATCGAGCAGGCGGGCGAGTATCCGCTGATGCTGTTCCACAAATTTGGTGTCGACACCAGGCAGGTCCAGGTAACGCAGGTAGTCGCCAGGCTCAGCCTCGTCAGCGATCCAGTGCACTGTACTGAGCAGCAGCGGCCACTCCGCGATGCGGGTGAGGACGTCGTGGGGGTGCGACTGCATCCAGCCGACGAGTTCTGGTGCGACCGAATGTGTTCGGTCGAGCACGGCCGTGAAGGCTCGCACCTGCTCGGTGACGCCGAGCAGTGACCACAGCTGGTCCCAGGAGTCGACCCACGCTCGCTTGGGGATCTCGTTGGCACCAACCAGACGGCCACCGACCGACGCGAATTCGATCCGCAGTGACTTGTCCGGGTTGGACCAGCGCTGCGTCCACTCCTGCGCCGCGGCGAAGTTCGCGCCCAGATCCCGCGCGGCGGGCGCACGCAGTGGCACTCCGAGCGGGAGCAGGTCGTCGCCACGGGAATACGCACCGAGCAGTGCGCCGGATTCCCACCGCCGTCGCAGCCTCGCGACGACCTCCGAGCGAGTGGTCCACTCGGGCATCAGGTAGCCTCCGATATCGCTGATTCGGCCGCCAGATGGGCCAGCCGTCGCTGCCGGTACTCCTGGATGGTGAGGGTCTGAATCCGGGAATAGCCGCCGGACTTGTTGTCCACGAAACCAACCGCGGCGACGAACGGTTCGATGACATGGATCTTTTGCAACGGGGTCACGATCAGCAACTGCAGGCCGAGTCGGCCGAAGAGGTCGAGTCCGTAGCGGGTGGATTCGTCGGAGCCGCGGCCGAACGCCTCGTCGATGACGACGAAACGAAAGGTCCGCATGCTATCGGGACTGTCCAGCTTGAACTGGTAGGCCAGTGACGCAGCCAGGATCGTGTAGGCCAGCTTCTCCTTTTGACCACCGGACTTGCCATCGGAATCGGTGTAGTTCTCGTGCTCGCTGTCGTCCTCGCGGTTGCGTTCGGAGGCGGCGAATACGAACCAGTTCCGTACGTCGGTAACCCTTCGGGTCCAGGCCCGGTCGATATCGGTGTAGCCCTCGCGTCCACGGAATCGTTCGATCAACGCCTTGACCTGCAGGAACTTCTGCTCGGAATACTGGTCGTCGTCAGTGTTCAACGCGCCCGACGTGCACACGCGCAACTGAGTCTTGAAGTCGCGGACATCGAGGTTGTTGGTCTGCTGCGCCTCAAGACGGATGTAGCGGCCCGGGTTGTAGTCGATGTCGCGCAGCGAGCCGTTGATGATCGCGACCCGGTCCTTGATCTGGCTGGTCTGCTTCTCCAGCTGCGCGTGAAAACCGGCGATATCGCGAATCGTGTTGGTGTTCAGGTAGGTCTTGAAACGTTCCTCGAAGCGGGGCAGATCGTCACCGGCCAGGCGCTGATGCAATTCACGATAGCCGGCCGCTGAATCGATGGTGTTGTCGAGCTCCGTAGTCTCGAGCGGGTAGGCGTTGCGGAAGGTCGCCATCTTGGTGACCGCGCGGTTGGTTGCCGCCCGTTGCTCCTTGACGTGGGTCTCTGCGCGCTGGGCGAAGTCGGCAAGCAACCGGGTGTGGGCGGCGTCGCAGGCAGCAACGGTATCGAGCGGGAGGAGTTTGGTGGCGATGTCCAGTTCGCCGAAGACGAGACGGTGCTCGGCGCAGACAGGTTCCTCGAGCAGCGCCTCGATCGCGGAGAGCAGGTTCCGAGCGTCGGCGATCTCCTTATCAGTCACCGCGATCTGCCCGGTCAACCGGGCGGCCGTCTCGTCGGCGGCCGACAACTGTTTGCCGATCTCGATCAGCTGCTGGGAGATTCGGCGCAACTCCACCGACGACCTTTCCAACTCGGCGCGTTCGGCTTCCAGATCGGCGATCCGGCGTGCCGTTGCCTGCCAGTCGATCTCGGAGAACTCACGGAACAGGTCGATTTTTCCGAGTGCGGTCGCTGTGGCTTCGAGCTGAGACAGTTCCGTTTTCGATGCGGCCTGGGCTTTCGCGAGGCGTTGCCGCTCGCGTTCGAGGTCGGCGGCAGCGGCGAGCAGCGCGTCGATCTTGCCTTGATTGCTCCAGCCGAGCACGTAGTTGCGGCGGTCGCCGATCCGGAACCGGTCATCTTTCTCGTGGCGGCCACGGCCGCCTTTGATCTGGCCCGATTTGGTGATGGCCAGATGCGCGCGCCGGAACTCGGTCATGGTGTCGACACAGGAATAGTTGGCACGGTGCCTTAGCTCGCGATCGAGCCAGTCCTCGAACGGTGACTCCTTGATCTCCAGCTTCGTGAACAGCGCCTCGTCCTCGAGTGGGCCGGAGCGGTCGACGGGATTACCAGCGGCGATCTTGAAGTACACCACGCGGCCGCCGAGATGGTTGGTGTCGATCCAGTCCGACACCGCCGCATAGTGTTCGATAGAAACCAGCAGTGAGAGACCGAAGCCGTGCAGAAGGCGTTCAGCGGCGCCCTCCCATTCGCTGTGTTGAGTTCCGACCTGAATAAGCTCACCGGCATACGGCAACTCGGTTTCGGCGATACCGATCTCCTCGCACATCCGGTGCCGGAGTTCGAGCTGACGGGCCGGGATGTTGCTGGGACGTTCTCGCAGGCTGCGCAGCTCGGCGTTGACCTCCGACGACTCGTTGTCGACACCACGCAATTGGAATCCGATCTCCGACAGGCTGTTGTGGCAGTCGGCCTTCTTCGATTCGACTGTGGTGATCCGCTGACCCACCTCACGATGTCGCACCGCGAATTGCACCGCGTCAGAGACCGGTTCGAGCGCGGCGTCGGTGAGCAACCCGGCCAGCAGGCCGGCACGCTCGCGCTGTGTATCACGCTGCTCGTCGAAACGCTTAACCTCTCGGCCGATCTCGGCCAGCCGATTGCCGCCCAGTCCGGCCTGGTTGAGCTCGAGCCGCTTCTGGTCGGCTCGCAGCTCGTCGACTCGTTCCTTGGCAAGTTTCTGCTGGGATGTGAGGTCATCCAACTCGCGGCCGAGCACGTCCAGCATCGTGTCGAGCACCGCCTGTTTCCTGGCCGCCAGGTAGTACGGAAGGGCATCGCGCCGAGTGTGCAACTCCGCGATCGCCGCCGTCCTCTTGTCATACTCAGCGCAATCGGCGAGCAACGGATTCAACTGCGTCAGCTGTTCGCGCGCCCGCACCACCGCATCATGCGCCGCCGTCAGATCCTCGAAATGGGCGACCAAATCATCGATGGTCTTCGCTGCGTCGAACGGTTCGAGCATGTGGTGGCGCACGAACTCGTTCAGGTTGGCGACCGACTTCATCGAGATGGTCTGATGGAACAACTCCATCGCCTGCTCGGACTCGATACCCAGCAGCCGCCGGAAACACTTTCCGTAGGGAGGGAATCCGTCCTGCACGTCGGCCCCTGCCTTACGCAGACGACGTTTGAGGACAGCAACGTCAGTACCGAAATCCGCGAAATCACCCGTGATGCTCAGAGCCCGGCCGGCGGTGACGTAGAACCGATCCGGCTGCCCGGCCCGGCCCTGATCCTTGAACCAGAAAAACTGGGCAAGAGTAACTTTCGCTTCGGTCACCGGATCAGTGAAGACGGCCAGCAGCACCGAGAAGCTGCCCACCTTGCGCAGCGGCACCGGCTTGCTGGTGCCGGCCACCTCATCGCGTTCGGACTTGTAGTACCCGAGGACGTACGAGCGCAGATCGCGCTCGCGGGTGTCGGCGCCGGCCGCCTTGTTGTACGAGATGCGTTGCGCGGGAAGCAGCAACGTGGTGATGGCGTCGACGATCGTGGACTTTCCGGAGCCGATGTCACCGGTGAGCAGACCATTGCGGCAGCCCTGTTCGAACGACCACACTCGGTCGGTGAACGTACCCCAGTTGTAGACCTCGAGGCGGTCCAGACGGAAGCCGGCCTCCACATTCATTGCTGCTCCGTCCCTGCCAGGCTCGCCGCGTACTCGGCGAGGCGTTCCGCGAACTCCGACAGCCACTGGCCATCGACAAATGCCTTGAGAATGCGCCGGATCTCGAAACTCTGCTGATCCTTGAGCCGGCGCAAGAATCCCAGCTCGACCACCTTGTTGATGTGGGTGTCGATCTGCTCGACCAGCCGAGCCTCGTTACTGGACTCAGGCTGGAAGGTTCGGACGAGGTCGACGATCTGATCGCGAGTGAGCACGACCTTCACGTCCCCGTCACGGGCGTCGTGTTCGGCGAGCTTCTTGCGCAGCAGAGCCAGCAATAGGCTCACGTGGAACGACAGCGCTCGCCGTGGCACCAGCCGGGGGATCGCCGGTGCGTCCTCGGCGTCCAGTTCGGGATTCGACCGCAGGAACGCATAGCCCTCCGCCTCGTCCAGCACGACAGTGAGACCGATGACGCGGACGTAGTCGCGGACCTGTGCCTGCAGCGCCAGCAGCTGTTTCCACTGTTTGGCGTGGATGTCGCGGTAGAGGACGTCCCTCATCAGCTGGGTAACGACCAAGGACAAGTCCGGCTCTGCAGGTACGGTCACCGCCCAGCCTCTTCATCGGAGTTGTTGCGGACAAACAGTATTCGAGGAACCTCCGCGCGACGTTCCGCACCGTCCGGATCGCTCCAGCTCACGTGCTCACGTCGGCTCTCGTCATAGACGATGGCGAACATCGGATCCTCGAGTGACAAGTAAGTGACCAACTCGGCCACCCCCTGCCGGATCGGACGTTCGCGAACCAGCTCCGCCAAGCCGATCTGCGGACGCCGACGCAGCGCAGCCAGCACAGCCGCATACAGCGGTTCGGTGTCGACATAGACCTGCTCGAACAGCCGGGCCGCATCCACCTGCTCGTCGGCCGCGGCGATTCCCGCGCTCTGCAGCGGTTCGCGCTTGCTGACCCGATACAGCGGCCGTTCCATCGGCAGTGCCACTTCCGGTGCCGTGGCGTCAAGTTCAGTGGTCACCGCCGGATCTCGGATCTCACGTAGCTCCATCGCCTGCGCCTCGATACTGCGCAGGATATCCATGACCCGGCGATTCTCCAGCCAGACCTGGTCGTCGAGGAATCGGCGCAACTGTTCGGACAGTAACCGCACGGTGGCCTGGGTACGGCCACCGGCGTCGAGCCAGTCGTGGTGGATGTGGCGCATCCGCGGATCCGGGTCGCTGATCGCCTGCAGCTCCTGTACTCGCTCCAACAACTCGGCGAGTTCGCGTTGCCGTTCGTGCGAGAGCAGGAAGTCGTAGAACGCCTGGAAGCTGCGCCCCTGATCGGACTCGGCGATCGAGTCGCGGCTGCCGAGCATGTCATCGAGCAACTCGCCCTTCGCGCCCGACCAGGTGGCGATCCGGGCCCTCAGGTCCCGATCCAAACGCCGGAAGTTACTCTCCACCTGCCGGAAGTCGGCCAGCAACTCGCGCGCGGTGGCAGTGAACTGCTGATAGCGGTCACGCAGGGCCACCTCATCGAGCAGCGCGAGCCGGCCCTGTTCGGCCGCGGCGATCTCCGCATCGAGGAGATCGCGACGGCGGCGCAAATCGGCGATGCGGGCCAGTGGATCCGTCTCGGCACCGAACACCATCTGCCGCAACAACTCGAAGACCGTGTTCAGCCGCGACTCTGTACCGACAAAGGCCAGCTCCTCCAGCGACTTCACCCAGGCCAGCGCCTTCTCCACCGCCGGCGTGGCATCGAAATGCACCTCGTCCGAATCAGGCGGGTAATACTTGCGCAGCCAACCGGCCTCCGGTGCCGACCAATCGGTCAGATAGGCCGTCGGCGACTTGGGGAAAGCTCTCTCCCCCAGCCGCTCGTTGAGCACGCACAACGCGTCGTCGAGCCGCGACTCCAACTCCGCCGCCGAGATAGCGCGCACGTTCTCGTCCACGAAGACCGTGCCTAGGAAGGACAGGATCAGCGGGGCATTGTCGGCCCGCAACAACCGCCAGGCGGGATGCTGCCGCCGCAGTGATTCCAGCTGATCGAACTGCATGAGCGGGTCCTTCGAAAGGATCGGATGTCGGGGACCACGATAGCTACAGGGTCTGACTGACCAGAGATGTCGCGATGCCTTCCGCGCAGACAGCGGAGTGATGTTCCACTTCAATCGATACCTATCCGATTGTCAGCACGATCTGATAGTCTGATTGCATGATTTCTATGACCGCGACCGAGGCCGCGCGGAGTTTCTCCGCGGTCCTCGACATGGCGGCCCGGGGCGAGACGATCCAGGTCGTCCGCGGTGGCGAGCTGGTTGCCTCGATCGTCCCACCACACCGCCCCAACGGAGCCGCCATCCTCGACGCGTACGCCGCGCTCGAACCTGATCCAAGCTTTGCCGCGGACTTCGAAGACAACCGAAAGTGGATCAACCAGCCGACGGAGGCCCGCGACCCGTGGGACGAAGACTGATCCTCGACACCGGCGTACTCGTCGCGGCCGAGCGCGGCCGTATCGCCGTGCGCGACATCATCGACGCCGACGACGACACCGCGCTGTCGGTCATCACGGTGACCGAACTGCTCGTCGGCGTGCTCCGCGCGGACGACGAGCAGCGCGCAAAACGCCAGGCCGCACTCGACCGGGCGCGGGCGGTGTTCACAGTCATCGACTACACCCCGCCGATTGCCCAGAGTCACGCCGAACTGCTGGTCCACACCCGGGACGTCGGGCTGCCGCGCGGCTCGATGGACCTGATCATCGCCGCCACCGCTCGCGCCACCGGCCGCACTCTCGTCACACTCGACCGGAAGGCCACCTTCGGCGATCTCCCCGGCGTACAGGCGCTCGAACTCTGACCTCCGGTACACGCCACCGAGCACCCAACAGCTATCCAGACCCCTACACAGACTCGGCCCTCGCCAAAATTTCCCCAAAACTTCGGACGACGGTGGTGATTTCGGCACACAGAAATACTGTTCGGACAGGGAGCTTGTTCGCACCGACTCGAACCCCGAAACCCTACAACCAGGCCAATACCGGCCGCTGCCAGCACATAGACCAGAACTCTCTACCAGCGGGTTCGGGGTTCGAGTCCCTGATGGCGCACCCTTTTCCTTACCGCAATCAGACAGACCGTGGTTCGTGTTCTAGTGCCTCAGAACACGGTCCGGGTACTCCTCCCGTCGGCGGTTCTCCCGCATTTTCCGCTCTCCCGTCGACTATCGACGCCGAAACATCGGCCTCGGTGATGCCGCAGCGGCGGCTGCGTGGGGGCCGGTTGGCCGAGATGCCCGCCACGTCCCTGAGCCAGGTCCGGGTTGCGCTCGGCTCGGTGCTGGTCGACCACAATGGCCGCATCGCCGAACAGGCCGTGCTCCGATCTCTGGGCTGGACATCGGGGGGTGAGCGGTCGTGACCACACCGGTGACCGACGCCGAGTTGGATGCCGCCCGAATGTTGTTGGCGCGCATGGGAATCACTCCCGCGGATCTGCTGGATGTCCGTCCGGCGGCACCGACGTTCGCCGGGTACATCCCCGCGGTCCGGACCGGGTGGTGTCGGCGGCCACGCTGAAGACGTACAACACGCACTGGAACCGCCTCGAACGTGAGTGGGGTGCCCGCCCCATCGACGAACCGACCGTCGCCGATGTCACCGAGATCCGGGATGCGGCCCGCCGGGACGCCAAGCAGGATCGCAACGCCCGCGACGGCCGAGGAGCCGCCGAGTCCATGGTCAGCGCTGAGACTGCACCTCGAGACCGCCTGCCGCCGCGGCGGCGCACTGGCGTTACGTCCGGAAGACCTCGACCGGGACCAGTGCCTGATCTTCCTGCGCGAGAAAGGCAAAACCTCTCGGTGGCAACCGATCTCGCCGACACTGATGACCCACCTCGTCCACCACGCCCACACTCGCAACGCTGCCGAGGGTGAGCAGTTGCTGCGATATCGCAGCGGCAAACCGATCACCCGCCGCCGCTACGACGGTCTGTGGACCCGCATCGGACTGGAACTGCCCTGGGTGGAGAAACAACAGATCACCACCCACTGGCTACGGCACACCACCGCGACATGGGTTGAGCGCAACTTCGGATTCGCCGTCGCTCGCGCCTATGCCGGGCACGCCGAGAGCAAATCCGATGGCAGCACCGTCATTTACACGCTGGCCGCCACCGCCTGGTGAATCCAACTACGTACGAAGGACATTCGTCATGTTCGAATTGCCCGGCCACTTTCCTGTGCACCCCGCCCGTCCCGACATCACCCCGCCGGTCATGTGGCGGCCAGGTGTCCTCTCGCCGAGCCGCCGGAGTCGACGGCAAGCCATTGCGGTGGGATGGAGCTCGCGGATTATTTGTGAAATCCGTTGGGCAGCAACGATCGGCACCGCGCAAGTGCATGCGGCGATGATTCGCCGCAAGGCGCACCGGACCGGAGGTGTGCGATGAACCCGATCGGTGACGATATTCACCACGTGCTGGCCGTCGTGAACCGCTACCCGATTTCCTTCGGTATGGCCTCGTTCGCCGCGATCGCCATCGCGGTAGCCGTCTACCGGCTCGTCCGCACCGCAGCAAACCGGACAGGATGCAGCGCGGCTCTCACCGTTCGTGCGCGAACACATCAGCCTGGACGGGCACCGCCTTCCATCGGGTCAGTGTGTTCTCGTGGTCACACCCGATACGGCGCATCTCCCTCATGCTCGTCGTGGGGGAGGCGGTGGTGGTGGCGGGCTTCGCACCAGTAGGTGGCTGCGATCGTGGCCCATGCCAGGACCGCGGCGGCGGGCACGATCACGGTGGCGATCGCCAGGATCAGCATCGGTGCCCTCCGTTGTGCTGGTCGGGCAGCAGTGCGCCGTCCATGACCTCGGTCCACCAATGCTCGAGGGGGCTGGGGTCGGGCCAGCTCACCACCGGTGTCCCGGTCTCGGGGATGCCGATGAGGGTGTGCCGGTCGCTGCCGGTCGTGGCCTGGTCGGTGTTCACGAGAGCGATCCTCGGGTCTGCGGTCCCGCCGCGGTAACGGGCGGGAGGCCGGTAGTGGACATGCGCCCCCCGGGGGCCGGGGTGTCGGGCGAGCCGGGGAAGGGACCTGCAGGAAGAGGAGGAAAGCGGCTCGCCGGACACGTCCCGGCACCCCGGGGGTTGTGCGGCGACAAAAATGGTTGTGCGACAAGCGCTGTGGCCTCACCTCCTTCCGATCGGTGACGGAACGGTGATCGGCCCGGGGCACCCGCTCCGGTCACCGCGCGGCGCGTCGAGGGGTACACGCCGCGCGGGGGTACCGGTGCCGCGGGGCGCCCGGGGGGTCAGGCGCTGGTCAGTTGATGCTGCTGACCGGTGGTGGTGTGGTCGATGGTGATCTTGCGGGGTTTGGCCTTGTCGGCCACCGGGATCCGCACCCGCAGGACACCGTCGGTGTAGTCGGCGCGGACCTGTTCGGTGTCGAGGGTCTCGCCGAGGAACAACTGGCGGGAGAACACCCCGCGCGGGCGTTCGGCGGCGATCATCTGCCGGCCCGGATCGATATCGGGGCGCTCGGCGCGCACCGTCAGCACGTTGCGTTCCAGATCCAGATCCAGTGACCCGGGATCGATGCCGGGCAGATCCAGTTCGACGACGAACTCGTCGCCGTCGCGCCAGGCGTCCATCGGCATCACCGCCGGGCGGGCCGCAGTCCCCAGTACCTGCTGGGCGAAGCGATCCAGATCGCGGAATCCATCGGTGCGCATCAGCACGGTAGCCACCTCCACTCACTCCATTCTGTAGACGACGGTCGCGATAATCTGTTGTTGTCGCGATAGGTTTGTTTTAGCATTCGATGGAGGAGAGTGCAAGACGCTAGGGTAGGAAACCGATGAACGAATCGACACAACCCGATACCGGCGGCGACAGACCCTCCGACGGTCCAGCTCCGCAGCCGGAGGGCGCGGCGCGGCCGCTGCTGCCCGATCCCGGCCGCGGGGTGTACGGGATCTCGGTGGCTGCGTCGCTGGCCGGGATCAGTGTGCAGTCGCTGCGGGCGCTGGAACGCCACGGCCTGCTGGCCCCCGCACGCTCCGACGGTGGCACCCGCCGGTACTCCGGCGACGACCTCGCGCGCCTGCACCGCATCACCGCGCTGCAGGCGCAGGGGATCAACGTGGCCGGGATCGCCCGCATCCTCGACCTCGAAGACGTCAACACCGGCCTGGCCGCCGACAACGACCGGCTACGCGCCGACACCGGCCCGCGTGAGGTGCGTGAGGACCTCCGATGAGCCGGTGTGGGTCAGGTGGTGGGGTCGGGTGTTGGTGTCCTGGGAGCGCCAGCGCAGTACCCCGAACGCCTGCTCGGCGCTGATCCAGTACACGAACATCAGGATCCCTTTGGCCTGTTCGATCACCGCCCGTGCCGCGACCACCTCCGGCACCTCGTCGTCGAGGATCTCCCGGCGGTTGCGGTCCAGTTGTGCGGTGAGGTCCACGAAGCACCGCCTCGGTGGTCGGTTCCATCGCCACCGGCGGATACCCGTGCAGGCTCGCGACCTGCTCGGTGATCCGGCTCCTCGACCGCGGAAAGCTGACCCCGCGTGATAATCGCTGCCTTCCGCGTGATGACGCCAGCGATGGGTGGGTGACGCGTGCTGCTGGCCAGTTTCGCCGTAGCCACGCGAGCGGACCCCGCTATCAGCGGTGCGCCACGCCCAGACAGGCGCTGCCCCAACACCAGTAGCCGCGCTCGATCTCAGCCAGGTACTGGCTCAGGTCGAAGCGGACTTCCTCAACAACCCGGTCGTCGGCGCCGGGGTACATCAGATCGCTCCAGATGACAGTCTGGCCTCGGAGTTTGACCCGGACTTCGACTCCCGAGGAGCCGCTGGACGCTTCACCTTGCTCAGTTACCTGTACGGTCCGGGCTTGCTCAGTCGGATAGAGCGGTCCTCCCGGCCTGAGTAGCCGGCCCGGGTAGCCGCCGACTGCGCCGCTGTTGCTGCGGGCGATGAAGTCGAGGCCATCGACAAAGAGATACGTGTGCACGGCGCTGCAAATCGGTGCTCCGGGGCAGGCGCTGATCAGCAGCGTGCTCACTGAGGGGCAACCTGAACGACCGGTCAGGGTGTCGCGTACCACGCGCGGGGACCTACGAGGCATACGACCTTCGTGACGTCATGGAGCAGTTTAGATGCGCTCCGGCTATTCCGTCTGCGGCCGGTGCTGCGGGCTACTCGGATTCTCCACCGTCACCGGCACTTTCAACCGCACCGCCGCCGCCACCGTCATCGCCGGCACCGGTTGCCTGGCCACCCTCGCACTGCTGGACCACAGCCTCACCGGACCGGTCGCCGGTCCACTGATCACCCTCGCCGCCGGGGTCCTCACCGGCTCGGTCACCTCTCTCGCCGCCGCTGAACTGATCGGCATCCCCGAAATCCGTACCGCCCGAGCACTACTCACACGCTGACCGCACCAGAAGACAAACCTCGACCGCCCGACTGGACCCAACACGTCAGCCAGCCGAGTTTCCTTCCGGAAGCCCGCCCAATACCCGTCGTGTGCAGAGAACTTCGAACATCCGTGCAGACGACTTCAGAGATCGACGTAAGGCCTGGTCGCCCGGTCGGCCGAGTGTCGGAAAAACGTGTCGCCCGAGTGTGGTTGTCCAACAAGTCCTGTCGGCCCTTTCTCGTGCACTCACCGGCGTGACCGAGCTCGGTATCGCCGCGCAGCTGTCCCTCGACGGTGACATCCTCGATCCGGTCGGCGGGGGCGGTGCGCTCATCGGGTACGCGCGGGTGTCGACCCGGGACCAGAACCTCGACCGGCAGCACCGCACCCTGGAAGCCGCGGGCTGTCAGCGGGTATTCGCGGACAAGAAGTCCGGGAAAAACGCCGAGCGCGAGGAACTGTGGGCGTGCCTGGACTAGCTGCGCCCCGGCGACACCCTGGCCGTGACCGCGCTGGACCGGCTCGACCGGTCCGTGCAGGACCTGCTCTGGTGGCCGGACTTCGCTGCCGCACGAGGCCTTCGACACCACCACCCCGACGGCCGGCTGGTGTTTCATGTCTTCGCCGCGCTGACGGAGTTCATCTGGGAACCATCGTCCAGGGCGCCCACGAAGGTCTCGACGTCGCCCGCGCCCGCGGGCAGCGCCTCCGGCTGCGGCGTGGGTGTTGCTCGCACACCGCGCAGCAGTAGAGGTGTGGCCAGCATGGCGATCCCCGCAACCGCCAGCGCGGTGCGTACGCCGGTCGCGGAGGCGAGCACGCCGAACACCATCGTCAGGGCCGCGATGGACAGGTTGCTGGTCACCGACCACGAGGACAGGGTGCGCGCCGCGAGCTGCTTGGGGGTCTGTTCGAGGCGATAGGCGGCGAAGATCGGAATGAAGACACCGATGCTGGTGACCAGCCCGAACTGCACGGCGATGACGAGCGCGAGGCCGGGCACGCCGCGGGGGACGAAGGCCAGGCCGATGATCCAGAACGCGCGCAGCACGCCGGAGGCGATCATGACCCGGTGCCGGCCGAACCGCCGCGCGAGCGGGGCCGCGCTGCGGGCGCCGATCAGTCCGCCGACGCACGGTGCGGCGAAGGCCAGGCTGTACTGCCACGGCGCGAAGCCGAGCTGGCGGAGCATGAGCACGGCGATCAGCGGCTCGCCGGCCATGATGAGTCCGTTGCACAGATTCGAGTTGAACAGCAGCGGGCGCAGAGACGGATGAGACAGGATGTGCCGCCAGCCGTCGAGCAGATCCCCGACTCGCATCCCCGGCGTCACCGGATGGCCGGGGTGCGGTTCACCTGCACCGATCGCGGAGATGCCCAGCGCGGAGAACAGATAACTGATCGCGTCGACCGCCATGGTGACGACCGGGCCGAAGATCCCGATCGCCGCGCCGCCCAGCGGCGGACCGACGATCACCGAGGTCCAGTTGGTTGCCTCGAACCGCCCGGTCGCGACGATCAGATTCTGCTCGGGCACAAGCGTTTTCAGATAGGCGCCGCTGGCCGCGTTGAAGGCGATCTTGGCGGCGGCCACCAGCACCACCACGAGCAGCAGGTGGGTATAGGTCAGGATGCCCAGGACATAGGCGGCCGGGATGCTCGCCATCGCGGCGAAGCGGCCCACGTCCATCGCGATCATCACCGGACGCTTGCGACGCGCCTCCACCCAGGGCGCCAGCGGCACCGCCAGCACCGCACCCACGGCCAGCCCCGCCGCCGACAGGGCCGACACCGCCGCCGGTCCGGCGTGCAGCGCGAGTACGGCGACGATCGAAAATGCCCCGAGCCCGAACCCGGATCCGTAAGCGCCGGCCTGCTGGAGGTAATTGTCGCGCGAGCACGACGGGATCTGCTTGCAGGAGTACGGGATCAGGTCCCAGATGCTGCGGCCGGGACCGACCGGTTCCCGGTCCAGGAACACCGCGAGGCACCGACTCGCCGGGCGGGGTCCGACTGTCCCTCGTCATCACGCCGACGCCCGGCCCGAGTTCTGTCCGGAATGCCTCATTCGATGTCGCGCAACAGCGCTTTCCGGGGCAAGTCCATCCGTTCGAGCAGTTCCAGAGCGTGAGCGCCGTCGGGACGACCATGTCCGTCATCGACGGAAACCAGCAACGCGATCACCTCGCCGTCGACCTCGAGGACGTACTTCGTGGGCTCGGACGAAGCGCGGATGTGTGCACGGGCCGTGTCGACCAGCGCGGTTACCGCGTCTGCACGGTTGGCGGTGTTTCTCCGCTTGCGGTGGAAACCGGTCGGCTGCTCGGTGGTCAACGTCCATGTCGTCATCAGGTCCTCCATCGGTACTTGTCGATGCGATTTGCGGTTCTGCCAGCACAGCACGAGTCGTCGGTCAGCACCGCGGTTGCGGCCACAGCCTGTGGATAACTTCGCATCGTGGGGATTGTGTGTCAGGAGCCGAGATCGACGCCACGCTCGGCCGCCGGCGCGACGGGATTCGGCACGGACCCGCGTGCATTCGGCCGCATCGGATTCGGTGTGCCGCTGGAGGCCTTCGCGATCAGGGAGGCTGTGCGCGTACCGTCCGGCTCCACCGGCACGCGCTCGGCCGGGACCTACGGCTCGGCGTAGTACGGCCCTTCACAGGTTGAGAAGTGAAGTCGGGACTGCGGTAGTCGTCCTTGGTTGGGTTCGGCGATGTTTCGGGAATCGTCTTGCGGGCTATTGTCGGTGCGCAACAATGGATCTCGGTTTCCAACACCCGACACAGGCGGCGAACGGCGTTATGGGCGAGCTCGAGAACGAGATCAATCGCATCCGCGCCGCCGAAGCGGAGCGAGCTGCGCAAGCCGAAGCTCGTGTTGCGAAGCTCGCAGAGTTCGTTACGTTGATGCGAGACAACAGGATCCCGACGGAGCCGGTTGTGTTGTCCGAATCGCACCTTATGGAGAGGCGAAACCTCCTGGGGACGCGATACGTCAAGGTAACGACGTATTCTCTGCTCGGGCGGGGATGGATGATCTGGCAAAAGCCAATACCGTGGCGCGGCGTAGATAACTTCGATGTCTTCGCCGTCCCAGGCATCGGTATCGTCAAGGCGCGACGTGAAGAAATCCCCAGAGCGCGCACGACATCCGATAGTCGATATGTCGGGTCCGGGGGCGATGACGACGTGCAGGTTGTCTGGGATTCTTCGCTGAAAGGTTTCGCGCTGACGGGAATGGTTGCCGTTGAAAAAGGCCACCGCAGCACGGTCCTCTCCGCGGCGCGGCAGACATTCGATTCTGGCGACTTTCCTGACGGACAGCTTGCCGAGATCGCTTTATGGAATCTCCGAAATAAGTGACGGATAACCACTTCAGACCTGCGGCATCAAGCGCTGCAACAGCGACGCCACTCGAGCAATTGCTTGCGCCGGCGAAGCGACTGGCGCTTGATCCCGACGTCAGACGTTGGCCGCTTCATACGCCTTGACCAGATCGCCGTGCAGTCGGCCCCGGCTGGACATCGGGTGCCCATTCGCTCGGGCCCATTCCCGGATCGCCGCGGTATCTTGTCGCTTGGATGTCGGCCGCACTGCGCTCCTGATCGTGGGAACCCGCCCGACCTTCCGGGCATGCGGTGTCCACTGCTCGAACACCCCGCGCAGCCGCCCAGCGTTGATCAGACTGAGGTCGATCTCGTAGCTGATGCCGTCGAGCGCGAACACCACCGTCTCGTCGGCGTCGGACTTGCCGTCGTAGTCGTCGAGCAACTCAACAACAATCTTCTTGACCACGTTGTGCCCCTTTGGATATACGTAGCTGCATCAAGTAACTATGCCCATACAGCACGCAGGACGGTACCACCGCCGCAGCGCAACAGACACTTCGGCACCGCTGGCGCAATAGAGACGTAAAAAGTCGCAAGCACTTGTTAACACCCGTCGCCTCGGAGCGTATGAGAACTGCCCGAGGATTGGGCTTCGCGCTCAACGACCGCTCCGTTCAGGGGGAACTGCCTTGCCGGAGCTCGACAGCAACCCTTCGAACCGGAAGCGCACCACCAGCACTGCGGGAGACCGGGTGCACGTGCAAGGTGCGGCCGGTCACAATGCGGCTGTCACGACGCTAGCCGAGCGCGAATTCGCCTCTGCCCATTTGGTCTCGGACCGTCACCGTCGCGGGGTTGGTCAGGAATTTCCGCTGCCAGTTCGCGCCGTCGACGACCAGGGTGTGGCCGGAGATGAATCGTGCGTAGGGTGAGGCGAGATAGGTTGCTGCCCAGCCGAGTTCGCGTAGTCGGCCGACTCGCATCGCTGGTTGGGCGGCGTCCTTCTCGGAGGTCCGCGCCAGATTTTCCTTGATGTCGGCGGTCTGGTCGTCGTGCGGGAACATCCCCGGCACCAGGCCGTTGACCTGGATGCCGTACGGGCCCCACTCCACCGCCAGCGTTTCGACCATGTTCTTCACCCCTGCCTTCGCCGCGGCGGAATGAGCGAAACCGGGCCCGCCCGTCCAGGCGTAGGAGGCGCCTACGCAGATCACCGAGGCGGGGGTCTTCTCGGACAGGTGGCGCCGGACCAGCTCTCGGGTGCAGAAGAAAGTGCCGTTGAGGGTGATGTCGACTACGGTGCGCCACGCATTGGCCGACATGTCCTCGGCCGGTACCGGGAAATTGGCCGCGGCATTGTTCACCAGCACGGCCGGCAGGCCGAATCCGGGGCTGTCCTGTGCTTTGTCGAGAGCCGCGGAGATCTGATCGGGGTCGCGGATATCGCATTTCAGCGTCAGTACGGGTGCACCGAGGTGTTCCATCGCAGCGCGGCCGGCGTCGAGGTGCTCATCTTTGCGGCTGATGATCACGAGGGCGGCGCCCAGGCGCGCGAATTCGGTGGCGATGGCCTTACCGAGCCCGGTACCGCCACCGGTGACGAGTACGGTTGTGCCCGTGAAGGTTTCCCGCGGCAGCGCGCTGGCTCCCGCTGCGGGTGGTTCCGGCAACGGCATGGTCAGCTCCCTGTGTAGGTGGGGTTGCGATTCTCGGCACGCGCCAGTTTGAATTCGGCCATATCGTCGGATCGACTGATGAACGTCTGATAGATCAGCTCATCGGCCATGGACGAGCGGACGGCATCGAGCGACAGGTGATTGATGACGTTTCGCGCCATTTTCACCGTCACGGCCGGAGCCGAGGCGATTTTCTCGGCCATTTCGATCGCGGTGTCGTCGAGCGCCTCGGGAGGGACGACCCGGGACACGATGCCGAGGTCGAGGGCTTCCGCCGCGCTCAAGTGACGGCCGGTCAGGACCAGATCGCTGGCCACTCCGTGCCCGCACATCTGGAACAGCCGAGCCACGCCCCCGGTGTCGGGTATCACGCCGTGCCCGACCTCGGGCAGCATGAAGCGCGCTCCCTCGGCCGCAATTCGGATGTCGCACAACAGAGCCCGTTGGAACGATCCCCCGATGGCCCAGCCCTGAACGGCGACGATCACCGGGGCATCGAGGTCGAACAGCTGCTGAATGCCGCGATGTCCTCGCCGCATCAGCTCGTGGTGGGACAGCCGGCCGGCCGCGTTGCCGATGGCCGCGACGTCGCGGCCCGACGACCACGACCGGCCTTCCCCGCGCCACACGACGGCGCGCACTTCGGGCCGCTCACGCAATTCCCCCAGCGCGGCGAACAGCTGCGCGTCCATCTCGTCGTCGAACGCATTGTGCTTGGCGACGTTGTCGTTGGTGATCACGGCGATCGCGCCGTGCACCTCCAGTCGTACGGTACCTGCCACCCAGGTCACACTAGTTGAGGACAGTATGTTTTATACATTCTTTCCGAGAACTTCGGCGGCGGGCATCGACGAGGCGGCCTCAACGATATTCGGCCAGTCGGGGCCGGACGCCGAGGAGAACGAGCAGAACCAGCACGAAGGCACCGCCGGCGGGCAGCACTCCCGTCCAGCCGGAGTAGGCCTTCTCGGCTTCCGTGACGGCCGCGTCGAAGGCATGCTGGTTGATGTCGATGGTGGCGACCAATGCCTGGTCGTAGGCGGTGAAGTGCTGATCGGACGGGCCCGTGCAGTAGGCGATGGCGGCGGCCGGGTCGGTCGTACTGCGCAATCTGCGATCGTCGAGTTGATATGTCCGGTAGGCGAGCAGCGTCCGCGTCACGGCCGCACGTTCCCCTTCGAAGGTGATGTTGCGCAGTTCCTTTCCGAGGAAGGAGTCGGCGCCGATCGACGGGGCGGTACCGGAACCGGTTGGGCCGGAGGCGGTCTGGGCCGTGATGGCGGCGTTCAAGGCGGCGTCGTAGTCGTTGATGCCGGTTACCGGCAGGGCCGCCAACTGCTGTGATTCGGCGAAGAATGCGGTCTGATATCCGGCGGCGCGCTGTGGGTCGAGCAGGTATCGGCTCTCGTCGGCATTGGCGTCGTAGCCGACCGCGCGGGCCTGCCGTAGGGCCAGCAGCGAGTCGAACGCTTGCGGCTTTGCGACGGTGAGTTGATGTACGGCAACGGAATTCGCGAGGATGCCGCCGGTGATTCCGGCCGCGGTGAGCAGGGTGGCGGCCAGCAGCGCCGGGTTGATGCGGCGGCGCGTCTTCACGCGCAACAGGATCTGGAGGCCGATCAGGGTGGCCGACAGCGCCGCTCCCAGCAGCGCGAGATGGATTCGCGCGATCGTCGCGGCGTGCACGCTGCCGTGGTAGGACCGTTCCAGCACCGCGCTGTTGGTGTCGGCGAGTTGCTGTGCGCGCGAGAGCAAGTCGGGAATCAGGCCGGTGGCCGTCCGGAAATCCGCCAGCGTGCGGGCGGACGGGCTCCCGGCGCCTCCCTGGTCGATTTCGTCGAGCTGAATGGTGTCGGCGGCGCGGGCCTCGTATCCGCCGAAGCGGTCGAGTATCTCGCGGATCTGCTGGACGGCGGCGTCGGTGGTGACGATGGTCATCGCTTGCTGGAGGTCGGCGTCGGCTTGGCTGCGGCGTTGCTCGTAGCCGCGCATCGCCGTATCTCGAACCGGCGCCAATGCCGGATCATTGCCCGCCAGAACGATATTCGCCAGTTGCGCGTCCATGTCGGCGATCGCGAACGACAGGTCCTCGGTCGCGGTGACGGTGGGTGCGGTGTGGCCGCCGATCATCTCGATACCGCCGCGGGCGGACCGGGCGTCGGCAGCCGTCACGATGGCGGTGACCACCGCGAGCGCTACCGCCGGTATCGCGAGAAACCTGATCCAGCCCGGCGTGTCGTCCCGGGCCGGCAGACAACCGCGCAGGCGGAGCGCCGTTCGATGCGATATGGACTCGTCCCGAGCGGGCATCCGCCGCGGTCGTGTCGTCATCAGCTGTGACGAGGTCATGACGCGCCGATCCCGGCGAAATCGAACTCGGCTGCCGCCCGCATTGGCATCCCCCTGCGCATCCCACCGATACGGAAATCCGTAGGCTCATGCTGCCATCGAATCG